>CAXSHI010000020.1:0-34235 GCA_964236755.1 uncultured Acetobacteraceae bacterium
CCGGGCAGGTCCGGCACGACGGGGCGGCTGCCGGTAGCGATGACGATGCGGCGGGCCGTCACGCGCCGGGTCACCGTGCCGATTTCGACAGCCAGCGTATCCCGCGCCACGAAGCGCGCAGTGCCCTGCAGGACCGTGGCGCCCAGGCCCTCGTAGCGCTCGACAGAATCGGCCGACGCCAAAGCGGCGATGGCGCCATGCACGTGGGCCTGCACGCCGGACCAATCGATGGTGGGGGCGGGCGCCTGGACGCCGTAGTGCCCGGCATGGCGGACGGCGCTGGCCGCGTGCGCCGCCGCCAGCAGCGCCTTGCTGGGCACGCAGCCGACGTTCAGGCACTCGCCGCCCATCCGCCCGCGCTCGATCAGCGCGACGCGCAGGCCGAGCCGCGCCGCCACATACGCCGTGGACAGCCCGGCCGCCCCGGCGCCGATCACCGCCAGGTCGAAGTTTCTCATGTGCCCCCGCTATGCGCCACCGCCTGCGCCAAGGTGCTGTAGTATCGCCGCTTTGGCCCGAGCCGCGCCAGCCCGGCGCGCAGCAGCTTGCGCAGCACCCGGGCGTTCGCCTCGCACAGCAGCACCGGGACCCCACGGCGCTCCAGCCCGCGCATGGCCTGCCCCAGGGATTGCAGCCCCGTCGCGTCGATGAACGGCACGTGGCCGAGCCGCAGCACGACGGCGCGGGCCTGGGCGTGGGACCCCGCGTGCACAACGTCCAGGGCGCGCTCCAGGCTGTCCACCGCGCCGAAGAAGAACGGCCCCTCGATGCTGAACACCATGACGCCGGGCGGCATGCCCTCGGCGCCCGCGGCCCGCACCTCGACCGAGCTGGCCATTCGGCGCAGGAACTGCAGCATCGCCAGGATGACGCCGATGTTCACCGCGATCACCAGGTCGGTCAGCACGGTCAGCGCGAAGGTGATGAGCAGGATGGCCGCGTCCGCCCGGGGCGCCGTGCGGGCCATGCGGATGAAGTGCCGGGCATCGCTCATGTTCCACGCCACCACGAACAGGATCGCCGCCAAGGCCGCAAGCGGAATGCGCCCGGCGAGCGGCGCCAGCACCAGCAGCACCAGCACGAGCGTCAGCGCGTGCACGATGCCGGCGAGCGGCCCCGTCGCGCCGTTGCGCACGTTGGTCGCGGTGCGCGCGATGGCGCCGGTGGCGGCGATGCCGCCGAAGAAGGGCGCCGCGATGTTGGCAAGGCCCTGGCCGATCAGCTCCTGGTTCGAGTCGTGCCGGGTGCCCGCCATGCCGTCCGCGACCACGGCGGACAGCAGGGATTCGATGGCGCCCAGCATGGCGATGGTGAAGGCGGACGGCAGCAGCGCGATCAGCCGGTCGAGGCTCACCCCCGGCAGGGCGAAGCGCGGCAGGCCCGCGGGGATGTCGCCGAACGTGCTGCCGATGGTGGCGATGGTGGGCAGGGCGAATGCCGCCTGGATCGCGGTCGCCGCCACCAGCGCGATGACGGGGCCGGGCACCCGGCGCAAACCGGGCACGCGCGGGCCGAAGACGACGAGCAGCAGGCTCGCCAGCGCAAGCGCGGTGGTGGCCGGGTCGAGTTGCGGAAGCGCCTGGAGCAAGTGCCAGAGCTTCTCGTGGAAGTGCGTCCCGCCGGGACTCGCATGAGTCTGGGGCAGGCCGAAGAAGTCATGCCACTCGCCGACCCAGATGATGACGCCGATGCCGGCGGTGAAGCCCACGATCACCGGGGCGGGGATGAAGCGGATCACGGCCCCGAACCGGGCGAGGCCCAGCGCCACCAGCATGATGCCCGCCATGACCGTCGCGAGCAGCAGGCCGTCCACCCCGAACGACGCGACGACGCCGGCCAGGATCACGATGAACGCCCCGGTCGGCCCGGCGATCTGCACCCTGCTGCCGCCGAAGGCCGACACCAGCAGGCCGGCGATGATGGAGGTGTAGATCCCCTGCTCCGGCCGCACGCCGGACGCGATGGAGAAGGCCAGCGCCAGCGGCAGGGCCACGACGCCCACGATGACGCCGGCCACGATGTTGGGCAGCCATTGGCCCCGCCAGAACAGCCCGGCCCGCGACGCTTCCAGCAGGGCGATCACGGCCGGGTCAAGCTGCGGCGTCCACGCCCTTCCGCGCCAGCACCGCACGCGCCCGCCGCCCGACCAGCAGCGTGACCGCGACGCTCGCCGCGAGCCCCAGGGCGACCAGCGCCCACCGCGCCGCGCCGCCGCCCGACGCCGCCCGGCCGGCCACGCCGAGATAGACGTACAGCAGGCAGCCCGGCGCGATCCCCGCCCCGGTCGCCGCCACGTACGGCCAGAAACCGATGCTGCTAGCGCCGCAGGCGTAGTTCTGCAGGTTGAACGGCACCAGCGGGCTGAGGCGCAGCAGGGCCACGACGCGCCAGCCCTCCTCCGCCACCGCGCGGTCGATGGCGCGCAGGCCCGGCCGCGTCGCGATCAGCCGGGCGACCCGGCCGCGCACCAGGTGGCGCGACACGAGAAACGCGAGCGACGCGCCGAGGGTCGCCGACCCCAACGCCAGCGGGAAGCCCCAAAGCCCGTAGATCAGCCCGGCGCCGACCGTGAACGGCGCCGCCGGCAGCAGCACGACCAGCGCGCCCGCATAGGCGGCACCGTAGATCAGCACGCCCCAGGCGCCCAAGCCCCCGACCCACGCAACGACCTCCTGCGTCCAGGCCTGCACCGGCAGCAGCCACCAGGCCGCGAGCATGGCCGCCAGGGAGATCATGAGGGCAACCCAGAGCCTTAACGGCTGCAGGCCGCGCCGCCCAGCACGCAGAACCGGGCGCAGTGCGGGTGGTTCAGCGGCACGGGGCGAGAGGCCTCGGCGAGGGTCGCGCCCAGCTCGAATCCGGCGTCGTACGGCAGCAGGGTGCAGGCGACCACCGCCGGGCGCACGGCGCCACGGCGCCGCACCACCATGCGGGACGAGGCGCACATGACGGAGGCCGGCGACTTGCCCAGGATGCCCCAGCAGGCCTCGGTGATCTCCGGCACGTCCTGGCCCGCGTCCATCTCGGGGAACAGCATCAGGCGCACCGGGTCGGCGGCGTCGATGGGGATGGCGTGCCGGGCGAACAGGCGGGCGAAGCCGGCGCGGATCTCGGCTTCAGGCTCCCCGGAGAACTGCCGGCCCGCCACGTCCAGCGCGAAGCCGCGCCCCGCGAGCCAGCGCAGGCCGTCAAGCGTCGGCTCCCAGCTGCGAGGGCCGCGCTCGGCCTCGTGCTGGATGGGGCCGTAGTGGTCGAGCGAGATGCGCAGGCGCAGCCGTCCGCCGTGGCGGGCGCGCAGCGCGTCGAGGCCGTCCGCCGCCTTCATCATCGGCCGCATCGCGTTGGTGAGCACCAGCGCCTCCAGCCCGCGGGACAGCGCGTCGTCCAGCATGGGCAGCAGGTCCGGGCACAGGAACGGCTCGCCGCCGGTGAAGCCCGCGGTGCGGACCGGCAGGGCGTCCCGCCCGATCTCGTCGAGGAAGGCGCGGACCTCGGCCCGGGTCAGGTAAGCCAGGCGGTCGTTGCGCGGCGAGCTTTCGATGTAGCAGTTGCGGCAGGTGAGGTTGCACAGCGTGCCGGTGTTGAACCACAGCGTTTCCAGCGCACCCAGCGCCACCTGGGCGCGCGGCTCGCCCTTGGCG
Source organism: uncultured Acetobacteraceae bacterium (assembly GCA_964236755.1). Classification (GTDB taxonomy): domain Bacteria; phylum Pseudomonadota; class Alphaproteobacteria; order Acetobacterales; family Acetobacteraceae; genus CAHJXG01. The sequence goes on from CAXSHI010000020.1 coordinate 3,642, forward strand.
GTGATGTGTGGATGGCGGAACTTGGCCGGGTCGAGCGTGGGGGCGTGCTGGAGCATGGGAGGTATCTAGGTGCGATGGTGGCCGAAAGGAACCGTGACGGCGGTGGTGCCCACGCTGAACGCCGCCGCCGTGCTGCCGGCGGCGCTCGCGGCGCTGGGCGGGCGGGCGGCGGTGGTCGTGTCCGATGGCGGGAGCACGGACGGCACGCTGGACGCGGCGCGGGCGGCGGGGGCCGTGGTGGTCGAGGGGCCGCGCGGCCGGGGCACGCAGATCGCGGCAGGGATCGCGGCGGCGCGGTCGCCTTGGCTGCTGCTGCTGCACGCCGACACGCGGCTTGCGCCGGGGTGGGCCGCGGCGGCGGCGGCGCACATGCGGGCGGCGCCGGAACGGGCCGGGTATTTCCGCTTCGCGCTCGACAGCGCCGACCCGCGCGCCCGGCGGCTGGAGCGGGCAGTGGCTTGGCGCTGCCGGGTCTTGGCGCTGCCATACGGGGACCAGGGGCTGCTGATCGCCCGCGACGTGCTGGAGGGTGTGGGCGGGGTGCGTGCGCTGCCGTTGATGGAGGACGTGGATCTGGTGCGCCGCCTGGGACGGCATCGGCTGGCGGCGCTGCCGGCGGACGCGGTGACATCCGCGGCGCGTTGGGAGCGGGACGGATGGCGGCGGCGGTCGGCGCGCAACCTTGCGTGCTTGGCGCTTTGGCGGGCGGGGATGCCGGCGGGTTGGATTGCGCGGGTTTACCGGTGACGCGGCGGATCAGGCATAGGCGACATACAGGTAGCCGACCCCGCCGGTGCTGCCTGTGGACAAGGTGAACCTGTTCTGCGCCTCGTCGTATCCGATCCGCGCGAACGTCACCGAGACATCCGCGCCGCCGCCGGGGCCGCCCAGCGTCGCATGCAGCGTGGCGCCCTGGAAGCCGCGAGCGCCGTCCGACGCGGTCCAGGTAACCGTGCCTTGCCCGGCCTGGAAGCCGAACAGCGTCATGGCGTCGCCGGGGTGGAAATTGAGGACGGTGTCCCAGGCCGGGCTGTCGCGTCCGTCCACGAAGAATGTGTCCCGGCCGCCATCCGCGCCCGCGGCGCCGGCCAGGAAGTTCGACCCGCCGCCGCCGTCCAGCACGTTGCTGCCGCCGGTGGCCAGCAGCGCGTCGTTTCCAGGTCCGCCTTTCAGGAACGCATTCGCGGACAATGCGGCGATGCCCGCCTTGTCGTTGCCTGCCCAGAAGTACTGGCGCTGCAAGCCGGTGACCGGGCCGGCATAGGGGGTGGACGCATCGAGGGAGGCGAGGCCCAGGGTCGCGTCCTGCAACTCGACGTCCGCGGCCTGCGGGGCGGCCGTCGTGGTGATCTCCGTCTGCGTGATGGACCCGTCGAGGTGCGTGACGCCGCCGTCGAGCAGCCGCGTCGCCACCTTGAAATCCGACTGCTGGTAGGTTCCGTCCAGGGCGATGCTGGCCACCGTCGTCCCATTGTTTGACACCGTGAGCACGCCGCTGGCAGGGCCGGTGCTGGCGTAGGCGTAGCTGGTGTATGCCACATCCCCGAGGGAGATGGTGTCGGGCGCCGCGAACCCGGCGATGCGGCCCTGGAACGTGCTAGGCGCGTCTAAAGCCAGCGACGCCGCCCTGCCGCCGGCAATGAAGCGAAAGGTCTGGCCGGCGCCGGACCCCTCCGTGATGGCTTGGGCGCCTCCGAACAGTTGGACGATCCCGGCGCCGCCGGCCACCGAACTCAGGATCGCATTCTGGGTCCGCGCCGCCGAGCCCCAGACCGAGATGGTGCCGTCGTTCTGCACCGAACCGTTGGGGGAACGGCCGAAGGGGATGAACACCGACCCGTTCACGACGTTGATCGTGCCGGTGTTGCGCAGCACCCCGGCAATGCCGGTCGGTCCGGCCGAGGAAAAGACGTCTACCGCACCCTCGACAATGATGATGCCCTGGTTGCTGACCTGCCCGACCACGCGCAACACGTTCATCGGGGCTGCGGCGAAGACGGTCAACTGCGTGTCGGGCGCGAGCGTGGTGCCGTCCCCAAGCTCGAACTCGCTCGCGCTGGCGATGTTGAGTCCCCGCAGCTCGCCCGCGGCCGTCACGTCGCCCGAGTCGATTTCCACGACGTCGCCGGGCTGAGGCACGCCGGCGGGGGACCAATCGGTCGCGTTGTCAAAACGGTTGTTTGAGCCGTCCCAGGTTTTCACGGCCATAAGTCCCTCCAGCTGAACACCGCGGTCTGCAGCGTAGCGGTCGTTCCATATCGTTTGCAAACAGATCGTGCGGCAGGCGCGTGCGGCACGGGGCGGATGGCGCGGGGGTCAGGCCGGGTCAGGCCAGGACGCCTCGTCCATCACCTGCTCAAAGCGGTATGGGCAACTCCAGGGCAGCATGTCGCGGAGGAGGTTCATCTCCAGCTCCGCCCGCAGCACCGCGTCGCCGTAGGTGTCGGCCATGGCTTCATCGGTCCAGGGCTTGAGGCTTGGATTGTTCTTCAAATGGCGGGCAAGCTGCCGACGCTGCTCCTTGATCGTCAGCTCCCAACTCTTGCCACGAAGGTCCGGTTGACGCGACTATTTCAGCAGATGCAGCAGCAGCACCGAGAGACAGCTCGTGAGTTCATGCCGTTCGCTGCGCCCCAAGGCCTCGATCTCCTCGGCAATGTGCGCCGCGTCGATGTCGGACAGGCGGCCCGTCCGCAGCAGCGCGGCCTGCTCCGTCGCCCAGGCGTGGAAATCCAGGTCGTATGCCGTGTCGCGCTTGCCGCCACCGTCCATCCGGCGCTCCCGATTCTCGCCAGGCCTGCCCCAGCACGTTCCTCACCCCCGGACCAGCTTCACCCGCTTGCCCGCCACCCCCAGCGTGATCGACCCGGCCTTCAGCGCCAGAGCGTCCGCGCCGAACATCTCGCGCCGCCAGCCGTGCAGCGCCGGGATGTCCGGCTCCGCCTCCGTCGCCAGGCGGTCCAGGTCGTCGGACGATGCCAGCAGCTTCGGCGCCACGTTGTGCTCCTCGCACTTCGCCGCCAGCAGCACCTTGAGCAGTGACACCAAGGCGGGCGAGGCGCGCGGGCCGTCCTTGCCGCGCGGCGCTTCCGGCAACGCGGCCTCCGGCAGCGCCGCCGCCTCCTGCAGCGCCGCCACCAGCCCGGCGCCGCTCCGCCCCTCGGCGAAGCCGCGGGAGATGCCGCGCACGCGGGCCAGCGCGTCGGCGCTCGTGGGGGCGGTCGCGGCGATCTCCAGCAGGCTCTCGTCTTTTAGAAGGCGCTGCCGGGGGATGTTGACCCGCTGCGCTTCCCGCTCCCGCCAGGCGGCGGCGGCGCGCAGCAGGCCCAGCATGCGGCGGTTGGCCGTCCGGGGGCGCAGCCGCTCCCACATGATCTCCGGCTCCGGGCGGTAGGTGCCGGGCAGCGCCAGCACCGCCATCTCCTCCGCCACCCAGTCGAGCCGCCGGTCCCGCGCCAGCTTCTCGGCCAGGCGCTCATAGACCTGGCGCAGCCAGGTCACGTCCGCCGCCGCGTAGGCGACCTGCGCCGGAGACAGGGGACGCGCGGACCAGTCGCTGAACCGGTGCGCCTTGTCGATCTGCCCGCCGGTCAGCGCGGACACGAGCGCGTCGTAGCCGACCTGGTCGCCGAAGCCCGCGACCATCGCCGCGACCTGGGTGTCGAACAGCGGCGCTGGCACCTGTCCGAACCGCTCCAGGAAGATCTCCACGTCCTGCCGCGCTGCGTGGAACACCTTGGTGATGCCCGCATCCGCGAGCAGCGCGCCGAGCGGCGAAAGGTCGAGGCCGGGCGCCAGCGTGTCGATGACGGCGACGTCTTGCGCGCCCCCCAGCTGCACGACGCACAGCTCGGGGTAGTAGGTGCGCTCCCGCATGAACTCGGTGTCGATGGTGACGTACGGCTCGGCCGCGAGGCGCGCGCACAGGGCGGCGAGGGCGGCCGTGTCGGTGACGAGGACGGGGTCGGCGAAGGCGGGCTTGGGACGTTGCATCACACGTATGTAAGAGCCGCGACTTGACACCGCAAATGCCGGCGGTTTGTGTGCCGCATCTTTTGGGATGGACCGCTATGCACGCCTACCGCACCCACACCTGCGGCGCCCTCCGCGGCCCCGACGCCGGCCAGACGGCCCGGCTGTCCGGCTGGGTGCACAGCAAGCGCGACCATGGCGGCCTGCTGTTCATCGACCTGCGCGACCATTACGGCATCACCCAATGCGTGCTGCCCGCCGGCACGGCCGCCTTCGGCACCGCCGACGCGCTACGGGTGGAGAGCGTCGTCACCGTCACGGGATCGGTGGTGCCACGCAGCCCGGCCACGGTGAACCCCCGCCTGCCCACCGGCGAGATCGAGCTGCAAGTCCAGGAGATCGCCGTGCAGTCCGCCGCCGACGTGCTGCCGATCCAGGTGGCGGGCGACCAGCAGTACCCGGACGAGCTGCGCCTCAAGTACCGCTTCATCGACTTGCGCCGCGACAAGGTGCACCGCAACCTGATGCTGCGCGCCGGCGTGATCGCGAGCCTGCGCCGCCGCATGATGGAGCAGGGGTTCACCGAGTTCCAGACCCCCATCCTCACCGCCAGCAGCCCGGAAGGCGCGCGCGACTTCCTGGTGCCGTCGCGCAGCCATCCCGGCACCTTCTACGCCCTGCCGCAGGCGCCGCAGCAGTTCAAGCAGCTCGCGATGGTGGCCGGCTTCGACCGCTATTTCCAGATCGCGCCCTGCTTCCGCGACGAGGCGAGCCGCGCCGACCGCAGCCCCGGCGAGTTCTACCAGCTCGACTTCGAGATGAGCTTCGTCACCCAGGAGGACGTGTTCGCCGTGCTGGAGCCGGTGATGGCCGGGGTGTTCGAGGAGTTCGGCGGCGGGCGCAGCGTCACCCCACCGCCGTTCCCGCGCATCCCTTACGAGCAGGCGATGCTGGACTACGGCTCGGACAAGCCGGATCTCCGCAACCCGCTGCGCATCGCCGACGTGACGGCGCATTACGCCGGGTCGGGCTTCGGCTTGTTCGCGCGCATCGCCGCGTCGGGCGGCATCGTGCGGGCGATCCCGGCGCCGGGCGCCGGGTCCCGCCCGCGCGGCTTCTTCGACAAGCTGAACGAGTGGGCGCGGGAGCAGGGCGCCGGCGGCCTCGGCTACATCATCTTCGAGGAGGACGGCGGGCGCGGCCCCATCGCCAAGAACCTGGAGGCCGAGCGGATCGAGGGCATCCGCGCCGCCTGCGGTCTCCAGCCCGGCGACGCCGTGTTCTTCGCCGCAGGCCAGCGGGATGAGGCGGCGAAGTTCGCGGGCCAGGTCCGCACCCGGCTCGCGCAGGAATTGGGCCTCGTGGAGCAGGACTGTTTCCGCTTCTGCTGGGTCACGGACTTCCCGATGTACGAGATCGTGGAGGAGACGGGCGCCATCGACTTCAGCCACAACCCCTTCAGCATGCCGCAGGGCGGGCTGGAGGCGCTCAACAGCCAGGACCCGCTCACCATCAAGGCGTTCCAGTACGACATCGTCTGCAACGGCATCGAGCTGTCGTCGGGCGCCATCCGCAACCACCGCCCGGACATCATGGTCCGCGCCTTCGAGATCGCCGGCTACACCGCCGCCGACGTGGAGGCGCGGTTCGGCGGCATGCTGGCGGCGTTCCGCTACGGCGCGCCGCCGCACGGCGGGTCGGCGCCGGGCATCGACCGCATGGTGATGCTCTTGGCCGACGAGCCGAACATCCGCGAGGTCATCCTGTTCCCGCTGAACCAGCAGGGCGAGGACCTGATGATGGGCGCGCCTGCGCCGGTGGACGCGAAGCGGCTCCGGGAACTGTCGCTGAAGCTCGACCTGGCGTCGCAGGCGAAGCCCTGAGGTCCTGGTTTCGGGGACCGCCGCACATCGACCCGGCGCTCCGGGTTCGGCCAGCCCTCCCGCGTGCCATCGTGGCCTCGGTCGGAAATTGAACCATTGCGCGCCCTGCCTGCCGCTTGCAAATTCATCCTCGGCCCTTGCGACGCGGGACCCGAGTATGCAACAGCGAGGCGCGCCCGAGATGTGTCCCCAAAGCCGCGGCTTCCCCTACAGACCCTTGCAGCGCGACGAAGGCGCAGGGGCGGGGACCTGGGCTGCCGCCGGGAGATGCGCATGAAGCGCCGTGCCGTCATCGTGGGGATGTGCCTGCCTTTGCTCGACGGCTGCAGCGCCATCTACCCGGCCCATCCGCCGGTGCCGCCCATCCGGGCGGAACGGGTTCCCGCGCCGCCGCCGTCCCCCGCCGTCATGATCTGGCAGCCCGGCCATTACGACTGGAACGGCGCCGGCTATGCCTGGGTCCCCGGCAAGTGGGTGCCCCGGGACGGCCACGGCACGCTGTGGCAGGACGGCTACTGGCAGCAGGACAACCAAACGTCGGTGTGGGTCCCGGCGCACTGGATCTAGCCTTGCGGCTACGGCTCCAGACGGAACGTCCGGACGCCGTTGGCATCGGTCCCGTACGAGCCGATGTAGCGCGGCGGCTGGCCGGCCGGCGCCGCCCAGGAGCCGAATGCCGGCTGGGACGGCATCCATTGGTCGTCGCGCGGCGCCGCTGACTGGTCCCTCGCCTCCCTGAGCCGGCGTGCCCGGCTGCCCGGCGCTGCGGCCACGGCGCGCGACAAAGCCGCAGGAACGCCTGGCTGGCCGAGGCTTCGTGCCAAGCCTGTCGGCGGCTGCGGCCCGTTCTCAGGCGTGCCGGCCCTGGGCTGCGACCGTACGGTAACGAGGGAACCGGGCACCTTCACAGGCGGGGGCGCAACCGGCACGCTGGACGGCGACCCCCCGCCCGCTTCCTGCGCGTTTTCGGCCATGGCAGGCGGGGGCGGGGCGTCCGGCGTCACAGCGGCCGCGCCTTCGTCGGCCTGGGATGCGGCATGGGCCGCGGGCATCCCTGGTGCGGGTGCGTTTGGAGGCGCCGGCGGCTGCACGATGGACGCAGCGTGCCGGCTCGCCGTCGGCTTGTCGACTCCGTTGCCCCGCAAGCCGAGCACGAGTCCGGCCGCACCGCCCAGCCCGAGCAGGGCCAGCACGCCAAGCCGCAGGGGCCAGGAGCCACCGCTGGCGGAGACTGACGGCCTTCGTGCAGCGGGGGGCGGCATGGCAGCCTCCCCGGCCCATGCTGACGGATCATCCGAGACGGAGGGCGGCGGCACGTCCCCGTTTTCGGGAATGGGCGCGGCCAAGGTCAGAACCAGGCCGGCCATCAACCGGGCGCGGAGCCAGGCGAATTCCTCGATGTTCAGCAAGTCGAAGAAGGCGCGCGTCCCGCAGAAGACAAGCTGCAGATGCGCCGCGGCGCGGCTCGCGAACTGGATGTAGCGCAGCGCCGAAGGTTGGAGGACGTGGGCATTCCCGACCAGCAACACGATGCGGTTGCATGACGGGTCGAGCACCGTCAGCGCCTGGAAGCTTCGGCTGAGCGCCGCGTCGTCCGGCAGGGTCGCCTTCGCTGGCCCGGCGGCGCCGGCCGACAGTGCGGGCGCGGCCAAACGGCTTGGCAGCACATCCGCCGCCCATACGATCCGGATGTGCCGGCCGGACAGGCAGTCCGCCGCCAGGTCCAGCAGCACGTGCGCCGCATCACCCTCGGCGATCACGGTCGCATCAGCGCCGCGAGAGACCCGATCCAACAAGAGGCGGAGTGCGTCCGGTTGGTTGACCGGCTGGGCTGCGCTCGACACGTACATGGTACTCTCTGCCTTCGCTGCGTTCTTGCCACCCGCGATATAAAGGCGGCGGCCCCTGTCGGTTCCAGACGTGGCCTTGCCAAGGCCGGCCGATCCTCAAGCGCCCGGACGATCTCAGGCGGCGCGGCGCTGTGCCTGCCCTGCAACAATCGAGGGGAAATGCATGGGCAGTCCGCCGCATGCGCGAACGAGGCACGGCCCGCTGGTGTAATGCCTGCGTACATGCGGCTGCCGCACCGGCCGGACAACTGTTGAGGAGACGGCACATGCCGCTGCGCGCGACCCTGATGACGGCGACCCTGCTAGCCGCCCCCTTGCTGGCGACGCCCCCGGCCGCTCGGGCGCAGCCCATCGACGGCGTGTATGTCGGCGTCGGCGCCGGCGTCAACTTCCTGCAGGATCAGCGGGCGCGCTTCGCTGGCGTCGCCGGGTCCGGCGTCGGCCTGACGGACGCGCGGCTGCGGTTCGACACCGGGTTCCGCACCCTGGCCAGCGTGGGCTACGGCTTCGGCAACGGGCTGCGGATCGAGGTCGAGGGGGACTACTTCCGCAACGGCCTGTCGCGCGCCGGAGAGACCACCCTGGCCGCGGGAGGCAACAGGTTTGCCGGGCTGCCGGTCCCGGCGCGGGGCACCGAGGAGAAGTATGGCGGGTTCGTCAACGCCGTGTTTGACCTCAACGCCAACCTGCTCGGCCTGGGCGCCTTGCCCTTTGCCATCACGCCCTATCTCGGCGCCGGGGTGGGCTACCTGCAATCGCACTACCAGGACCTGCGCATCGGCAGCCCCGGCCAGTTCCTGATCCGCAGCACCGGCACCGACGGCAACCTCGCCTATCAGGGCATCGTGGGCCTGGCGTTCCCGATCAACGTGGTCCCCGGCCTGGCCGTCACCGCCGAGTACCGCTACACCGGCGTCGCCGCGAACCGCCACGCCGATGGGCAGTACTTCGCGCCGGGCATCGCCAGCCGCGCGCGGATCACCGGGCGTGACGACTACAACCACAGCATCATGGCCGTGGCCCTCCGCTATGCCTTCAACTACCCGCCGCCGCCCTCGCCGGTGCCGGTCGCGCCCCCCACGACCGCGGCGCAGGCGTCGCGCAGCTACCTCGTGTTCTTCGACTGGGACCGCGCCGACCTGTCCGACCGCGCGCGCCAGATCGTCGCCGAGGCCGCCGCCGCCTCCACCCGGGTGCAGACCACCCGCATCGAGGTGCAGGGCAATGCCGACCGCAGCGGCACGCCCGCCTACAACCAGGGCCTGTCGCTGCGCCGCGCGCGCGCCGTCGCGGCCGAGCTGGTCCGCCGCGGCGTGCCGCAGTCCGAGATCGCCGTGCAGGGCTTCGGCGACACCCGTCCGCTGGTGCCCACGGCGGCCGGGGTGCGCGAGCCGCAGAACCGCCGCGTCGAGATCATCCTGCGGTAGGCGGGCGCGCGACGGCCGGGCAGGCGCGCCAACAGCCGGGCGCCACGCCCACGCCCTGCCCTCCCGAGCGGTTGCTCCGGCAAAGCCCTGGTGCGGACGGGCAGGCGGGCCTATGTCCAGCACTGCACCGAACCGGAGTAACCGCAGTGCGCTTGCGCCTTCTCGCCGCCCTGCTCGCCATGAGCGCCCCCGCCTTGAGCGCCCTGAGCCTGCCGGCGCTCGCCGCCGACCCCGTGCCGCTCGCCGCCCACCGCGCGCTGTACCGCCTCAAGATGGACAGCGCCCGCGGCGACGTGCAGGCCGCGACCGGCACCATGGCCTATGAGATCACCGATGCCTGCGACGGCTGGGCGACCCGGCAGCGCCTGTCGCTCAACATCACCAACAACGACGGCCAGGAGATCGAGCTGGTCTCGGACTACGCGACGTGGGAAAGCAAGGATGGCCTGTCCATGCGCTTCCGCATGCGCCAGACCACCGACACCGCCGTCACCGAGCAGGTCGAGGGCGACGCTTCCCTCGACAGGCCCGGCGGCCCCGGCAGCATTCGCTACAACGTGCCGGAAGAGCGCACGATGCCGATTCCCGCGGGCACCGTGTTCCCGATGGCGCACACCGCCGCCATCATCGCCGCTGCGGAGGCTGGCAAGCACTTCATCGCCGTGCCGATCTTCGACGGCACCGGCGACAAGGGCACCCAGGACAGCTCGGTCGCGATCACCAGCTGGAATCCGAAGCCGGTCGGCTCGCCCTTCCCGGACCTGGCCAAGCTGCCGAGCGGCCGGGTGCACATCGCCTTCTTCGACCGCAACAAGCCCCCGAGCGACGCGAAGCCCGCCGGCAGCCCGGACTACGAGGTCGGCATGAAGTACTGGGCCAACGGGGTTGCCGACGACCTGACGATGGACTTCACCGATTTTGTCATGCTCGGCAAGCTCAGCGAGTTCACCATCCCCGAGCCGCATTGCTGACACGCTCGGCACCCGGCCGCGCCGTCGTCACCGGGGCGACGGGCGGGCTGGGCTACGAGACGGCGGCGGGCCTCGCGCGGGCTGGGGCGCACGTCGTGCTCGCCGGGCGCGACGCGGCAAAGGAGCAGGCGGCGCTGGCCCGGCTGCGGCAGGAGGTGCCGGGCGCCGCCGCCGAGTTCGAGATGCTGGACCTCGCGAGCCTCGCCTCCGTCCAGGCGTTCGCCGGGCGGATGCTGGCGGCGGAGGGGGCGCTCGACACCTTGGTCAACAACGCCGGCGTTATGGCGCCTCCCGCCCGGCGCACGACGGCGGACGGGTTCGAGCTGCAGTTCGGCGTCAACTACCTCGGCCACTTCGCGCTGACCGCCCAACTGATGCCGGCGCTGCTGCGGGCAGAGGCCGGCGCCCGCGTGGTGCAGGTCAGCAGCCTGGCGCACCGCCGTGGCGCCATCGCGTGGGACGACCTGCAAGGCGAGCGCCGCTACGGCGCCTGGGCGGCCTACAGCCAAAGCAAGCTCGCGATGCTGATGTTCGCGCGGGAACTGGCCCAGCGCGCCAAAACGCAGGGCTGGCCGCTGGTGAGCGTCGCGGCGCATCCGGGCTGGGCGGCGACCGACCTCATCGCCAACGGCCCCGGCGGCGGCGCGCCGGGGGTGAAGGGCCGCCTGCTGGACGTGGGCTTCCGCCTGTTCGCGCAGTCCGCCGCGGACGGGGCGCTGCCGCTGATCTTCGCCGCCGCCTCGCCCGACGCGAAGGCGGGCGGCTACTACGGCCCGACGGGCTTCGGCGAGATCAAGGGCCTGCCCGGCCCCGCCCGCGTCATGCCGCAGGCGCAGGACGCGACTGCGGCGGCGCGGCTGTGGGCGGTTTCGGAAACGCTGACGGGCGTTGGGTTTCCGTCGTAGGTGTGGGCGCTCGACTTCAAGCGAAGGTTGCGCGCGGCCGTTCCCTCGAATTCCTCGTCAGCCCGGAACAGAACTTGACGATCTGCTGCGCTCCCGGGCAATTCTGGCGCGGAAGATGGACAATGTCGATGACACCGCTTGTTCCCGGCAGCTGATAATGATTAGGAAGCTCGGGCTGCGGCCAAGAAGAAGCTTCAAGGAGGAGAAAGATGCTGGTCCCGAGTTCATCCGCAATCACGCGCCGGCGGCTCGTTGCCGCCGCCGTTGGTAGCGCCGCATTGGCCCTGCCGGGGCGCTCGCTGGCCAAGATGCCGCCAGGCCAGCCGCAGGCCGCTTATTTCTACCGCTTCAAGCTGGGCAGCGCCGAGTGCACGGTCGTGTCCGATGGACAGCTCCCGCTCGGCGACCCGAACGTGGCATTCCTGAACATCTCCAAGGAAGAGATTGCCCGGGAGCTGCGAGACAACTTCTTGCCCGCCGCCAACGCGGTGCTGGAGCAGAACGTGCTGGTCGCGAACTTCGGCGACCGGGTGGTGCTGTTCGATACTGGGATGGGCACCGACAAGCTGTTCGGCGACACGACTGGCAAGCTGCTCGTCACCTTGCGCCAGGCAGGGATCGATCCGGCCGACGTGGATGCCGTCGTGATGAGCCACGCCCACATAGACCATTGCGGCGGCTTGGTCGCGGACGACGGCAAGCACAATTTCCCGAATGCCCAGTACTACCTTGGCCAAGCTGACTTCGACTATTGGACGGACGACGCGAAGATCCCTGCGAACTATCCGGCCCGGCCCAGCTTCCTCGCCCAAGCCCGCAAGAACCTGCTTCCGGTTAAGGACCGCATTCACTTCTACAAGGACGGCGAGCAGATCCTGCCCGGCGTCACGGTCCTGTCCGCACCCGGGCACACGGTCAGCCACTCCATCTTCATGATCGAGGCAGGCGGTCAGCAGCTCTGCTACACCGGCGACCTCGCGCATCACCCGGTGCTGCTGCTGGAACGCCCGCGCACCCAGTTCGCCTTCGACACCGATCCGGTGCAATCGGGGGAAAGCCGGGTCCGCATGCTGGGCATGCTGGCAGCCAATCGCGTGCCGGTGCTTTCCTACCACTTCGCATGGCCCGGCATTGGCCATGTTGCCAAGCATGGAGATGGATTCCACTACATCCCAACCCCGCCGCAAATGGAAATGGTCAGCAGCCTGTAGCTATGGCCTGACCTGGCGAACGCTTGACTGGCGGGAGGGCTGGCAGGGCTTCGTCTCGGCCCAGCCCCAAACAGCCGACCGCCATGCTCGACCCCAACGTGGGGCAGCCTTTGTTCATTCAAGCAACCGTCCTGGTGCCGTCCGGCTTGCGCCTACCGGCCGCCCGCGTCTCGCCCCATGGTGCCGGAGCACGCCGCGACGACCAGCAGCAGGGCCGCAACGCCCAGGAACGCCGCGGGCAGCCCGGCGGCATGGGCGACGAAGCCGATCCCGGCCGGGCCGACGAGGATGCCGGAGTAGCCGAGGGTGGTCACGGCGGCGACGGCTAGGTTCTCTGGCATCGCGCGCTGGCGCCCGAGGGCGGAGTACAGCACCGGCACGATGTTGGACGCGCCCAGCCCGACGAGGGCGAAGCCGGTCAAAGCCAGGCTCCAAGACGGGGCGAGCACGGCGAGCGCCATGCCGCCGGCCGCGCACGACCCGCCGAACAGCAGCACCCGGCGCCCGCCTAAGCCTTGCACGATGCGGTCGCCGGACAGCCGCCCGGCCGTCATGGCGACGGAGAACACCGCGTAGCCCAGCCCGGACCGCGCCGGGTCCACGCCGTGCAGCCCGGTCAGGATCAGGGCGCTCCAATCCAGCATGGAGCCTTCCGCCAGAAAGCAGACGAAGCAGAGGCCGCCGATGAGCAGGACGGCGCCGCGCGGCACGGCGAAGGCCGGCCCGTCCTTGCTGCCGCCATAGGGCAGCAAGGCGCCCCCGAACGCCAGCAGCACCGCCACGACCGCGGCGACAACGCAGGCCGTCGCGGCGAGCGGCGATCCGGTGGCCCAAAGCACGGCGCCGACGCCCGCGGCGCCGGCGATGCCGCCGACGCTGAACAGGCCGTGGAACCCGGACATGACCGCCGCCGTCCCGGCCCGCTCCACGATGACGGCCTGGATGTTGATCACCACATCGATGGTGCCGACCCCGACGCCGAACAGCATCAGCGCGGCGGCGAGCAACGGGATGCTGCCCGCCGTCGCGAGCAGCGGCAGGGCGGCACAGATGACGAGGCTTGCGGCCCAGATCACCCGGCGGCAGCCGAAGCGCGCCGCCAACGCCCCGGCGAGCGGCATGGTCGCGATGGAGCCGGCGCCGAGGCAGAGCAGGAGCAGGCCCAACGCGCCCTCGCCGACGGCAAGGCGCTCCTTGGCATAAGGCACGAGCGGAGCCCAGGCCGCCATGCCGAACCCGGCGATGAAGAAAGCGGCGCGCGTGGCCCGCTTCTCAGCCGCGCCGGGCTGGGGGTGGATGGCGTGCGGCGCCAGCCGGCTACTCACGCGGCGCTGCTCGGCAAGTTTGGCATTTGTTCAACACGGCGTCCCTGGGGCCGGAACCGGCCCCGCGCACCATGGCCGGCACCCCGCCGAACGTCCAGCCCAAGCTGCCGTTCATTGCCGCGGACGCCTTGGAGACGAAGCGGGCCTTCCTCTGCCTGTCCGCTTCAGCCCCGCATCCGTTGTTCAGCCATTCGGCCGCAGCACGACCTTCGTGCACTTGTCCTTCTTGTCCCGGAAGGTCTTGTACAGCTCCGGCCCGTCCTCCAGGCTGTTCGCCCGGTGCGAGATGATGAAGGACGGGTCGATCTCCCCCTTCTCGATCCGCTCCAAGAGCGGCTTCAGGTAACGTTGCATGTGGGTCTGCCCGGTCTTCCACGTCAGGCCCTTCTGCATGAACGCGCCCAGCGCCACCGGGCCAACCTGCCCGGCGAACACGCCCGGCATCGACACGATGCCGCCGGGCCGACAGGCGAGGATCGCTTGGTTCAGCGCGAACGGACGCTCCATGCTCACCGTCGCCGACATCACGGCGGAGCTGACCTTCTGCATCAGCGTGTCGGCGCCATGGGCCTCCATGCCCACCGCCTCGATTACCGCGTCCGGCCCCTGGCCGTGCGTCATCTCCATGAGCGTGTCCTGGATGTTCTGCGTGCCGAAGTCGATCGTCTCCGCCCCGGCCTGCCGCGCCAGCGCCAGGCGCTCCGGCACGGTGTCGATGGAGATCACCCGCTTGGCGCCCAGCAGGAAGCACGATTTCGCCGCCAGCACGCCGACGGGGCCGCAGCCCCAGATGGCGATGGTGTCCTCGGGCGTGATCTCGCAGTGCTCGGCCGCCATGTAGGCGGTTGGGAAGATGTCGGACAGGAACAGCACCTGCTCGTCGGTGAGGCTGTCCGGCACCTTGATGGGACCCACGTCGGCGTAGGGCACGCGGACATATTGCGCCTGGCCGCCAGGGAAGCCGCCGGTGATGTGCGAGAAGCCGAACAGCCCGGCCAGCGGGTAGCCGTACTGCTTAGCCTGTATCTCGCCGTTCGGGTTGGTGCGCTCGCAGGCCGACCAGTTGCCCCACTTGCACTGCCGGCACTCGCCGCAGCAGATGGTGAACGGCACCACGACGCGGTCGCCGATCTTGAGCTTGGCGTTATCCTTGCCGACCTCGACGACCTCGCCCATGCACTCGTGGCCGAGCACGTCGCCCTGCTCCATCGTCGGCACGAAGCCGCCCATAAGGTGCAGGTCGGAGCCGCAGATGGCGCAGGCGGACACCTTGATGATCGCGTCGCGGCCGTCCTGGATCGTCGGGTCCGGCACGGTCTCGCAGCGGATGTCCTCTTTGCCGTTCCAGATCAGTGCACGCATGGGCGGGGTCCTCGAAATGATTCAGGAGCGGAAACCCGGCAGGCCTGCGTGGGATGCGGGCGCCCTGGTGAACATCGCGTGACCGCCCGCCCCGCTGCGGAGGCTCAGCCAGGCGCCGGCCCAACGGCCGGCGCCTGGTAGCTTCAGGAGGCCACGCCCAGCAGGTCGAGCGGCCGGCCCGCCTCGGCTTGGAGCTGATCGACCACTTGCCGTCCGGTGCCCGGGAAGTCGGTGAAAAAGTCGCCCACGCCCGCCGCGATCAGGTTCCGGTACTCGTCCGTCGGCGCCGGCACCGAGCCGTCCGGGTTCAGCGTCTGGAAGGCCTCGTCGTCACGGAGCGTGTAGGGGATGACCTTGAGGCCGGCCGCGTGGGCATCGAACACAAGGCTTGTTTCCTCGCCGGTCAACTGGCGCGTGATCAGCGGGATGCCGTCGCCGTTGCCATCAACCGGGGGCGAGATGGTGTTGACCAGCAGGATGTCGTCCTTGTACGGGCCGATCGCTTCGGCGTACAGGTCGTGGATCGCCTGCAGGGCGGCCGGGTTGTAGAGGTCGTTGTTGGGGACGGTGTCCGCCTTGATCGGGTAGTCCAGCGCCTTGTACGCGCCCGGGTCTGCGCCGAGATCGGCCTTTGTCGGGTCGAGGTTGAAGGTGATGTCGTAGCCGCCCTCGTTCAGCAGTTGGAACAGCTGCACGTCCACGCCGGCGGCGGGCATGATCCGGGCCTGCAGGTCGATCAGGTTGGCCACCTCGAACGACTGGATGATGACGCGGGACGGGTCGGTGAAGTCGTCCGCGACCAGGTTGTCCATGAGCATCTGGCTGGTGTCCATGTGGATCGGCGTGCCGTCCACATGGGTGCCCTCATACCTGAAATAGGTTGGGTGCTTGGTTTCAGGGATGAGGCCGACCTGGCGGCCGGTGTCGGCCTCGGCCTGCTTGATCACGCCGATGACCTCGTCCAGCGTCGCGATGCGATACTGGTCGTTGTACTGCGTGTTCTGCGGTCGGATCTCCGGGATGCGCTCCCGCGCGTAAAGTGTCTTGATCTCGGCCAGCGTGAAATCCTCGGCGAACCAGCCGGAAACCGGCGCGCCGTCAACCGTTTTGGTCGTGTAGCGGTCGGCGAACTCGGGATGGGCGGAGACGTCCGTGGTGCCGCCGAGTTCCGGCTCATGCCGGGTGATCAGGACGCCATCCTTCGTGGGGACCACGTCGGGTTCGATGAAGTCGGCGCCTTGCTGGATGGCGTAGCGGTAGCCCTCCACTGTCTCCTCCAGCCGCGAACCGGCGGCGCCGCGGTGGCCGACGACCAGGGGCGCCTGGCCGTCAAGCGTCGGAAAGACCGGCGGGGCGCCCGCGCCCGGCCCGCTCGTCGGCGCTGCGGAACCGGCGAATGACGGTGTTTGCGGGCTGCCAATCGTGCCAGAGTCGATCATTCCAATATCGAGGCCTGCAAAGTCCTGCTGGTCCAGCAACCCCATGGAGGCGGCATCGGGCCGCGTCGGGTTGGAGGTCGCTTCCCATGCCGAGTCCGGCGGGGATCGACGGATCGTCGTACTGCGTCGCCATGGGCGTCTCCAATGGCTGCACAGCGCGTTGATCGCCTGGCCGCTGCACAAGAACGCCGTTGACCGAAGTGCCTCAATCTCGGGATGGTGAAGTTACGACTCCGTGAGTATCGCGCGTCGGGGCTAGGCGGGCGGATGCGGCGCTTGGAGCGGGCCTTTGGCAGTCGATGAGCGGCACGGCGCCTGCGGCCGACCCCGACACCCCTGAAGGCGCGGCGGTGCTGGAATAGGTGCAGTCCCGCACCACGCCGTCGTCCCGGAACACCACGCCCAGGCTGGACGCCTGCGGCTCCGCGCGCATCCCGTCCGCCGCCACGCCCGCGAGGCCCAGGCTGGAGCCGATCAGGCCCACGTAGGGCACGAACGCGCCCACCACCCCGGACGCCGCCGACGCCCCGCTCATCAGACCGCGGCCTCCCGCCTCGCCCGTCCTCGCCTCATAGACCCAGGCCTCGCCGCCTGCGCTCCGCTCCGTGCGGCTGGGCTGCCCCAGGGCTGCGAACACGTCGGCGCGCGACGAGCGGCCGACGACGACCGATCCCACCTTGCCGGGGTCCAGGATTGCGGACGCGGGCGCGGGCTGCGAGCACGAGGCGCCCATGAGCAGCATCGGCGCCGCCAGGGCCATCGCCAGCCCGGGCCTCAGCCCCATGCTGCGGACGCGCGTCCGCGAGCCGCTTTCTCCATCATCGACCATGGCATCTCCCATCCGCAGCGGCAGATCCACCAAATGGAGACGAGCGGCCAAGCCGCCAGCCGCCGCCCGGTCACGTTGCCGCCGGGCTGGGCGCGCAGGAGCCTTGGACCGCGGCGTCGCCGAGGAAGTCCCGCCGCATCAGCGTGACAAGCAGCTTGCCCGGGCGCCCGATGACCTCCACCGCCTGCCAGCCGCCGCGGAGGTAGGTCCGTTCCGCGGTGTTGGTGTAGAGCCACGCGGTCCGGATGGACGCCACCCGGCAAGCCGCATCGAACGCGGCGAGCAGGTGCCTCACGTAGCCACGGCCCCGCGTCCCGGGCGCGACATAGACGCCGGCCAGCCAAGGCGTGAGGTCCGGCCGTTCCTCAAGATCCTCCGCTGCCAGGGTCGCCGTGCCGACGGGCGTCCCGTCGGCGAGCAGCACGAACGTTTGCGGCGCTCCGACCTCGGCGCAGCAGTCTGCGTAGATGGCGTGGATCTGCTCCAGCGAGCGCCCTGTCCGCTGCCAGAACTCGCGCCAAAGCCAGTCGGCCACGACCGGCAACAGGTCGGGCCGCCTCGCGATGGTGGTGACGACCAGTTGCCCGGCCGGAACCGGCTCGGTCAT
The DNA here is from genome assembly GCA_964236755.1 of uncultured Acetobacteraceae bacterium. GTDB lineage: Bacteria > Pseudomonadota > Alphaproteobacteria > Acetobacterales > Acetobacteraceae > CAHJXG01. The sequence goes on from CAXSHI010000020.1 coordinate 21,423, forward strand.
GCCGCCCCGCCATGACCGGAGCAAACGGCTGCGGGCGTCACAGCCCCGTCCGGCCTTCGAGTATTTCGAGCGCATCTGCGATGAGCCGGTTCTCGGCAGCGGCGGCGCGGAACGTCGCGACGGCCTGGCCAAACAGCAGTCCTTGAGCACGGTCGGCCTGATGATCAAGCACTTCGGCGCCGATGCGGTAGGCGTGTGCCGTGGTGCCGAGCCGCCGGGCGGCGCGGGCCTGGGCGACAACGTGACCGGCCGTGCGCCGCGCGTCCTCGCCAAGGTGCGTGACCGTGGCAAAGCGGACCGCTTGGGCCGGAGTGCAAGGGATCGGGAGCGTCATCATGGATGTCTCCAGGCGTTCGTTGTGCCCGATGGATGCCGGAAGCGGGCCGCCGGCGTCTGTGGCATAAGTCACCTTACGGATCGCTCAGGGCAGACGTGACAGTACGAACTGCCAAGCAGCGTCCCGCGGGCGATCACCGGCCCCGCCTCCGCCCGATCAGCCGGAATGCCGTGCCGCAGCCGCGAAGGCCATCCAGAAGCGAGGGGCTATCCGCCATCCGCTTCAGGCGGCCAGAGCCAGGCCGCGCCGCGTACGCCGCTGCTGTCGCCGTGGTGGTTGCGCAGCACGGGCGTCGTCAGCGCGTCGCTGAACACGTAGCGCCCGAGCAGGGCCGGCACCCGCTCGTAGAGCTGCGGCATGTTCGACACGCCGCCGCCGAGCACGACCACGTCGGGGTCCAGGATGTTGACCACCACGGCCAGCCCGCGCGCCAGCCGGTCGGCGTGCCGTTCGAGCGCCGCGACGGCGGCCGCGTCGCCCTCCGCCGCCCGGCGCTCCACCGTGGCGGCGTTGGGCATGCCGCAGGACCGGGCGAGGCCGGTGCCCGACAGGTAAAGCTCCAGGCAGCCGGTCTGGCCGCACCAGCAGGGGGGCTGCGGCCACTCGTCCTCGCGCGGCCAGGGCAGGGGAGTGTGGCCCCACTCGCCGGCCACGCGGTTGCGGCCCGAGAGCACCCGCCCGTCCACGATCACGCCGCCGCCGCAGCCGGTGCCGAGGATCACCCCGAACACGCAGCGGTGCCCGGCGCCGGCGCCGTCCGCCGCCTCGCTGAGCGCGAAGCAATTGGCGTCGTTCTCCACCCGCACCGGGCGGGCGAGCGCCGCGGCCAGGTCCTGGTCGAGCGCGTGGCCGATCAGGATCTGGCTGTTGGCGTTCTTCACGAGGCCGGTCGCCGGGCTGACGACGCCCGGGATGCCGACGCCGACGCTCGCCTGCACGCCCCGCTCCGCCTCCGCCGCCCGCACCAGCCCGGCGATGGCCGTGATCACCCCGTCATACGCGGGCGGCGTGTCGGTGCGGCGGCGCAGCGCGATCCCGCCCGCGGGGTCGAGCATGGCGATCTCGATCTTGGTGCCGCCGAGGTCGATGCCGATGCGATGAGCCATCGCCACAACATAGCGGCCCGGACGCCGCTTGCTCAAGCGCGGCGCTTGCGGATAATGCCGATGGACGCGACGCGCCCGGGCGCGATGGAGATGCGGCATGGCGGACGCCATCCTCGACGTGAAGGACATGAAGTGCCCGCTGCCGGTGCTGCGGGCCAACCGGGCGCTGCGGGGCATGGCGGCGGGCGAGCGGCTGCGCGTGCTCGCCACCGACCGCGCCGCCGTCGCCGACTTCCAGGCGTTCTGCCGGGAAACCGGGCACGCGCTGGTGGCGCAGGCGGAGGATGCCGGGGTGTTCAGCTTCACCATACGGTGCCGCGCCGACCCGGCGCCGGACGCGCCGACCCCGGGGGGCACGGCATGACCGTCGCGCTGTTCACCCATCCGGCCTGCCTGCTTCACGACAACGGCCCGTTCCACCCGGAATGCCCGGACCGGCTGCGCGTCGTGCTGCAGGCGCTGGAGCACCCGGACTTCGTGCCGCTGCTGCGCGAATCGGCGCCGGAGGCGACGGCGGCGCTGCTGGAACTCGCGCACCCGGCCGACTACGTGCGCGCCATCCTCGCGATGGAGCCGCCGCCCGGCGAGCACGTCCGGCTCGACGGCGACACCAGCATGGGCCACGGCAGCCGGGAGGCGGCGTCCCGCGCCGCAGGGGGCGCCGCCGCGGCGGTCGATGCGGTGATGGAGGGCTGGGCGCGCGCCGCCTTCGTGGCCGCGCGCCCGCCGGGGCACCATGCGGAGCGGCGCCGGGCGATGGGGTTCTGCCTGTTCGGCACCGCCGCCATCGCCGCGCTGCACGCCCGCGCGCGCTGGGGGGTGCGGCGGGTGGCCGTGGTGGATTTCGACGTGCACCACGGCAACGGCACGCAGGACATCCTCGAATCCGACCCGGACATGCTGTACGTCAGCAGCCACCAGTCGCCCTGCTACCCCGGCACCGGCTCGCCGGAGGAGCGGGGGGTGGCGGGCAACGTGCTGAACCTGCCGCTGGCGCCGGGTGCCACGGGCGTCGAGTTCCGCCGGGCGTGGGAGCGGAACGGGCTGCCGGCGGTGGCGGAGTGGGCGCCGGAGCTGCTGATCGTCTCCGCGGGCTTCGACGCGCACCGGGCGGACCCGCTTGCGGAGCTGCGGCTGGACACCGAGGATTTCGGCTGGCTGACCGACCGGCTCCTGGTGCTGGCCGATGCGCATTGCGGGGGGCGGCTGGTGTCGGTCCTGGAGGGCGGCTACGACCTCAAGGCGCTGGCGGCCAGCGCCGCCTTGCACGTGCGCCGGCTGATGCGGCAGTAAGAGCGCGGGCTTTCAGGGATTCTAGGATGGCGGATGACGTGACCGGCCTGTCGTTCGAGGAGGCGCTGGCGGAACTGGAGCGCATCGTGCGCGGGCTGGAAGGCGGGCAGCAGAAGCTGGAGGAGGCGATCACCGCCTACGAGCGCGGCGCGCTGCTCCGCCGGCATTGCGAGGCGAAGCTGGCGCAGGCGGAGGCGCGGGTGCAGGCCATCGTTGAGCGCGCCGACGGCGGCGTCGCGCTGAAAGCGATGGACTGATGGACACGCTGTCGGTTGCCGGCATCCCGGCGGCGCTGGCCGAGCATGCGGCCATCGTCGAGGAGGCCATCGACGTGCTGCTGCCGCTGCCGGACGGGCGGGAGCGGCGGCTGGTGGAGGCGATGCGCTACGCGACCCTGAACGGCGGCAAGCGGATGCGCGGGTTCCTGGTGATGGAGGTGGCCGGGCTGTTCGGCGTGGCGCGGGCATCGGCGGCGCGCGTCGCGGCGTCGGTCGAGATGCTGCACGCCTACTCCCTGGTGCATGACGATCTGCCGTCCATGGATGACGATGATCTGCGCCGCGGCCAGCCGAGCACGCACCGGAAGTATGACGAGGCGACGGCGATCCTGGCCGGGGACGCGCTGCAGTGCCGCGCCTTCGAGGTGCTGGCCCATGCGGACACCCATTCGGACCCGCTGGCGCGCTGCGAACTGGTGGCGGCGCTGGGCCTCGCCGCCGGGGCGCGGGGCATGGCGGGGGGCCAGATGATCGACATGGCAACGGAGGGCGAGTCGCTCGACCCCGACGAGGTGACGCGGCTGCAGGCGCTGAAAACCGGGCGGCTGATCCAATACAGCGCCGAGGCGGGCGCGATCCTGGGCCGGGCGGCGGCGCCGCTCAGGGCGCAGGTGGCGGCATACGGCCGCGACCTGGGGGCCGCGTTCCAGATCGCCGACGACGTGCTGGACGCGGTCGGCACCACTGCGGGCATTGGCAAGACCGCCGGCAAGGACCAGGCGGCGGGCAAGGCGACGGTCGTGGCGCTCCTGGGCGTCGGGCGCGCCCGGGCGCAGGCGGCCATGCTGGCGCAGCAGGCGGCGCAGCACCTCCTGGCGTTCGACGGGCGCGCCGGGCGGCTGCGGGCGTTGGCAGACTACGTGGTGTCGCGCGGGCATTAGCGCACGAAGGCGGCGAGGGCGACCATCAACGGCATCGTCATGTTGCTCACGCACCCGAGGGCCAGCGGTCGGCATCAAGTTTCTATGTCAATTGACGACATATATTGTATGTGTCATTGCATGTCCCTTGCCGAAAGCCGCGCTGATCTTTTACCGCAAGCGTCGCTACGATGACGGCGCGGTCTTGGAACTGAAGCTCTGGCAGGTGCCTACCGCCGTCCTTGGCTAGGCGCATCTGTTCAAGTACTCGCTGTTCTACGGCAGTGGCGGGCAACGGCTGGTTGGCTACGACAACGAGGCCGGCAAGGGCGACCATCGGCATCATGCCGGTTCCGAAAAGGTTTATGCGTTCACGTCCTTCCGGCAGATGCTGGCGGATTTCTTGGCGGACGTGCGCCAACTGCGAGGAGGCAAGCTATGAACGGGGACATGAAAATCGTCGTGGGTGGCTCGGCGGAGGATGACGCAGCCGCGTTCCTCGATGCCATCGCGCGGGCGGAACACGGCGAGGCGGTGCATGAGCGGATGCTGTCCTTCCAAAGCTGGGAGGGCTTGGCTTCGGTGATGACCGGCGAGCGTTACCGCCTGCTACGGCACCTGCATGCGCACCCTGAGCCGTCGGTCAGCGCGCTGGCGCGGGCGCTGGGGCGGCAGTATCGCCGAGTGCATGAGGATGTCACGGTCTTGGAAGGCGCGGGCCTGGTGGCACGGGACGAGGCTTCGGTCTGGCCAGCGAGAACGCAGGGCGTTCTGCGCGTAACCGCCGACACGATCCAGGCGGAAATCCGGCTTTAGCAGGTTTTGCCGCCATCCGAGCTGCCCGGCTTAGCGGCAATGCTGGGCGTCGGGCGCGCCCGGGCGCAGGCGGCCATGCTGGCGCAGCAGGCGGCGCAGCACCTCCTGGCGTTCGACGGGCGCGCGGGGCGGCTGCGGGCGCTCGCGGACTACGTGGTGTCGCGCGGGCATTAGCGCACGAAGGACGCCAGGGCGACCACCACCGGCACCGTCGCGGCGCTCACGAAGCCGGCGGCGATCGGCACGGCGTCGAGGCCGGGCAGCCGCAGCGGGCGGACGCAGAGGACCGCGACCGCCAGGAACGGCAGCAGCGGCAGGAAGTACCGCCCCTGCACCCCGGCGATGACCGCGGCGCCCACCTCCGTCCAGCCGAGGTATTGCGCCAGCATGATGGCCCAGGCGCCGAGCGCGATACCGAGCAGGCCGGCCAGGGCGGACGCCGGACCCGGGCCGCGCTCGGTGAGGAGGCCGAGTGACGCGAGGGCCAGGGCGCCGGTCCACAGCGCGTAGAGCCAGTCCGGCAGGGTAATGTTCAGCCAGCCCAGCGTGCCGATCAGGTTGGGCCAGATCTGCGTCTCCTGCCCCAGGGTGCGGACCACCAGCGCCGTCGCCTGGGCCGGGTCGGCCAGCAGAACCTGGAGCTGCGCCGCCGGGTCGGTTGTGGCGAACTGCCGGGGCGGCCCGGGCCAGAGCGGCCCGGCAGCGTAGGGCGGCCAGCCTGTCGTTCCCATCACCGCCGCCTGGTTGTAAGCCGCCCATCCCAGCATCAGGGCGGCCGACAGCGCCACGACGCCGAGCCGCACCGGCAGCGCCGGCCGTCCCGCCGCGAGCGCCAGCAGCAGCGGCGCGTAGGGCGGCTTGGTCAGCCCGAGCAGCGTCAGCAGCGCCGCCGCCGCCCACCACTCCCAATGGCCGCACCGGGTGAGGCACGCCGCCGCCAGCGCCGCCATGGCGATCATCATGGCGTCGCCGCTCAGGCTCGCCGCCAGGCCCAGCGACATCGGCAGCAGCAGGACCGCGGCGATCAGCGCCCGGCCGCGCCGCGCCAGCGCCAGCGCCGCGGCGCCCGCCAGGGCGAACGTCAGGACGTTGGCCCGCCGCCCCGCCATGAACGCCTGCGCCGGCGTCGCGTGCAGCCGCCGCGCCGCGAGGACGGCGGCTGCCGCGGGGAGATAGACCGCCGGGAAGTAGGTCGCGATGGTGCCCAGCTCGATGAACCGCCGCGGCGCGTCCCAGCCCACGGCCTCCGCCGCGTCGCGCTCCGCCCGGGTCTGGGGGTGCCGGGGAAAGGTCTTGAACGCCACGTCCGCCAGGGTGGGCTGCGTGGTGAAGCCGCCGGCCGTGCCCTCGCGGTGGCCCAGCCCCCGGCCACGCGACAGGGCATCGACCCGGACCGCGTGCGCCGCCTCGTCCGCCGCCTGCCCCAACGGCAGCACGCCGGCGAGCAGCCAGCCGTTCAGCAACGCTAGCACGAAGAAGCCGGCGGAAAGCGCGAATCGGCGAGGCCTGTCGAGGAGCATGGCCGGCTTCTCCGCCCGGGCCGGCCCCGGCGCAAGCGCGCGGCGCAGGCATGAAGAAAGAGCTGGCGGCGGCGCGGCGCGGCTGTTCCACTGGCGGACTCAACCGGAAGGACGCCCCTCATTGCTGAAACGACGCGCGGATCAGATGCTGGTGGACCGCGGCCTGGCCGAGAGCCGCACCCGCGCGCAGGCGCTGATCCTGGCCGGGGTGGTGTGGAGCGGGGAGCGCCGGGTGGACAAGGCAGGCGACAGCCTCCCGGAGGACGCGGCGCTGGAGGTGCGGGGCCAGGACCACCCCTGGGTATCGCGCGGCGGGCTGAAGCTCGACCACGCCATCCGGCATTTCGGGCTGGAAGCGGCGGGGCGCGTGGCGTTGGACGTGGGGGCGAGCACCGGCGGGTTCACCGACGTGCTGCTGCACCATGGCGCGGCCCGGGTGCATGCGGTCGATGTGGGCCACGGCCAGCTCGCCTGGCGGCTGCGCGGTGACGCGCGGGTGGTGGTGCACGAGCGGACCAACGCCCGCTACCTGACCACAGCACAGGTGCCGGACCCGGTGGGGGCGCTGGTGTGCGACGCGGCGTTCATCGGGCTTTCGACGCTGCTGCCGGCGCCGCTCGCATTGTGCGCGCCGGGCGCGTGGGCGGTGGCGCTGATCAAGCCGCAGTTCGAGGCCGGGCCGGGCCTGGTGGGGTCTAAGGGCGTGGTGCGGGACGGGGCGGTGCACCGCCAGGTCTGCGCCCGGGTGCAGGCCTGGTGGGCGGGGCTGCCGGGCTGGCAGATGCTGGGGATCGAGGCCAGCCCGATTACCGGGCCGGAGGGCAACCGCGAGTTCCTGATCGCGGCCCAGCGTGATCCCAGGCGGGGCTAGTCGGCCAGCACGGCGTCCGGCCGGGCGATCTCCGCCAGCAGGGCCCAGACCCGCGCCGGCTCCATCGGCACGTCGGGGTCGTTCAGGATGCGGTCCAGCTCGGCCAGCTTGGTCGCCTCTTCGCACTCCGTCACGCGGCGGTCCCCTTTTTCAATCGAGCGATGTTCGCGCATGAACGTGGCGGGCCTGTGGCGGTTCGCGGTTTGTCTCAAAACGACGACATCACATGGACGACAGCACCGCGGGCGCCAGGGCGAGGGCCTTGGCGGCGGGATGGGCCGGGTTGCGGAAGCGCAGCTCGCCGCCCGGCGCGCTGTCGGGTTCGGGCAGGCCGAACAGCTCCAGCCGGGAGGCGCAGGTGACGGCGACCACGCGGCGGGCCTCCGGCCGGGTCATGAACTTGCGCGCCTCGCCTTCGAGTTCGAGCTTGTCGCGCAGGCTGCGCCACTCCGGCCGGTCGGTGTCCTCGATGAACATGGCGAGGATACCGGGCCGCTTGCCGGTGAGGCGGGCGGGCGCCAGGGCGGACAGGCGGCGGTGGATGGCGGCGGCCACCGTGTCCTCCCGTCCGGCGCGCGCGGCCATGACGAACACCCCGCCGCCGGCCGCCGTCACCGACAGATGCGCCTCCGGCCCGAACTCGCGGCGCAGCCGGGGCATCAGGCTCAGCTCGTCCGCCTGCGCCGCCGCCAGCATCAGCGGGTCGAGCCGCAGCACGGCAACCTCGTCATGGTCGGTCCGGCGCGACTGCGCGAGCATGGCAACGATCCGCGCGTGCAGCGTGGCGACCAGCCCGTCGCCCTCCGCCTCCCGCAGCCCCTGCGGCAGAGTTATTTTCAATATGTAACGACCTGGATGCGTGCAGAGCCAGGTCTGCAGCGCGCCGTCGAGGCGGTCCACCAGGCTGAACCACGCGCCGCGGTGCACGTCGCGGCCCTCCTCGGCGGAGATGACGTCGCAGGCGACCTCCGCCTCCGCGTCGTCGCGGCGCAGCAGCAGGTCGAACGGCGCCGCGTCCTCCAGCCCGGCGAACGTCACGTCGAAGCCGCGGGAGCGTTGCAGCGCCGCGGTGCGCAGCAGATGGAAGGGCGGCACCAGGCAGGCGTCGTCCACCAGGGCGGAGCGCAAGGAGGCGACGAGCCGCAGCCGGCCCTCGTTCGGCAGGTCCGTGAACAGCGTGACGGCGGCGCCGGCGAGGGTGGCGATCCACCGCTCGGCCATGCTGGGCGCACGGTTCAGCGAGCCGCGGCGCAGCCGCTCGATGGTGAACTCGATGCAGTGGCGCTGCGACCGCTGCCGCGCCGCCCGCGTCTGCGCCGATGTGCCGGCCCGCAGCCCCTCCAACCGGTCCCGCCATGCGCGCGCGCCAACGCACTCGATGAAGGCGTTGAGCAGCGCGGGATTGATCGGGTCAGGATACGGCTGCATCGTTCAGCCATCCCTGCCACCACTACCGATTGCGCGCAATAGACCGCAGCACTAGACCCTATCGCCATGCTGCGACCGCACAATCAATTGCGCGGCAGCCGGGCCGTCTCCGGCGCGTCCGGCACCTGCGCCCGGTGGCGCAGCAGGTGGTCCGCCAGCACGCAGGCCAGCATCGCCTCGCCCACCGGCACCGCACGGATGCCGACGCAGGGGTCGTGCCGGCCGCGCGTCACCACATCGACCTCCCGCCCCGCCCGGTCCACCGCCTGGCGCGGCACCAGGATGGAGCTGGTGGGCTTCACCGCGAAGCGCGCAACCACCGGCTGCCCGGTCGAGATGCCGCCCAGCACGCCGCCCGAGTGGTTCGAGCCGAACTGCACAACCCCGTCCTGCATGCGCATCTCGTCGGCGTTGCCCTCGCCTTCCAGGGCGGCGGCGGCGAAGCCGTCGCCGATCTCCACGCCCTTCACCGCGTTGATGCCCATGAGCGCCGCCGCGATGTCCGCGTCGAGCTTGCCGTAGATCGGCGCGCCCAGGCCGGGCGGCACGCCGTCCGCCACCACCTCGATCACGGCACCCACGCTGGAGCCGGACTTGCGGATCGCCGCCAGCTCCTCCTCCCACGCCGCCGCGGTGGCTGGGTCGGGGCAGAACAGCGGGTTCTCGCCCACGGCATCCCAGTCCCAGCGGGTCCGGTCCACGACGTGCGCGCCCATCTGCACCATGGCGCCGCGCACCCGCACGCGGTCGCCCAGCACAATGCGCGCGATGGCGCCGGCGGCAACGCGCATCGCCGTCTCCCGCGCGCTGCTGCGCCCGCCGCCGCGATGGTCGCGAATGCCGTACTTCAACTCATAGGCGAGGTCGGCGTGACCCGGGCGGAACTGCTGGGCGATGTCGCCGTAGTCCCGGCTGCGCTGATCGACGTTCTGGATCTCCAGCGCGATGGGCGTGCCGGTGGTCAGGCCGTCCATGGTGCCCGAGAGGATGCGCACCTCGTCCGGCTCCTGCCGCTGGGTGGTGAAGCGAGACTGGCCCGGGCGGCGGCGGTCGAGCCAGGGCTGGATGTCGGCCTCGGTGAGCGGCAGGCGCGGCGGGCAGCCATCGACGACGCAGCCGATGGCAGGCCCGTGGCTCTCCCCCCAGGTGGTGACGCGGAACAGGCGGCCGAAGGTGTTGTGGCTCATGGGCGGGGCGGGGTCCTGAGGCTTATGGGTCGCTCGCCACGTTGATGTCGGGGGCGGCCGGGTTCTTCATGCCGACGACGTGGTAGCCGCTATCGACATGGTGCACCTCGCCGGTCACGCCAGATGACAATGGGCTGAGCAGATAAAGCCCGGCGCCGCCCACCTCCTCCAGCGACACGTTGCGCTCCAAAGGCGAGTTGTACTGGTTCCAGCGCAGGATGTAGCGGAAGTCGCCGATGCCGCTGGCGGCCAAGGTCTTCATCGGGCCTGCCGAGAGCGCGTTCACCCGGATGCCCTGGCCGCCGAGGTCGGCGGCGAGGTAGCGTACGGAGGATTCCAGCGCCGCCTTCGCCACCCCCATCACGTTGTAATGCGGCATGACGCGCTCGGCGCCCAGGTAGGTGAGCGTCAGCAGCGATCCACCGGGGCGCATCAGCGGCACCGCGCGCTGCGCCACCGCGGTGAAGGAGAAGCAGGAGATGTCCATGGCGACCAGGAACGCCTGGCGCGGCGTGTCCAGGTACTTGCCCCGCAGATACGCCTTGTCCGCCCAGCCGATGGCGTGCACCAGGAAGTCGATGCCTGGGCCGTCCTGGCACCAGGCCTGGCCGATGGCGGCGAACGCCGCGTCGATGCTGGCGTCGTCCGACACGTCGCAGGGGAGGACGAGCGAGCTGCCGACGCTTTCCGCCAAGGGGCGCACCCGCTTGCCGAGCGCGTCGCCCTGAAAGGTGAAGGCAAGCTCCGCCCCTTGCGCCGCGCAGGCGGCGGCGATGCCCCAGGCGAGGGAGCGGTCGTTCGCCACCCCCATGACGACGCCGCGCTTGCCCTGCATCAGGGTCCCCTGGGGAGTCGTTCCCTGGGGAGTCGGGCTGGCATCCGGCATGAGGGGACCTCGCTGGGTTGTGGGATGGGGCGTGGTCGCACATGCGGGCGCAGGGGGGAAGCCCCGGGGATGCCACTTGGCGGGGCAGGCCCAAATCGGCATGGTGCGCCTCATTTGGAGACCCGTCATGCCCGACACCCCTCTCTCCACCTCCCCGCTTCCCACGATCGAAACCCGCGGCATCCCGGAGGCCGCCGACCCGTTCCGGCTGTTCCAGGCCTGGCTCGACGAGGCGACGGGGACCGAGCCGAACGACCCCAACGCCATGACGGTCGCGACCTCGACGCCCGGCGGGGTGCCGTCGGCGCGGATCGTGCTGCTGAAGGACTTCGACGCGCGGGGCTTCGTGTTCTACACCAACCGGGAAGGGCGCAAGGGTGGCGAGCTGATCGCCAACCCGCGGGCGGCGCTGCTGTTCCATTGGAAGACCCTGCAGCGCCAGGTGCGCGTCGAAGGGGAGGTGGAGGCGGTGACGGACGCGGAAGCCGACGCCTACTTCAACAGCCGCGCCCGCATCTCGCGCCTGGGTGCCTTGGCCTCCGACCAGTCGCGCCCGCTGCCGTCGCGCGGCGATCTGGAGCGGCGGGTGGCCGAGCTGGACGCGCGCTACCCCGGCGACACGATCCCGCGCCCGCCGCACTGGTCCGGCTTCCGCGTGCGCCCGGCCTCCATCGAGTTCTGGCAGGACATGCCGTTCCGGCTGCATGACCGCCGGGTGTACGCGCGGGCGGGGGAGGGGTGGAGCGTGGGGGCGCTGTATCCGTGAGGGCGGTGGGTCAGGCGCCCGGACGCTGCGCGCCGTCCCGCGCCGCGCGGTAAAGCACAGGGCGCCGGAACGGGTGCCCTTCGGGCAAGGCGGGATGGTCGAAGTCGCCTCCGGGGTCGCGCCGCATGCCGATCCGCTCCATGACCCGGCGCGACGCCCGGTTGCCGGGCACGGCGAAGCTCACGACCTCGGGCAGGTTCAGCGGCCCGAAGGCGTGGGCGAGCGCGGCGCGGGCCGCCTCCGTGGCGTAGCCCTTGCCCCAATGCGCCCGTGCCAGCCGCCAACCCGCTTCCACGGCCGGGGCGAAGGGGGCGGCGAAGGTGACATGCTTCAGGCCCACGAAGCCGATGAGCGGCGCGGCCCAGGGCGCCTCCACGGCCCAGAAGCCGAACCCGTGCACCGCCATGTCCTGTTGAATCCGGGCGGCCTAGGCGTCGCTTTCCTTGCGGGTCAGCGTTCCCGCGAACCAGCGGCGGACCTCGGGATCGGCGTTCAGGGCGGCAAAGGGGGCGAAATCCGTTTCGCGCCAGGGGCGCAGCAGCAGGCGCGGGGTGCGCAATTCCGTCACGCCGGGCCTCGCCCAGATGTTGCCGGGCCGTGGACGCCGCCGCTCATCTGATGAGCGCCTTGCGGAGAATACCGTTGAGCCTGGTCTGCCAGTCCGGACCATCGTCCAGATCAACCCAGGTGTTTTGCCCAGCGGCGTCGCTCCTATGCATGCGCGTGCCTTATTGAAACTATGGACCGCAGCAAGACCCCCCAAGAGATCCACGCAACATCGCCGCGAGGTGCTATCCGAGGTCGGTCTTGGCGAAATCCGCGCCTTTGTAGAGCAGCTTTGCATGGTTCGACTTGGCGCAGGCATACGCGAAGCAGTCGCCCATGTTCAGCGCGGCCGGATGCCGCCCCTTGCCGAATTGGGCATAGGCGTCCGCGGCGATCTCGGCTTCCCGCTCGGTGATCGCGACGAATTGGAATTGGCTGGCATCCAAGAAGCGCCGGACCTGGGCACGGGCAGCAGGCACCGGAACGGCGTAGGACCGGCAAAGCCCGGCGACCGTCTCCCAAACCGACATGGCGGAGCAAAGCCGCCGCGACGCCGCCTGCATCCGGTCTGCCAAGGCATCGGCGAAGATCACGGCTCCTCCCCGGACAACTCGTCGAAGAAGGCTTTGTCGGCCAGCTTGCCGGTGCTTGGCGGCAACGGGTATGCGGCGCGGAGGGCGGCAAAGCGGTCGCGCAGCGGAATGTCCTGCGCTGCCCGGTCAAGCTCCGCCTGCACGGCAAGCTTCACCGCCGCTTTTTTCGACAGGCCACGCAGTTTTGCAAGCTGCGCCACGAGCGCGGCCGTGTTGTCATCCTTGATGTAAAACGGCATCTCAACTCTCCATGCCGGGGCCGGGATATCCTATGGAGATGGGGTGGACGGCCCCCAGCGGCATCGATGTGCCAAGGTGCGGGTTGT
>CAXSHI010000021.1:0-33602 GCA_964236755.1 uncultured Acetobacteraceae bacterium
GCCCGGCGCGCGCCCACCGTGCCCCAGTCGAGCGCCTGATAGTCCACCTTCATGCCGATCTTCTGCAGCAGGTCGGCGGTCACGTCGCCTTCCGCCTTGGTGATCTGCACGTCGGTCGCGACGCACAGCACGACCGTCTCGCCCTTGTAGCCGGCCTCCGCCAGCAGCTTCTTCGCCTCGTCGTAGCGGCGCGGGCCGGTCAGGATCTCGCCGCCCGCCTCGGTGTAGGAGGGCGTGCCCGGCGTGAAGAAGCTCGGCAACGGCTTCCACAGCGCGTCGTCGTTGCCGACCACGGCGCGCATGTAGTCCTCCTGGCTCAACGCCATCATCACCGCCCGGCGCACCCGCGGGTCGTTGAACGGCGGATGCAGGTGGTTGATGCGGAAGGAGCCGATGTTGCCCAAGGGGTCCGCGATATCGACGTTGACGTTGCGGTTGCGCTTGAGCAGCGGCACCAGGTCGGGTACCGGGTTCTCCCACCAGTCGATCTCGCCGTTCTGCAGCGCCGCCGCCTTGGTCGCGTCGTCAGGCAGGATCAGCCACTCGATGCGGTCGAACATCACGCGCTTGCCGCCGGACAGCCAGTCCGCCACCTCCGGCCGGGGGTCGTAGGCCGCGAACTTCTCGAACACCGCCGACGAGCCGGGCACCCACTCGTCCTTCTTGAACATCATGGGGCCGGAGCCGACGAACTCCTTGATGAGCTGGAACGGGTCGGTCTTGGCGATGCGCTCGGGCATGATCTCGGCGACCGGCGCGTTGCTCTTGCCCAGCGCGAACAGCATCTTCGGAAACGGCTTGTTCAGGCGGATGCGCACGGTGCGGTCGTCCAGCGCCTCCATGGCGTCGAGCGACGCCTTGATCCGCTGGCCCATGGTGTCCCGCACCATCCAGCGGTCGAGGCTCGCGATCACGTCCCGGGACCGCACCGGCTCGTTGTCATGGAACTTGAGGCCGGGGCGCAGGCGGATGGTCCAGGTCTTGTTGTCCTCGCTCGCCTCGTAGGCCTCGGCCATCTGCAGCTTGGGCACCAGGTTGCTGTCAACGCCGAACAGCGTGTCCCAGATCAGCAGGCTGGCGTTGCGCACGACATACTGGGTGCCAGCGATGGCATCGAGGCTGGAGAGGTTCGCCTGCGGCACGAAGCGCAGGACGCGGGCGCCCTGCGCGGCGGACAAGCGGGGCATGGCTAGGCTGCCTACGGCAGCGGCGGTCCCGGCGGCGAGCAGCTCACGACGCTTCATGCGAACCCTTCTGTCTGACCATTGCGACGCATCCTAGCAAACCCCAGGCCACGCAAGCTCCAGGCCACCTCACCCAGCATAGGCTCAAACCCGCCGCACGTTCCAGAACAGCGCGAACCCGTTGAGCACGCCGTCAAGGCTGCTGCGGTATGCCGTCGGCTGCAAGTACTGGCCCATCGGGATGTAGGGCAGGCTCTGGAACGCTTCGCGCTGGATTTCGGTACAGATGGCGGCCTGCGCCGGGACGTCCGGCGCGTCGAACCAGGCGTTGCGAAGCTGCTCGATCTTGGGATCGGTCGGCCAGCCGAACCACGCCTGCTCGCCGTTGGTGCGGAGCGACAGGTGCCCCGACGGGTTCAGGTGGTCGGTGCCGGCCCAGGCGGTGCAGAACGCGCTCCAGCCGCCGGCCGCCACCGGGTCCTTCTTGGCGCGCCGGGTCACGACGCTGCCCCAGTCCGTCGCCTGGTAGTCCACGTTCATCCCAGCCTGCTTAAGCATGTCGGCGACCACGTCGGCCATCGCCTTCAGCACTGGGAAGTCGGTCGCCGCCAGCAGCACCACGCGCTCGTTGTCGTAGCCGGCCGCCTTCAGGTCGCGCTTCACCCGGCCCATGTCGCGCGGCCCGGCCAGCGCGTCGAGGCCCACGCCGCTCGCCATCGGCGTGTCCGGGCAGAAGAAGCCGACGCCGGTGCGCGACATCTTCGGGTCGGTGCCGACGACGGCGGCCATGACATCCTCCTGGCTCATGGCGCCCAGCAGCGCCCGGCGGATGCCTGGATTGTTGAACGGCGGCTGCAGGTGGTTCATCCGCAGGATGGCGATCTGGCCCGAAGGCTCCTGCACCACGACCTTCACGCCGCGGCTGCGGGCCAGCAGTCCCATCAGGTCGGCGGTCGCGTAGTCCCACCAATCCTGCTCGCCGTTGATCAGCGCCTGGGCCGCGGTGGTGGGGTCGGGGATCGTGGTCCATTCGACCCGCTCGAAATGCACGACCTTGGGGCCGGAGGTCCAATCGGTCGCGCCGGCCTCGCGCGGCTTGTAGCCCGCGAACCTCTCATAGACGACCCGGGCGCCCGGCACCCGCTCGTCCGCCTTGAAGCGGAACGGGCCGCTGCCGATCATCTCCGTCACCTGGGTGAACGGGTCGGTCCGGGCGATGCGCTCGGGCATGATCGCGGGCATGAACAGGGGCGTCTTGGCCAGCGCCGCGGGCAGCAGCGGGAACGGCTTCTTCAGCCGGAACACCAGCGTGCGGTCGTCACGGGCCGCGAGTTCGTCGGTCGCGGCCAACAGCGCGCCGCCGAACGCATCCCGCTTGCCCCAGCGATCCAGGCTCGCTACGCAGTCCCGCGCGCGGACGGGTTCGTTGTCGTGGAACAGCAGGCCGGGCCGCAACGTGAGGGTCCAGGTCTTGCCGTCGTTTTCGGTCGTGAAGCCTTCGAGCATCTGCGGCGACGGCCGGTACTGGCTGTCCTGCCCGAACAGAGTGTCGTACACCATGAAGGCATGATTGCGCGTGACGTAGGCCGTGGTCCACATCGGGTCGAGCACCGTGAGGTCGGCCTGCGGGATGAAGCGGAGGACGCGGCCATCCTGCGCCCGTCCGACCGCTGGCGCCGCCAGGCCCGCGGCCGATGCGGCCAGGAATGTCCGACGTTTCATCCGCATGCCTCCACTGCTCCAAGGTCCAGCAAACCACGCGCCCGGGCGGTGCGCCAGCGCCGCCGGGTCGCAGGGTGGCGTTCGATACGGAAACCGGTTAAGTGCGGCGCCATGCAGCCCACAGCCCATGCCAGCCGCCTGCGCGCCACCATGACGCCCGAGAGGCGGCTGCTGCTGCTGCAGTTCGCGCGGTTCGGCACGGTGGGCGTCGCCGGCGCCGCCGTCGATATCGCGACGGTCTATGCCTCGATGGCGGCACTTGGCCTGTACGTCGCGGGATTGTTCGCCTACTTCGCGGCGGTCACGACGACATGGGCGCTGAACCGGGCCTGGACGTTCGCCGGGCGTGGGAGCGGCGGCCTGCTGCGGCAATGGGCGCTGTTCGTCGCGGCCAACGGCGTGGGCTTCGTGCTGAACCGTGGGACGTTCGCCGCGCTGGTCACGCTGGTGCCGGTCTGCGCGCAATATCCGATCATCGCCATCCTGGCCGGGGTGGGCGCCGGGATGTTCGCCAATTTCAACCTGTCGCGCTCGGTGGTGTTCCGCGCGCCCCGCGTGTCCGCCGAGACGACCACTAGGGCGGCCGCCGGAGAGACTGCAAGAGTAGCCGCTGAGGCGCCGGAGTAGGCTGCATGCCCCCGCGCGTCGAACCAAGGGGTTCGCCGGTCATCGCCGTGCTGATCCCCTGCTACAACGAGGCGGTCGCGATCCCGGCCGTGGTGCGGGATTTCCGGGCGGCGCTGCCGGACGCCGCGATCTACGTCTATGACAACAACTCCAGCGACGGCACGCTCGACGCCGCACGCACCGCCGGCGCCATCGCCCGGACCGAGATTCTGCAAGGCAAGGGCCACGTCATCCGCCGCATGTTCGCCGACATCGAGGCCGACGCCTACGTCCTGGTGGACGGCGACGACACCTACTGCGCCGCGTCCAGCCCAGCCATGGTGCGCCTGCTGCTGGAGGGTGGGCTTGACATGGTGAACGGCGCCCGAGTGTCCGAGGCGACGACCGCATACCGGCCCGGGCATCGCTTCGGCAACGCGCTGCTGACCGCCCTTGTGTCGCGGGTGTTCGGCAACCGGATCACGGACATGCTGTCGGGATACCGCGTGTTCTCCCGCCGCTTCGTGAAGTCCTTTCCCGCCCTATCCAGCGGGTTCGAGACCGAGACGGAATTCACCGTGCACTCGCTCGAACTCTGCATGCCGATCGGCGAGTTGCCGACGCCCTACAAGGAGCGCCCGGCCGGCTCTGTGTCGAAGCTGCGCACCGTCACCGACGGGCTGCGCATCCTGCGCACCATCGTCGTCCTGGTGAAGGAGGAGCGTCCGCTGCCGTTCTTCGCCACGGCGGCGGCGCTGCAGATGCTCGTGGCAGTCGGCCTTGCCGTGCCGGTCCTTGTGGACTTCGTCCATACCGGCCTGGTCCCGCGCCTGCCGACGGCCGTGCTGTCCACCGGAATCGCGCTGCTCGCCTGCCTGTCGCTGACGTGCGGCATGATTCTCGACTCGGTCGCACGGGGCCGCAAGGAGTTCAAGCGGCTGTCCTATCTGGCTGTGCCCGCCTACCGTCCTGCTCCGTAGGCGCCTGTCCTCTCGGCGCGTTCTCGCCATAGCCGCCCGGGTGCGCCCTCCGCCAGGCGGCGGCGCTGGCGACGATGGCGTCCAGCTCGGCGAAGCGCGGGGTCCAGCCGGTTTCCGCCTGGATCAGCGCGGAAGACGCGACCAAGGCGGCCGGGTCGCCGGGGCGGCGTTCGCCGAACTGCACCGGGACCGGGCGGCCCACCACCCGCTCCACCGAGGCGATCACGTCACGGACGGAGTGGCCGCTGCCGTTGCCCAGGTTGTAGGTGACGCTGCGGCGGTCGAGCTGCCCGAGCGCGCAAAGGTGCGCC
Source organism: uncultured Acetobacteraceae bacterium (assembly GCA_964236755.1). Lineage (GTDB taxonomy): Bacteria > Pseudomonadota > Alphaproteobacteria > Acetobacterales > Acetobacteraceae > CAHJXG01. The sequence goes on from CAXSHI010000021.1 coordinate 4,804, forward strand.
TCGCCCAGGTCCGTGACATGCACGTAGTCCCGGATGCATGTGCCGTCCGGAGTCGGGTAATCCGTGCCGAACACCGTGAGCGCCCCGCGCCGGCCCAGCGCGGCGTCGATCACCAGCGGGATCAGATGGCTTTCCGGGTCGTGGTCCTCCCCCAGGATGCCGTTCGGGTCGGCGCCGGCCGCGTTGAAGTAGCGCAGGCAGGCGCTCCGCAGGCCGTGCACCTGGTCGGCCCAACGCAGGGCGCGCTCGATCATCAGCTTGCTCTCGCCGTAGGGCGAGGACGGGTCGATGCGGGCGGCCTCGTCGATCGGCATGCGCTCCGGCTCGCCGAACAGGTTGGCGGTGGAGGACAGGATGAACTTGGTCACGCCGTGCCGGACGCAGGCGTCGATGAGCCGCACGCCGCCCGCGCCGTTCTCCAGCAGGTAGCGCATCGGCTCGCGCATGCTTTCGCCCACCAGGGACAGCGCCGCGAAGTGGAACACGGCGCTCCAAGGCCCCTCGGCCAGAACGCCGTCGAGCGTCTGCATGTCGGACACGTCGCCTTCGATCAGCCGGGCAGCCTGCGGCACGGCGGCGCGGTGGCCCTGCCGCAAGTTGTCGAGCACCACGACGTCGGCGCCCCGCTCGACCAGCAACGCCACAAGGTGGCTCCCGACATAGCCGGCGCCGCCGGTGACAAGGAAGCGGTCTTGCATTGATCAACTTTCAGTGGATGGAACCCTCGAAAACTTCGCGAGGGCCGGAGGGAAGCCTATCGCGTCGAGCGGCTGCCAGTTGCAAATTCGCCTTGGTCGGCAGGTCGCAATCGTGCCATGCCGTCCCGCAGATGCAAAGGTATTTCGTTGCGACTCCTTACCATGGCGTGCTCCCTCCTGCTTCTGTTCCTGGCCGCCGCGGTTGCCCAGCCTGCGCCGGGTCTCCCCGAGCCGCGCATCGTCAGCGGTCCCGGCGGCGGCTGCATCGCGGGTGCGGTCGAACTCCCGGCGAACGGGCCGGGCTTTCAAACCATACGCGCCAGCCAGAGCTGGTTCTGGGGACACCCGGACACCATCGCGGCGCTGGAAACGCTGGGCTTGCGTGCCCAGGCGGCGGGCCTGCCCACGCTGTACATGAACGACATCTCCCGCCCGCATGGCGGGCCGATGGCCGGACTGCACGCCAGCCACCAAATCGGTCTCGATGCGGACGTTTGGCTGGACGTGCTGCCGAAGCCGCCGCTCAGCCCCGCCGCCCGGGATGCCGTGGAGGTCGCGAGCCTGGTCCTGCCCGACGGCCGCGACGTGGACCCGGCGCGCTGGAGCGCTAAGCACGTCGCCCTGCTGCGCCTGGCGGCCGGGCTGCCGGGGATCGACCGCATCCTGGTGAACCCGGCCATCAAGCAGCAGCTTTGCCGCACCTCCATGGCGGACCGCGCCTGGCTGCGGCTGATCCGCCCGTGGTACGGCCATGCCGCCCACATGCACCTGCATTTCCGCTGCCCGGCGGGCCAGCCCGAATGCCGCGACCTGGCGTCCGTGCCACCGGGCGACGGATGCGACGCGAGCCTCGCCTGGTGGTTCGAGCAGCTCGACGCGCCGCCGAAGCCTCCTGCCCCACCGCGCCCGGCATTGCCGCTGCCGGCCGCCTGCAACGCGATCCTGGCCGGCCCGCCTTGAGGCGGGTCCGCGTCGGCGTGCTCGCGCCGGGCTATGCATTCTCATCAACCTGTGTTCGACCCAGGCCCCGCTGCCGACGCTGGCGCAGCAGTTCGACGCCAGCCTGCCGCGCACCGGGCTGACCGTCGCCGCCACCCCGGTCGCCGTGGCGCTGGTGGCGCCGTTCGTCGGCGGCGTTGCCGCATCGGGAGGGCTGCTGCTCAACCTGGGCTGGCCCAGCTGCGTGGCGCTCGTGCTGGCGGTTCAGGGGGCCGCCACGCTGGTGACGCAGGCCGCCTGGCCCGCCCACACGCCTTTACCTTCCGCCGCCGCGCCCCAACCTTGAGGGCAACAGCCTAGGATTGCGCCCGCATGAACGTCCATGTCGATCCGTCTTTCGAGAAATTCGCCATCGGCCAGCCGGTCTCCCGCAAGGAAGACCCGGCGCTGCTGCGGGGCGAGGGCCGCTACAGCGACGACCTGAGCCTGCCGGGGCAGCTCCATGCGGTGATGGTGCGCAGCCGGCACGCGCACGGCGTCCTGCACGGCGTGGACGCGGGCGAGGCGCGGTCGATGCCGGGCGTGCTGGGCGTCTATGCGGCGGCCGACCTGCGGGCGGGCGGCATCGGCGTGATGCCGGCGTCGCGCGGCAGGAACCGCGACGGGTCGCCGACGCCCCGGCCGGCGCAGATGCCACTGGCAGAGGGCAAGGTGCGCTACGTCGGCGATCCCGTAGCCGTCGTGGTGGCGGAGACGGCCAAGCAGGCGCGGGACGCCGCCGAGGCGGTGCTGCTGGACATCGACCCGCTGCCCGCCGTGACCACCGCCCGCGCCGCCGCCGAGCCTGGGGCGCCCCTGCTGCATGATGAGGCGCCGGGCAACCTGGCCATGGACTACCACCATGGGAACAGCGTCGCCGTGGCCGCCGCCTTCGCACGCGCCGCCCACGTCACGCGCCTGCGGATCAGCAACAGCCGCATCGTGGTCAATGCGTTGGAGCCGCGGTCTGCCATCGCCGACTATGACCCGGCCACGCAGCGATTCACGTTGCGGGTCGGCTGCCAGGGCGTGTTCGGGCTGCGCGAGTCGCTGAAGGACGTGCTGGGCGTGCCGGTGGAAAGCCTGCGCGTGCTGACCGGCAACGTCGGCGGGTCGTTCGGCATGAAGGCGTCGGTGTATCCCGAGTACCCCTGCCTGCTGCACGCCGCCCGCGCGCTGGGCCGTCCGGTGAAATGGACGGACGAACGCTCCGAAAGCTTCCTGTCCGACAGCCACGGGCGCGACCACGAGGTGGATGCGGCGCTCGCGCTCGACGCCGAGGGACGGTTCCTGGCGATCCGCGTCGAGGGCTACGGCAACCTCGGCGCCTATCTCAGCAACGCGACGACCATCCCGCCGACGGTGAACACCATGAAGAACATGGTGGGGGTGTATGCGACGCCGCTGATCGAGGCATCGGCCCGCTGCGTGTTCACCAACACCACGCCGGTCGGGCCATACCGCGGCGCCGGGCGGCCGGAGGGCAACTACTACATGGAGCGGCTGGTGGACGCCGCCGCGGCCGAGATGGGCATCGACCGGGTGGAGCTGCGCCGCCGCAACCACATCCGGCCGGAGCAGATGCCGTATAGCGCGCCGTCCGGCATGGCCTATGACAGCGGCGACTTCCCGGCGATCCTGGAAGAGGCGCTGGCGATGGCCGACTGGGACGGCTTCGCCGCCCGGCGCGCCGAAAGCCGCCGCCGGGGCAAGCTGCGCGGGCGCGGCGTCGGGCAGTACCTGGAAGTGACGGCGCCGCCGTCAAACGAGATGGGCGGCATCCGCTTCGAGCCGGACGGCGCGGTGACGATCATCACCGGGACGCTGGACTACGGCCAGGGCCATGCGTCGCCTTTCGCCCAGGTGCTGTGCGACCGCTTGGGCATCCCGTTCGACCGGGTGCGGCTGCTGCAGGGCGACAGCGACGCGCTGATCGCCGGCGGGGGCACCGGCGGGTCGAAGAGCATGATGGCGAGCGGCGCCGCCATCGTGGAGGCGAGCGCGCTCTGCATCGAGCAGGGCCGCCGCATCGCCGCCCATGCGCTGGAGGCCTCGGCCGACGACATCGAGTTCGAGCGCGGCCGGTTCGTCATCGCCGGCACCGACCGCGGCGTGGGCATCCTGGAGCTTGCCGAGCAGGTGCGCGCCGGCATGGCGCTGCCGCCGGGCCTGCCCGCGACGCTGGATGTGCAGCACATCCATGAGGCCTCATCGTCCGCCTTTCCCAATGGCTGCCATGTGGCCGAGGTTGAGGTCGATCCGGAGACCGGGATCACCGAGGTTGTGCGCTACAACATGGTCAACGACTTCGGCGTGCTGATCAACCCGATGCTGGTGGAGGGCCAGGCGCATGGCGGCGTCGTGCAGGGCATCGGCCAGGCGCTGATGGAAGCGACGGCGTACGACGAGGACGGGCAGCTGATGACCGGCTCGTTCATGGATTACGCCTTGCCCCACGCCGCCGATGCGCCTGGGTTCGCGTTCCAGAGCCACCCGGTCCCGGCCCGCACCAACGTGCTGGGCGTGAAGGGCTGCGGGGAGGCTGGATGCGCCGGCGCGCTGCCGGCGGTGATGAACGCGCTGGTGGATGCGTTGTCGGAAATCGGCGTGCGCCACATCGACATGCCGGCGACGCCGCAGCGGGTCTGGGCGGCGATAGGGGCCGCCCGGCCTGACTAGGCAGGCATCCGTGGCTTGTGCCACGAATGCCTGCTCCAATCGTGTGTCACCACGCGAAGCCGGGTCGCATGACGGGGCGACCTCGATGCAGCCGAAGTGGCAGCGTTGAGCCGCCCTGCACTCCTGGGCATCCCTAGGGAGATTGATCAGAGTGTTCGAGTTCACGTGCCCGATGCCAATGCTCGTCGGCTCGGCTTTCGGGACAGCCTTCTTGCCGCCATAGGAAATAGGCGCGCTCGCGAATGCGCCGCTCGATCCTATCCAGCTTTTGGAACTTCAGCTCCAAGACATCGCCATATGGCGTGAGCGGCCCACCCCGGCTGACATGCGGCCTTGCCTGCAGCGCGTCAGCTTCGGTTTCGGACACAAGTTGGTTGGCAAGCTTCAGCGCCTCACGCTCGGGGTTGACGGCTTTCGGGGTGCCATCTTGGTCCTCCACGGCAATCGGAAAGACGTGCAGCACCGTGCCCCTGCTGTTCAGCACGTCAACCAAACACTCCTTCATGATGCGTCCCTCGCAGCGGCTCTTACGTAAGAACCAATACAGGAAAGAACGTCTTCCAACGGGACGGGATTTGTCACAAAAGTTGAGGGTCTGTTAGGGCCGACGTCGCGGCACCCCGATAGGAGGCCGTTCGCTGTCGCAACCGACGATGTGTGGTCCAGGCAGAATTCCTGTTCCATGCACCAAGCATGGGCAGATCAAGCAATCCATTCTTGATAGCAGGGACAAGCGGTTCGGCGTCTTGTTCAAGGAACTGCCGAACAGCCGCGGCGACGTCCCGATCCCCGGCGTCGATTCCAGCGCCACTCCTGGAAAACGAAAAGGTCGTGCAGTTGCAGATCGAGGAGGTTTGGGTTCGCCGCCTGCGGGAGTGATCGAAGCGGCACAGGCACCCGCCCCTAGCTTTGCGTTCCGCCATTGGCCAGACTGCTGCCCATGCAGACCCAAGCCGTGCTCGACCACATCGAGGCCACCCTGGACGCCACGCGGGAGCGGTGGTTCGACTTCCTGCGCATCCCGAGCGTCAGCGCGCAGCCAGCGCACGCGGCTGATTGCGGCGCGGCGGCGGCGTGGGTGCGGGACCAGCTCGCCGCGATGGGGTTCGACGCGGCGCTGCACCAAACGCCGGGCCACCCGGTCGTGCTGGGCCGCCATCCCGGCCCGGGCGGGAACGCGCCGCACCTGCTGTTCTACGGCCACTACGACGTGCAGCCGGCGGAGCCGCTGGAGCTATGGACGCACCCGCCGTTCGACCCGGCGCTGTCCGAGGGGCCGCACGGCCCCCGCGTCGTCGCCCGCGGCGCCGTGGACGACAAGGGCCAGGTCATGATGTGGCTGGAGGCCCTGCGCGCCTGGCACGCGGTGCACGGCACCCTGCCCGTCCGCGTCACCGCGCTGGTCGAGGGCGAGGAGGAAGTCGGCAGCCCGAACCTAGACGGCTTCCTGGCCGAGCATGCCGACGGGCTGCGCGGCGACGTGACGATCATCAGCGACACCGGCATGTGGGACATCGACACCCCGGCGCTGACCACGCGGCTGCGCGGGCTGGCCTACATGCAGGTGATCATCCGCGCGGCGAGCCGGGACCTGCACTCCGGCCTGTTCGGCGGCTCGGCGCTGAACCCGATCAACTTGTTGGCGCGCATCCTGGGCGAGCTGCACGACGCCGACGGCGGCGTGCAGTTGCCGGGCTTCTACGACGGCGTGCGGGAGGTGCCGCAATCGCTGCAGGGCGACTGGGCGGCGCTGGGCTTCGACGAGGCCGAGTTCCTGGGCGGCATCGGGCTGAGCGTGCCCAGCGGGGAGCGCGGGCGCAGCGGGCTTGAGCGGATGTGGGCACGCCCGACCGCGGACGTGAACGGCATCTGGGGCGGCTATGCCGGGCCGGGCGCCAAGACCGTCATCGCCGCGGAGGCCGGGGCCAAGGTATCCTTCCGCCTGGTGCCCGGCCAGGACCCGGCGGCGGTCGTGCGGTCGTTCCATGAGTTCGTGCAGGCGAGGCTGCCGGCCGACGCCCGTGCGGAGATCACCGGCGACGCCTCGCCGGGGGTAGAGGTCCCAGCCGACAGCCGCTTCGTGCAGGCGGCGCAGGAGGCGTTGGCGGAGGAGTACGGCCGCCCCGCCGTGCTGATCGGCAGCGGCGGCAGCATCCCGGTGGTGGGCAGCATGCGCCGGCTGCTGGGCATGGACAGCGTGCTGATGGGCTTCGGGCTGGACGACGACCAGGTGCACAGCCCCAACGAGAAGTTCGAGTGGCGCTGCTTCCACAAGGGGCTGCGCTCCCACGCGCGCCTGCTGGGCAAGCTGGCCGGTTGACCGCAGGGCTGCGGGCGCGCGGGCTGCGGCACGCCCACGCCGGACCGTTCGACCTCGACCTTTCGTCCGGCGGGTGCCTCGCCATCACCGGTCCATCCGGATCAGGCAAGAGCCTGCTGCTGCGCATGCTGGCAGACCTCGATCCGCATGAGGGCGAGGCTTGGCTCGACGGCGTGGGCCGGAGCACGCTGTCCGGCCCGGACTGGCGCCGCCGGGTCGCGTACGCGCCGGCGGAGCCGGGCTGGTGGCTGGACCGGGTTGGCGACCATTTCTCCGCGCCCAGCCAGGACGCCGCCCGGCTTGGCCTCGCGCCCGGCATCTGGGACCGGGCAGTGACGGCGTGCTCGACCGGGGAGCGGGCGCGGTTGGCCCTGCTGCGTGCACTCGATGCAGGGCCGGCGGTGCTGCTGCTGGACGAGCCGACCGGGGCGCTGGACGGGGACGCGACGCTGGCGGTCGAGGCCTTGCTCATGGAGCGGATGCTGGCAGGCCTGGGCGTCGTGCTGGTCACGCACGACGCGGCGCAGGCGGAGCGGCTCGGCACCGTGCGGCGGCGCATGGTGGGCGGGATGCTGACATGAACGCGATCATGCTGCAGCCCGGCGATCTCGTGATCGCCTCGGCGCTCCTGGTGCTGGACGGCGCACTCTCGGTGGCAACGGGCTTGGGGCTGCATCGCGCCATGCTGGTGGCGACGGCGCGCATGGTCGTGCAGCTGCTGCTGATCGGCGTCGTGCTGCGCACGGTGTTCCAGGCCGGCTCGGCTGCGGCGACGTTCGGCATCTTGGCGGTCATGACGCTGGTGGCGATCCGGGAGGCCGCCGCGCGGCCTCGGCGCCGGCTCGCGTGGTTCGGCAACTATGCGGTCGCGGCCGTGGCGGTCGGCGCATCAACCGCGCTCGCGGCGCTGCTGGCGCTGACCACGGCGCTGCGGCCGGACCCCTGGTGGAACCCGCGCTACGCCATCCCCGTCACCGGCATCGTGCTGGGCAGCGCGTTTGGCACGGCGAGCCTCACGCTTGACGGCGTGCTGGGCGGCGCGGCGGCGGCACGGGCGGGGATCGAGGCGCGGCTGGCGCTTGGCCAGTCCTTCGGCGCGGCGACCCGGCCGCTGCTGGCCGACGCGATCCGGCGCGGGCTGATGCCGGTGCTGAACCAGATGGCGGCGGCCGGTCTGGTCACGCTGCCGGGCACCATGACGGGCCAGATCCTGGCCGGGTTCGACCCGATCGAGGCGGTGAGATACCAGATCCTGCTCATGCTGCTGCTGGCCGGGGCGAGCGCGTTGGCGGCCATCATCACGGCGCGGATGGCAGCGCGGCGGCTGACGGACGGGCGGCAGCGGCTGCGGCTTGACCGGCTGGCAGCGACGTAGCGCGGCGGCGCCGGGCTATGCTTTGAGCAGCACCAGGGCGATGGCCCGCCACTCCGCGTCGAGCGGTCCGGTGGCGGCCGGCTTGCCCGCCCGGCGATACCAGTAGCCGGCGTTCTCCCCGTCGCCTTCCACGCGATGCAAGTAGGCGTGCACCCAGGCGGCCGGCGCGCCCTCGTCGGCCTGGGCGGCCTCATGCGCGTGGTTCCAGTCGTCGCGCGCGGCCCACCAGAGCGCCTCGATGGCAGCGCCTTGGTCAGGTGGCTCGGGGGCGGCGCGGAGGTCGTCTGGGGTCATGTCCTTGCCTTGGCTTGCGCGGTTGCCGGGGAGCCACGTCCGGTGACGTTCCTGTTATTTATGACCAAAGCACGGTTGACCCGCGTTCACCAGCGGTTCATCGCCACGATATGTTCCGCATGTTTCACCGTTTTGAGAACCTCATCGACCCCACCCGCACCCCGGGCGAGGCGCCGCCGCCGCAGGGCTTGCTCCGGTTCTTCTGGCACTATGCCCGCCAGGTCCGCGGCCCCATCGCCGGGCTGTTCGTGGGCGGGCTGTTCGTGGCGCTGCTGGACGCCTCGATCCCGATCTGCATCGGCCGCGTCGCCGGGCTGGTCGCCACCATGCCGCCGGGCGGCCTGCTGCGGGACGCCTGGCCGCAACTGTCGGTGATGGGCCTGATTGTGCTGGTGCTGCGCCCCTGCATGGTCGCGACGCAGGCCATGCTGGTCAACCAGGCGATCAATCCCGGCTTCAGCAACCTGATCCGCTGGCAAAGCCATTGGAACGTCGTGCGGCAATCCTGGACGTTCTTCCAAAACGACTTCGCCGGGCGCATCGCCAACCGCGTGCTGCAAACCGGCCCGGCGCTGCGCGAGGTGATCGTCAGCGCGGTCGACTCGGTTTGGTATATCCTCGTGGTGGGCGGCAGCGCCGTCACCGTGCTGGCCTCGACCGACTGGCGGCTGGCGCTGCCGATCCTCGCGTGGTTCGCGACCTATGCGGTCCTGCTGCGGGCGTTCGTGCCCCGGCTGCGGGACCGGTCGCGCCATGTGGCTGAGGTGCGCTCGGGCCTCACCGGGCGGATCGTCGATGCCTACACCAACATCCTGACCGTCAAGCTGTTCGCCAAGCCGCGGGACGAGGACGCCTTTGTGCGAGAGTCGGTCGATGAGCACACCGCGGCGTTCCGCGCGCAGACCCGGATGATCTCGACGCTGATCCTGTCGCTGACCGCGATGAACGCGGTGCTGCTGGTCGGCATGGCGGCGCTCGCGATCACCTTGTGGTCGCAGGGGCGGATCGCGGTCGGGCTGGTGGCGACGGCGATGGCGCTGGCCTGGCAGATCACCAACACCGCCGGCTGGGTCGCCCGCAGCGTCACCGCGATCTTCGAGAACGTCGGCATCGTGCAGGACGGCATGCGCTCCATCGCCGTGCCGCGGCAGATGCCGGACCGGCCCGGCGCCACCGAATTGCAGCTCCTGGCCGGCACGATCCGGTTCGAGGGCGTGCAGTTCGGCTACGGCGCGGCCCGCGGCGTGCTGCACGGGATCGACCTCCACGTGGCGCCGGGCGAGCGGATCGGCCTGGTCGGCGCGTCCGGCGCGGGCAAGTCCACCCTGGTGAACCTGCTGCTCGGCTTCTACACGCCGGAGGCCGGGCGCATCCTGATCGACGGCCAGGACATCGCCGGCGTGACCCAGGAGACGCTGCGGGCGGAGATCGCCATGGTGACGCAGGACACGTCGCTGCTGCACCGCTCCATCCGCGACAACATCCGCTACGGCCGCCCCGCCGCCACGCAGGCTGAGGTGGAGGCGGCGGCCCGCCGGGCGCAGGCGCACGACTTCATCCTGCAGCTGGAGGACTGGCAGGCCCGCCGCGGCTACGACGCGCATGTGGGGGAGCGCGGGGTCAAGCTGTCCGGCGGCCAGCGGCAGCGGGTCGCCATTGCCCGGGTCATCCTGAAGGACGCGCCGATCCTGGTGCTGGACGAGGCGACCTCGGCGCTCGACAGCGAGGTGGAGGCAGCGATCCAGGAGCAGCTCGACGCGCTGATGCAGGGGCGCACGGTGATCGCCATCGCGCACCGGCTCTCGACCATCGCCCGCATGGACCGGCTGCTGCTGCTGGACGGGGGCCGCATCGTGGAGCAAGGCACCCATGCCGACCTGCTGGCCCGTGGCGGCGCCTATGCCCGGGCCTGGACGCGGCAGTCCCTCGGGTTCGAGGCCGCCGCGTAGCCTTATTGCAGGAAGCCCCACCGATCCACTGCCGGCTCCGCCGCCGCCCATTTCCAGCGTGCGGCCTGTCGGCAGAGCGACGTGGCGAACAGGGCCGGGCGGCCCGCGTCCTCGACGGTGAACACGACCTCCCGGCAGGTGGCGAGCGGCGTCACGTACTCGCGCACCACGGCCAGCTTGCCCCGGGCGTTGCCGACCGGGATGGTGTGGCGGATCTGCCAGGGCCGAGGCTCGCCGACCGGCGCGTCCCCGGCGGCGTCGGCAATGGCGTCCTGCTCGCCCTGCTGTCGGCGGCGCACCACGTAGCGGCGCACCTCGTCCACGCCGGCGCGGACGCTGATGCCGACGGCATAGCCGACGGCCGGGTTGCCCGTCGCGGCCCCGGCCCCGCCGCCGGCAGCGAGGCCGGCAACGTCCGAGACCGCCACGCATCCCCCCAGCAGCGCCAACCCCGCTGCCAGCACCAGCCGCGTCATTGCAGCCCGCCCCAACGCTCCGTCGCCGGTTCGGCCGAGGCCCAGCGCCAGGCCGCGCCGTCCTGGCAGATGATCGCCGTGTAGAACGCGCGCTGCGGCCCCTGGCGCGTGACGGTGTCCACGCTGAACACGATCTCCTTGCAGCGGAACGCCCCGGCGCCGAACGCCCGGCTCACGACGACCTGGCCCGCCTCGTCGTTCTCGACAGGCACGGTGTGGCGGACGGACCAGGCTTGCAGGGCACCCGGCTCAAGCGGCCCGGCGGCCTGGGCGATGGCGTCCTGCTCGTAGCGATGCACCCGACGGGTGGCGTATTTCAGCCCTTCGCTGGCGAGCGAACGCACCCCAAGCCCGATGGCCGCAGCGCCTGCGGCAGACTTGGTGACGGCCGATGCCGCCCCGGCACCCGCGACGCCCGCCAGGTCCGCCGTGCCCTCGGTCAGCAGCGAGCCGCACCCCGACAGCGTCAGCAAAGTTGCGGTCAGGACTAAGGAACACCTGCGTTGCCGCTGAGATCGTTGCATGTCATTCCACAGGTCACGTCGGCCTATGGCAGAACCAGATGCGGCCTTCCCGGTCAACCCCTGTCGGTTCTGCCGCGCCGGCCTGGTGCCGGGCGCAGCGGCTGGGCCGGCTGCCTCACCAGATGTTGCGCTGCAGGACCCTGGCCTTGGGAATCGCCTCCAAACGCAGCCCGCACTCGAACACGCTACCGTCGCGCCAGACTTGCAGGCGCATGACCTCGCCGAGCGCCCGGGCGGCGACTGCCGCGGTGATGTCGTGCCGGCGCTTGATGAGGCGTCCGTCGATCGACAGGATGATGTCGCCCACCAGGAGCTTGGCGCGTTCGGCCGGGCTATGGGCGGCGACGCTCTTGAGCACGCGGCCTTCCTGGACGGTGCCGGGCACGGTTCTATGCTCGGTCCGCACGCCGAGCCAGACTTGGGACGCCGGCGTGGAGGACGGCGGCAGGACGCTCTGCGGCGACGGCCCGTGGGGCCAGTGGGATGCCGGGACGGCCTGGCCCCATCCGGCATTCTGCTCGGCCCGCTGCAGCGCGAGGGCGTTCATGGCTTCCTTCGCCATGGTGTGCAGCACCGCGAGCGTCGCGTCCTCGATGCGGGAGGGCTTATGATCCATGACGCACAGCGTGCCGAGGGCGTAGCCATCGTCGTCGACCAGGCAGACGCCGGCATAGAACCGGACGTGCGGCGGCGCCAGGACATGCGGGTGGCTTTGGAAACGCGAGTCGGCCAGCGTGTCTGGGACCACCATGGCACCGGACGGGTCGGCGATGGCGTGGTTGCAGAACGCCAGCGAGCGCGGCATCCGCTGAAGGTCGGTGCCGAATGCGGCCTTGATCGACTGATGGTCGCGGCCGATCAGCGAGATCATGGCAATCGGCGCCTGCACCAGGTGAGCGGCCATGCGAACCAAGGTGTTGAACGGCTCCCCAACCGGCGAGTCGGCGAGCGAATACGAATGCAGCGCCGCGATCCGCGCGGACTCCATCACCACGCGAAGTGCTGGCGGACGATCAATGCCCGGCATGGCGCCCCCGTTGTTCCTGAGGCAGTCGCGAATCTCCGTCCAAACTCCACCCTTTGATCTTGCAAGCCCGCAGCTTGTTGCGGACTTGATCCGTAATTGATTTGGCAACGTTAATCAGTCTCGTCCGATTATGCCAGCCTTCTTGCGTCTCCGTCGCGCCGTCGTGGCGTCCTGGCCATGGCCGCGGAAAAGGGATGACGCCCGGCGCAGCCCGCCCTAAGTTGAGGCAGTGAACATCCTCGCCCCCGCCAAGGCACGCTTGCAGATCGAGGTCGTGCATGACCTCGTGTGTCCCTGGTGCTATCTTGGCGTCCGCCGGCTGTTTCGGACGATGCGGCGGCGGCCTGACCTGATCTTCGAGTTGGCGTGGCGTCCGTTCCTGCTCAACCCAGACATGCCGCGGTCCGGGATGTCGAGGACCGACTACATCATCCGCAAGTTCGGCGGGGAGGACCGGGCACGGCGCCTATACGGCACGATCACCGAGATCGGCAGCACGGAGGGCGTCGCATTCCGCTTCGACCGTATCCGCCGCACCCCGAGCAGCGTCGATGCTCATCGCCTGGTGCGTTTCGCCGCCCGCTACAACCGCGGCCGCGAGGTGGTGGAGGCGCTGTTCGCCGCGCACTTCTCGGACGGTCACGACATCGGTGACCTCGGCGTGCTGCGCGCCGTGGGCCTGTCCTGCGGCCTCGACCCGGTCGAGGTGCTCGCGTTCCTGCACAGCGACAGCGAGGTGGACGCCGTCCACGCCGACAACCTGCGGGCGCATCGCCTGGGCATCAACGGCGTACCCTGCTTCGTCGTCGCCGGACGCCACGCGATTGCCGGCGCGCAGGAGCCGGAGGTGATCGAGCGTCTGCTGGACATCGCCGCAATCGACGTCGCCGACTCCTGAGCACCGGTGGTTTGCCATTTGTCCGGCCATTCGTGATTTCGGAATGGCAATCACATAGAATAGGTCCAACACTGCGGCTGCCCGCCCCCTCCTGAGGTCCGCCATGTACTCCACGGTTCTTGTCGCGCTTCTGGCCGCATGCTTGTCCACGGTCGCCGTGGCGCCTGCCGAGGCGGCCGACATCAGCGCGGCCCAGGCCGATGCGTTGCAGGCGCAGATGCAGGGCTGGCTGCAGGGCATGCTCGGACCGAACCCTCGCCTGGCCGGCCAGGCGGTGCAGGTCAGGCCGGAAGGCGACCACTACCGCATCGCGCTTCCGCTCGGGACGCCCCGTGCCGGCCAACCCAGCACAGTGACGCTCTTCGCATCTGCCAAACCGGTCGAGGGCGGGCGTTGGGCGTTCGAGGGCCCTGAACTCCCCTCTCCGGCCAGGTTCACGCTGGACACGCCGTCCGCTCCGCAACGCGGACAGATAGCGCCGGGTCCGGCGGTCCCCGTCGATTATACGATCACCATCGGCAGTCAGACGAGCCAGGGCAGCTACGATCCCAACCTTGCCACCTCGTCCATGCTGACGACCAGCGCCCACGACATGCAGATCCAGGCACACAGCGCGTTGACCGATCAGCTTACCAAAATTGAGCAGTCGGCCAGCACCAGCACGGTCCGCCCATCCGGCCCTGGCCGTTTGGACTTCATGAGCGACGCCACAATCGAGGGTTATACCTCCACGTCAAGTTCCCAAGATCGCCAGCCGACTGAGCTTGCGGCGCAGCGGCTGCGGACGACCGGACAAATCACTGCTTTGTCGCGCGACCGGGTGTCCACCATCATCCCGGCGGTCATGCGCCTCACCAGCGGCTTCCTGGCGGAACCGCCTGGTTCAGGCGGCAATGCTCCAGCATCGCGCCCACCGGTCAACCCGCAGCTGCTGCGCACCATCCTGCAATCGCTGCACGACTTGGCGTCCGAGTTCACCGTGAACGAGACGTTTGATGGAGTCGCTTTCCGGTCCGGAACCAGCAACGGCGCTGCGAACCAGCTCCGGATCGGCATGGGAGCCAAGTCGGAGGGCGGCCTGTTGCAGGCATACATGGATCTGGGCCTCGACGGCCTCGTCCTGCCCGACATGGCACCCGGCGCGATGGCGGAGCTGCTGCCGCGGAAGGTCGCGCTTCGCCCCGTGCTGACGGGGCTTCCAACCGAGGAGCTGATCCAGTGGCTCAATGCCATGGGCGACGCTAGGGGCAGCGCCCGCCCGCTTGGTTTCGCGACGCTGTTCCGGCGTGCCGGCGTGAGCGCCGGGCTGGAAAGCTTCGCTGTCGATGTTGGCGGCGCGAGCTTCGTTGGCGCCGGCACGCTGACCGCCGCCTTACCCGGCGACTTGGCGGGGCAGGCCCATGTCACCGCGGCCAACTTCGATGATCTGATTGCCCGCGTGAACGCCATCCCCGAGTTGGCCGGCGTGCTGCCGCTGTTCGTCTTCGCCAAGGGGATCAGCCAGACGGTCGAGGGCCACCTGGTTTGGGATCTTGCCTATCGCGACAACAAGCTGTCGGTGAACGGCACCGACCTGACGGCCATGACGGGCCAGGCGCCGACCCAGGGCAGGCCAGCGCCGGGTCGCCGCTGAGCCTACGCCGCCTGGGCGGCCTGGGCTGCGATCCGGTTGAGGTTCGCCAGCACGTCCCGCCCCAGGCTCATGCGCTCGGCCACGCCCATCTCCTTCACCACCGAAAGCTTGTGGTCCGGGCGCAGCCGGATCGCGCCCTTGCGGGTGTTCAGCCAGGCGATCAGCCCGGCCGGGTTGCGAAAGGCGTTGCCGCGGAAGCCGATGACCATGCCTTTCGGCCCGGCCTCCACCTTTTCGACACCCGCCTCCCGGCACAGCCGCTTCAGCGTCACCACCTGCAGCAGATTATCGACCTCGGCGGGCAGCGGGCCGAAGCGGTCCACCAGCTCGGCCGCCATCGCCTGCGTCTCGGCATCCGACGGCAGCGCGCCGATGCGCCGATACAGGCCGAGCCGGACCGGCAGGTCGCGCACGTAGTCTTCAGGAATCAGCACCGGCAAGCCGAGCTGGATGTTCGGCGTCCAGTCGCGGTCCTCCGTCCGCTTGCGGCCCCGCTCGGCCCGCATCTCGGCCACCGCATCCTCCAGCATCTGCTGATACAGCTCAATGCCGACCTCGCGGATGTGGCCCGACTGCTCGTCCCCCAGCAGGTTGCCGGCACCGCGGATGTCCAGGTCGTGCGACGCGAGCGTGAAGCCAGCGCCCAGGTTGTCCAGCGTCTGCATCACGTCCAGCCGCTTTTCCGCCGCCGCCGACAGCCGGTGGTTCTGCGGCCAGGTGAGGTAAGCATAGCCGCGCTGCTTGCCGCGCCCGACCCGGCCGCGAAGCTGGTAAAGCTGGCCCAGCCCGAACATGTCGGCCCGGTGAATGATCAACGTGTTGACCGCCGGCATGTCGAGGCCGCTCTCGACGATGTTGGTGGACAGCAGGATGTCGTACTTGCCGTCGCCGAACTCGGTCATCACCCGCTCCAGCTCGGTGGGCGCCAGGCGGCCATGCGCCTCGATAGTGCGGGCCTCCGGCACGATCTCGCGCAGGCGCTCGGCCATGCGCGCCATGTCCTCGATCCGCGGCACGACGCAGAACACCTGGCCGCCGCGGAACCGCTCCCGCTGCACCGCCTCCCGCACCACCACGCTGTCGAACGGCGAGATGAAGGTGCGGACCGCCAACCGGTCCACCGGCGGCGTCGCGATCAGGCTCATCTCCCGCACGCCCGTCAGCGCCAGCTGCAGGGTGCGCGGGATCGGCGTCGCGGTCAGCGTCAGCACGTGCACGTCGGCCTTGAGCTGCTTCAGCTTCTCCTTGTGAGAGACGCCGAAGTGCTGCTCCTCATCGACGATCAGCAGCTCGAGGTCGGCGAACTCGATGCCCTTGGCCAGCAGCGCATGGGTGCCGACGACGATGTTGACGCTGCCGTCCTTGAGGCCGCGCTTGGTCTCCGCCGCCTCCTTGGCCGTCACCATTCGGGACAACTGGCCGATCTTCACCGGCAGCCCGGCGAAGCGCGCGTTGAACGTGCGGTGGTGCTGCCGGGCCAACAGCGTGGTCGGCACGACGACCGCCACCTGCGCGCCGGACATCGCGGCGACGAAGGCGGCGCGCAGCGCCACCTCGGTCTTGCCGAAGCCCACGTCGCCGCAGATCAACCGGTCCATCGGACGGCCGGCGGCCATGTCCTCCAGCACGTCGCTGATGGCGCGCGCCTGGTCCTCGGTCTCGGCGAAGGGGAAGCGGGCGCAGAACTCGTCCCAGCTTCCTTCTGCGGGTGCCAAGCTCGCGGCCTCCCGCACGCGACGTGCAGCGGCGGTGCGGATCAGCTCGCCGGCCATGTCGCGGATGCGCTGCTTCATGCGCGCCTTGCGGGTCTGCCAGCCGGCGCCGCCGAGCTTGTCGAGCGCCACGCCGCCGCCCTCGCTGCCGAAGCGGCTCAGCAGCTCGATGTTCTCGACCGGCAGGTACAGCTTCTCGCTGCCGTCGTAGATCAGGCGGAGGCAGTCATGCGGCGCCGGGCCGACGCGCAGGGTTTCCAGCCCGTCGTAGCGGCCGATGCCGTATTCCTGGTGCACCACCAGGTCGCCCTCGGCGATCTCGGTCGCCTCGGCGATGAACTGGTCGGCGCGCTTGCGGCGGCGCGGCGGGCGGCTGATGCGCTCGCCCAGCAGGTCCTGCTCGCTGACCACGCTGACCTGCCCGGCGACGAAGCCGCGCTCCAGCCCCAGGGTGACGACGGCCGTGGCGGCGAGGGGCAGGGCCTGCGCATCCCGCCAGCGGTCGGCTTGCTCGGCCTTGAAGCCATTTTCGCGCAAAAGATGGGCCAGACGCTCGCGGGAGCCGCGGGTCCAGGCTGCGACCACGGTACGACGCCCTTGCCCGGCCCAAGTGGCGGCCTGCTCGCGCAGCTGCTGGAACGCATTCTCGCCAGACGCAGCCCCGGCCTTGGTGAACACGTAGCCGGGCCGGCCCCCGGCGTCGATGCCGTCGGCGCCGTCCGCACGGCCATACGGGCTGAACACCATCACGGGGCCGCCGGCCAGCATCGCATCCCAGCCGGCGCGGTCCAGGTAAAGCCGGTCCGGCGGCAGCGGGCGGTAGGGCACCTCGCCGTCCCGCGGCACGGCCTGGCGCGCCTGGGCGTGGTCGGCGATCATCTCCAGCCGCGCTTCCAGTACCTCCTCCGACTGGTTGTCGAGGCTGACGGAGGCGTCGGGCAAATAGTCCAGCAGCGTGTCCATGCTGCCATGGAACAGCGGCAGCCAGTGCTCCATGCCGGGGTAGCGGCGGCCGTCGGAGATGGCCTGATACAGCGGGTCGTCCACGGCCCTGGGGCCGAACAGCTCGCGCCAGCCCTCGCGGAACCGGGTCACGCTCTCGGCGTCCAACGGCACCTCGGACACGGGCCGCAGCACCAGGGTCTGCATCTTCGTCGTGCTGCGCTGGGTCGAGGGATCAAAGCGGCGCAGGCTCTCGATGGTGTCGCCGAACAGGTCAAGCCGCACCGGATCGGGTTCGCCGGCCGGGTAGATGTCGATGATGCCGCCGCGGGTGGCATACTCACCCGGCTCCATGACCGTGCCGGCGCGGCCGTATCCGTTGGCTTCCAGGAACCTGATGACCGCGTCCAGGTCCACGGCGCCCCCGGTGCGCAGCACGAAGCTGACGCCCTCGAACACCGGGCGGGGCGGCACGCGCTGCACCAGGGCGTTGACGGTGGTGAGCACGAGCCGCGGCCGGGTCGCCGGCTCCAGCAGCCGCGCCAGGGTGGCGATGCGCTCGGAGACGATCTCGGGATTGGGCGACACGCGGTCGTAGGGCAGGCAGTCCCAGGCCGGGAAGCGCAGCACCTCGACCTCCGATGCGAAAAACGCGAGCGCCTCGGACAGGCGGGCCATGCGGCTGTCGTCGCGGGCGACATGCAGGACCGAACCCTCATGCTCGGCCCGGCGCCGGGCCAGCAGCAGGGCGTCGAAGCCCTCGGGCGCGCCGTGGATGGTGGCGGTCATCGGGGCTGTCCCTCGCCGTCCTCGGCCGCCCGGCGGATCGCGCGCAGCATGGGGGTGTCGCAGTCGGCCGGGATCGGCTGCCGCCCGGTCAGCCAGTCCGCCAGCATGGCGTCGGGCAGCTCCATCACTTCCTCCAGCGCGTCGAGGTCGGCGTCGGTGAACCCGGCGATCCGGGCGCGGACGTAGCCGCCGATCAGGATGTCGTTCTCATAGGTGCCGCGGTGCGTGGCGCGGAACAGGATCCGGCGGCGCCGATGATCGAAAGGAAGGCCGGCGGGCGGGTCGATATCGGTCTGCTGCACTCTTGGGTCCCTGGCGGTGGGCTGTCATATAGCGGCGACCTCCCATAAAGTCAGCCTGCCCGTGTCGCCAACCCATCCAGCCTCTCAAATCGCGGATGATCCGCTCCTCCCGCTGCTTGCCCCCGTCACCGGGCTGCGCGGCGTCGGCCCGGCGCTGGCCAAGTTGATCGAGCGCGTGGCGGGCGGCCCCCGGGTGCTGGATCTGCTGTTCCACATGCCCGAGTCCTACATGGACCGCCGCGCCCGCCCGACGATCCGGACGGCGCAGCCGGGCCAGGTCGCAACGCTCGCAATTGAGGTCGTGCGGCAGGACGCGCCGGACACCGCGCGGCAGCCGTGGCGGGTCATTTGCACCGACGGCACCGGGTTCATGGAGCTGGTGTATTTCGGCCGTCCGCCGCCCCGCCCGCTGCTGCCCGGCGCGAAGCTCGTGGTGTCCGGCAAGCTGGAGGGCTTCGGCGACCGCCTGACCATGCCGAAGCCCGATCACGTCGTCCCGGCCGCGCATGCCAGCCTCCTGCCCGGCGTCGAGCCAGTCTGGCCGCTGACCGCCGGGCTGTTCCCGGGCCAGCTCCGCAGCGCGATGCGCCATGCGCTGGAGCGGGTGCCGGAGCTTGCCGAGTGGCACGACCTGGCCCTCATGCGCCGGGAGGGCTGGCCGGGTTTCCGCGACGCGCTGCGCGCGGTGCAGCAGCCGGACGCGCTGCCAGGAGACGCGACGTTGGACCGGGCGCGACGGCGGCTTGCCTATGACGAGCTGCTGGCGCACCAGGTCGCGCTGGCCTCCATGCGCCAGCGGGAGCGGCGGCGGCCCGGCCGGGCGCTGCCGGGGGACGGAAGCTTGCGGGCGCAGACGCTCGAACGTTTTGGTTTCACGCCCACGCCCTCGCAGCGCCAGGCGCTGGCGGAGATCGACGCGGACCTCGCGGCACCGCGCCGCATGCTGCGGCTGCTGCAAGGCGACGTGGGGTCCGGCAAGACGCTGGTGGCACTGCTGGCCATGCTGCGCGCCGCCGAGGCGGGCGCGCAGGCGGCGCTGATGGCGCCGACCGAGGTGCTGGCGAAGCAGCACCACCGCACCCTGTCCCGCCTGTCGCCGATTCCGGTCGAGCTGCTGACCGGCTCGGTCAAGGGCGTGGCAAGGCGCAACGCGCTGATCGGCATCGCCAACGGGCGGACCAAGCTGATCGTCGGCACCCATGCGCTGTTCCAGGATGCCGTGACGTATCACGACTTGGCGCTCGCGGTGATCGACGAGCAGCACCGGTTCGGCGTGGACCAGCGCCTGTTGCTGGGAGCCAAGGGGGAGACAACCGACGTTCTGGTGATGACCGCGACGCCGATCCCGCGCACGCTCCTGTTGACGCAATGGGGCGAGATGGAGGTGAGCCGGCTGCTGGAGAAGCCCGCCGGGCGCAAGCCGATCCGCACGACGGTGCACTCGCTGGCGACGCTTGCGGACGTGGTGGAGGGCATTGGGCGCGCGCTGGACCGGGGGGAGCGGGTGTATTGGGTGTGCCCGATGGTGTCGGAAAGCGAGCTGATCGACCTGGCGGCGGCAGAGGCGCGGTTTGCGACGCTGCAGGCGCGGTTCGGCGGCCGGGTCGGGCTGGCGCATGGGCAGATGGAGGCGGCGGCGCGCGACGGGGCGTTGGCCGATTTCGCCGCCGGGCGCATCCAGCTCTTGGTGGCGACCACGGTGGTCGAGGTGGGCGTCGATGTGCCGGAAGCCAGCATCATGGTGATCGAGCACGCCGAGCGGTTCGGCCTGGCGCAGCTTCACCAGTTGCGGGGTCGGGTCGGGCGGGGGGCGGAGCAGAGCTTTTGCCTGCTGCTGCACGAGGACGGGCTGACGGACACCATGCGGCGGCGGCTGGGGCTGTTGAAGGACACGGAGGACGGGTTTCTGATCGCCGACGAGGATTTTCGGATTCGCGGCGGGGGGGATTTGCTGGGGAAGCGGCAGTCGGGGCTGCCGGGGTTCCGGTTGGCGGACCCGGCGCAGCATGAGGGGTTGCTGCAGATGGCGAACCGGGATGCGGCGGTATTGTTGGACCGGGACCCGGGGTTGGGGGATGTGCGGGGGCGGGCGGTGGTTGGGTTGATGCGGATGTTTGATCGGGGGGCTGGGATGCGAACGTTGGAGGCTGGATAGGGTTCTGCCGCAGTGCCCGGAATACGACCTCCATACTGGCTTTACCGAAGAGGTAGATGTTTGATGTTAGAGGGGAGAACAATATCAAACATGTTCATTTAATTCTGATACTACAATCATCCAAGAGGTATTCGCATACCCGTCAGCCAAGCCTGAATCCAAGCAAACGCCTCTGAATGGTTTGTCACAGGCGGCAAGGTCGTTCTGATAAGAAATCCTTCCGATCCATGGCTAAAAAAGAAGATCTCATCATCGATTGAAACTTTGCTTGCTATCTTTGTTGAACCGTCATCAGATGAAATCTGAACATTGTTGAATGTAAATTGGCGTTGTATATAGAATACATCACCTTTCTTCTGAGCTGATAAAATTCTATGTTGTTCTATGTTGTACTGTACCAGAGCTTATTTGTTCAGCAAACTCAGATAACACGCTCATCATCATGAGACTGGAAAGGTCAGCCGAGCTGAACATACTAAGCGCATCAATTGCCCTTTGCTTTAGCGCTATTCTCTCATCCCGACTACTTGTGATGGAGGGTACTGGTATTGGCTGAAAATCGATACCTTGACCCACAGCTCGTAATTTGATGTCAACCTCTCTTAACTCCACGTTAAATTTCTCAATTATTCCTGGAAGCGTGGATACCAAGTTATCCAACTCATTGCCTACCCTTCCCATTTCCACCGATAATTGTTCGACTATTTTCATACGATTTCGAAACGTATCGCTATTTAGTTTCTTAACAACTATTGTTGGGTGAAATTTGAACTTAGCTGGCTTGGAGTTAGCCAAAGATGCTTTGAGCGGCGTAATCTGAATCCAGGGCTTCTCTTTCCAGACATATAGTTTGTTATTTTCTAGTAACTGTTTCATCAATGGATGAATTGGCTGTTGCGGCCGAGAGACGGCTGAACTCAGCTGATATTCGTTCGTCTCAGTATAATACCAGTCTGCCATTGGCGGGACAGCAACGAAGAAGTCTTGTCCTCCAAATGCTGTGTATTGTCGCCCCAATGCCTTGATGGACTCAGGACCGATCGCCATGCTCGTTACATCAACGTAGGCTGGACCGGCACCTGGAAGACGACGTTCAATTGAGGAGATTCGAAAGTTTAGATCAGCAATTATTTTAGAGAAAGAATTTACTTTGTCGTTCAAATCTCTTTCGTTTTTCGAAGTTAGGTTGGCAACTTCGATTTTATGCTGCTCGCCGATCAAATCTATTCTGGAATTGTTAATGTAAGTCATTGCACCTGCCACAACAGATGCGGCGGTAAAAACGACGCTAGCAAGAAGAACAACAGGATGTATTTCCAGGAAGGTTTTTAGCGGCAAGGAGGTGTTGGTCGGCAATTGAATACCTTTTCTAATTG
Organism: uncultured Acetobacteraceae bacterium; assembly: GCA_964236755.1. GTDB lineage: Bacteria > Pseudomonadota > Alphaproteobacteria > Acetobacterales > Acetobacteraceae > CAHJXG01. The sequence goes on from CAXSHI010000021.1 coordinate 26,931, forward strand.
GTTTCCGCATTGACACCATTCCCTTACTGCATTTTTGAGCAGATATCTCATACGAACCTGATTATTCTGTAGAGGTCGCCGGTAGGCTTGCAGGCGCATCCACCGCCCCACCCCCCGGCTTAGGCCGGTTCATCATCGCCCCCGTCATCGGAATAAAGAACACCCCCACGTCCTTCCGAGACCGAACCTTTCCATCTCCATCCTTCGTATAAACATAAAGCAACTGCCCACGCTTGAACGGCTGCCCAATCGGGATCAGCATCCGCCCGCCGGGCTTCAACTGCTTGAACAGCTCCGGCGGCGCATACTGCGCGGCACAGGTGACGATGATCACGTCGAACCCGCCCTTCACCTCCGGCCAGCCGAAATAGCCGTCGCCGACCCGGGTCTGCACGTTGTCGTAGCCGAGCGGCGCGAAGATCTTGCTCACCGCCTGACCCAACGGCTCGATGATCTCGATGGAATAGCTGTGCTTGACGATGCGGGACAGCAGCGAGCTTTGGAAGCCGCTGCCGGTGCCGATCTCCAGCGTTGTGTCGCCGGGCTGCGGCTTGCACACCTGGGTCATGTAGGCCTGGCCGAGGTAGTCGGACAGCGCCGAGCCGTAGCCGAGCGCCCAGGGCTTTGGGTCGTCCTCATAGGCGACGCCGGATTGCGAGCGGTGCTCGGAATAGACGTAGTGGAAATACTCGCGCGGCACCTCCTGGAAGGCACGCATCACCGCCGGGTCGGCAGCGCCGAGGCGCTCTTTCAAGTAGATCTCGATCCGCTGCATCGCTGCGGGCTTGCGGGCCTGGATGGCCTGGAACTGCGCGTCCGTCAGGTCGGTGGGCCGGCCGGACTTGCGCATGGCCTCCATGTAGGCTTCCCGCGTCCAGGACGACGTGGCAGCCTGCACGCGCCCGGCAAAGGGTGCGGCCATGGCGCCCGCCAGCACGGCGCGGCGGGTCAGGTGGTGGGGGATGGCTGCCACTGGACGGTCTTTCGGACGGAGGGGTAGGCTAGGTAGGTCACGACATAGAGCAAGGCCGCGATCAGCAGAACCCGGTCAAAGCCGGACTGCACGGCGATGAGGTTCGCAAGCGGCGTGGCGACGACGGAGAACGCGCCGTTCAGGCCCCAGGCCCACGGCAGGAACCCGCCCCCGGCGCTGCCGGCCCGTGCGAGGCCGAGCGGGAACGGCATGCCGAGCGCCAGCGACACCGGCGCCACAAGTGCGACGACAACCGCAGCGCGCAGCAGCCAAGGCAGTCCCAAGGTCGCCAGCAGGAACGGCTGCAACCCCAGCAAGGCGAGGGCGCACCAGCCCACGACCACCACGGCCGACAAAGCGATGCCGACATGGCGCACCCGGTCGGCCAGAAGGCTGCCAAGGCCCGAGAACACCAGCATCCCGGTGAGCACGAGGGCAAAGGCGCTGGTGCGGTCGTTGAGGTAGAGGCTCGCCTTCTCGATCAGGGAAATCTCGATGAACAGGAAGCCAAGGCCGAGCGAGGCGAAATACAGGATCGGCCGCAGCATTGCCGGGCGGCCGGACCGTGCGCCGGCAACGCGCGGCGCCAGCATCGGCACCGCCAGCACGACCAAGGCGATGACGACGGCCTGCAGCAGCACCGCGAGGTTGACGAGCTGCCCGACCTCCGCCTGCGGCAGGATCTCCAGCCGTTTCAGGATGGTCGGAAGCTGGGCCAGGCGCAGGATCGCGTAGTAGGACGGCCGGTCGAGGGTGATCGGCGCGAGGTTAAAGGCATCCTGCGACTCGCTGCGCTCGCCCCGCAGCACCGGTCCGGCCTCGTCCGCCACCGCGTCCTCCGACCCGGCGCCGGATGTCACCTCGCCGCTCTCGAAGCTCACGGACGGCAGATCGTTGTAGATGCCGGCGCGTGCGGCCTCCACGTCGATGCCGGGATAGTACGACACGTCGAACGACCGCTCGTCGCAAAAGGCGCGCACGGCGGCAATGCGCTCCGAAGTCCAAGGCTCGTTGCCCACCAGGATGCGCAAGTTCCAGGCAGACCGGTACACCACGACATGCGCGGCGGGATCGTCGATATGCAAGCGGCGCAGCGCGTCGCGCACCGTGGCCAGCACGCGGACGGCATAGACCGGGAACTCCCGGATTGAGACCGGGATCGACACCAAGCCGCCAGGTACTAGCGTGCGCAGATAGCCGGCCATGGCCTCGGCGGTGTAGGTTGCGGCGTTCGCCTCGGCCGCGTCGAGGAAGTCCCCGGCAATATCGACCAGATCGTAACGGCCGCCGCTTCGCGCCATTGCCAGCGGGCTGTCGGGGGACAGGCTGACGCGCGGGTCTGCGGCGAGGGCCGGGGACGGGCCAAGGCCGCGGCGCAGGGCGTCGAGCAGCACCGGGTCGGGTTCCAGCGCATCGACACGGCCGGCGCCCAGGCCGAGGGCCTGCCGCACGCGGAAGCCGCCGCTGGTGCCGGTGAGCAGGACGCGGGCGCCGGGCAGCAAGCGATACGGCAGCGCGTCGAGCGCCGCCGGGGCATAGGCGGCGGTGGCGCCCTCGGCCCTGGGGAGGGCCGCGATGCGGTTGCCGTCGCGATACAGGCCGAGCGCCTGCGGCGGCCCCGGCACGCCCAGCATGCCGGCGTTGTTGGACACGTCGGTATCGACCCGCTCGGTGAAGTCGTCGAGCAGCGCATAGACGCCGCGCGGCGAACGGATTTCGGCCACCTGCTTCGCATCCGGCACGTGCAGCGGCGCGTAGATCGCCTTGAAATCGTTGTAGTCCGCCCGCGCATCGAGCAGCAGCACGGCCTCGCTGGTGACCAGCGCCGCGAGCGCGGCAAGGCCGACCCGCACCGGCTGCCGGCCGAACCAGGCGCTGGCGGCCAGCAGCGCCAGCAGCGCCGCCACGAGCTGAAACGGGTGCAGCACGTTCATCAACGCCAATACCAACGCCGCCCCGGCCCCGGCGCCGGTCAGGTCGAAGCCATACACCCGGGCCACCCGATCCTCGTTCAGCACGAAGGTCAGGCTGATATACAGCCCGGTCAGGAAGAAGAACGGCAAGAGGACCGCGTAGTACAGCGCGATGTAGCCAAGCTGCGGCCCGAACGTCACCGCGTTCTGCAGCTGCAGCGGGTTGAACGGGTTCGCGGTGGTGGCCTGGTAGCCGCCCGCGGCGGCAAGCACCAGCGCCACCGGCAGCCAGGTCAGCAGCGCCGCCCCGTGCCGCACCGCCCAGTCCCGTGCCAGCGCCACAGTCACGCCGCTGAGCGCAAAGCCGACCATGACGATGGAGATCACCCAATAGCCGTACTCCGACCACTTCGCGACGGCGAAGTACCGGGTCAGCGCGATTTCATACGCGACCGCCGCGCCCGAGATCAGGAACAGCGGCAGCAGCGACATGCGCGGGCGACCCACGGTCGCCGCGACCGTCATGGCCAGACCCGGCGGTTGATGAAGTCCTGCAGCAAGCCGTCGAAACGCCCCGGCTCATCCACGAATAGCGCATGGCCAGCCCAATTGAACAGCGCGGTCTCCGCCGTCGGGTGCCGCGCCGCGAGGTTGGACGCTTGCTCGGCGAACCGGGGCCGGACGATGTAGAGGACGGGCTTCTGCACGGAGTACACCGCATCCCGCCAGTAGCTGCGCGGCACTCCGTAGCCGGCAAGCCGGGCGGCGACGTCAGGCGGCGTGCGCAGCGCGGCGTCGGTCAGGCGTGTCAGGTACGCCTCGCCCGGGGCGCTGCGGAACATACCCTGCACGAAACGGCGCATCTGCACCTCCCGCTCCAGACGCGGCCCGCGGCGCAGCGGCAGGCTGGAGGGCTTGGGCGGCGGCTCCTCGCCAATGGAGTTGTCGATCAGCACGAGGCCGGCCAGCCGCGAGTCCCCGGCCTGCTGCACGTAGGCCAGGCTGTCGAGCACGCCCAGCGACCAGGCGACCAGCAGCACCGGGCGGCCTCCCAGCGCCGTGATCAGGTCGCCGATGTCCTGGCCGCGCCGGGCTGGCGTGTAGCCCTCGGGCGGGATGTCGCTGTCGCCCTGGCCGCGCGGATCGAGCGCCACGACGTGGTAGGTGCGAGAGAAGGCGGCGATCTGCGCCTGGAAGATCCAGGCCGGCATCGCCCAGCCCGGCACGAACACGATGGTGGGCGCCCGGGGCGGCCCATCCTCGATCAGATGCAGCCGAACGCCGTCCGATGTCTTGAACGACAGGTCGGCCGCCCACGCCGGGACGGCCCGCGCCGCGAGCAGGAGCGTCAGCAAGAGCACGCATGGAAGGCGGCGAACACGCATTCCGTGTTATGGCCGGATGCATCGCGGCCCTGTCAACCAGGCGCTGCGCGGACACGACATTTTCTTAAGGAGGCTGTGCGTTGAGCGAAGACCATGACCCCAGCCGCATACGCCAAATTGTGGCGGTCATCATCTTGCTGGCCGTCCTGGTCGGCGGCGGCCTGTGGCTCACCGGGGCGCTGCGTGGCGCTGCGACGATCCAGGACTGCGTGTCGGCTGGGCGGACCAACTGCGCGCCGATCCGGAACTAGTGCGCGAGGTCCCGGGGCGCATCGGCGGACCGGAGCTGCAAGTCCCGCATGCCGGCCCCGATAACCACGGCGACTCCGAGCAGCACGGCGCACGCGGCGAACGAGAGCTGGAACCCGCCGACCAGCGCCGTCCGGGCCAGGCCGAGGCTGCCGAGGTCGGCCATGCTCCCCGCCCCGCCCCGCAACGCGCCGAGGTCAACGCTGTTCGCAATCCCGGCGGCATGCAGCCCGGCGTTGAAGCGGGCCACCAGAAGCGAGCCGACGATGGTGCTGCCGAACGCGCCGCCCATCGAGCGCAGGAACAGCAGCGATCCCGTCGCCGCGCCCACGTCGCGTCGCGCCGCCGCGTTCTGCACCTGCATCAAGACGCTCGGCATCGTGGCGCCGGTGCCGACGCCCAGCAGCACCGTGCAGGGCAGCACCAGCCAGAGCGGCGCGCTGCCGGCCAGCACAGCCAGGCCCGCGAACCCGGCGACCGAGGCCACCAGTGCCGTCAGCACGATGCTCTTCGTGCGGCCGATCCGCCGGGCATACTGCCCCGACGCGAACGCGCCGACCACGGTTGCAACCAGGAACGGCATCACCAGCAATCCGGACCCGGCGGCGTCCATCCCCAGCACGAGCTGAAAATACAGCGGCAGCAGGAAGGTGGCGCCGAACAGCCCGAGCGAGGTGAAGAACGCGATCAGCACGCCGCGCAGGAACACGGAATTGCTGAACAGATGCGGCGGCAGGATCGGGTCGGCCACGCGGCCCTCCTGCCAGATCAGCACAGCCAGCAACACGACGCCCAGGGCGCCCGTGCCCAGCACCGGAAAGGACGCCCACGGGAACTCCGTGCCGCCCCAGCTCAGCATCAGCAGCAGCGCGGTGACGCCCCCCGCCAGCAGCGCCGCGCCCCCGCCGTCGATGCGGGCGTCCCGCCGCTGCACCGGAATGGTCCGCAGCGCCCGGTCGCACAACCACATCGCGGCCAACCCCAACGGCAGGTTGATCCAGAACACCCATCGCCAGGACAGGTGGTCCGTCACGTAGCCGCCCACCAGCGGCCCGGCCACGGAGGCCACGCCCCACATCGACGCCATGTAGCCCTGGTAGCGCCCGCGCTCCCGCGGTGAGACCACGTCCGCCACCGCAGCCTGCGCCATCGCCATCAGCCCGGCGCCGCCCAGGCCCTGCAGCGCCCGCGCGGCGATCAGCTGCGGAAGGGTCTGCGCGAAGCCGCAAATCATGCTGGCGGCGATGAACAGCGCGAGCGCCGGCAGCAGCAGGGCGCGGCGCCCGTAGATGTCCGACAGCTTGCCATAGATCGGCGTCGCCGCGGTGCTGGTCAGCAGATAGGCGGTGACGATCCAGGACAGGTGCCCGAACGCGCCCAGGTCGGCGGCGATGGCGGGAACCGCGGGGATCACCACCGTCTGGTCCAGCGCGGCCAGCAGGATGCACAGCATGATGCCGATGATCACGCGCTTGATCTGCTGATGGGTATAGGCCGGGATCGCCTCGGAGATTGCCGCCGGGATCGGGTCGCTGGGAATGTCGGCCATCAACCGGGCATACTCTCCCGGTCCCGGCGTGTCAGCCCCATCAAGCCGCCGCCCGCTTGCGTGCCATGGCGTCGCGCAGCAGCCGGTCCAGGATTTCCGCCCGCTGCCCGTAGGTATGCTGCGCCAGCACGCGCGCCCGGGCTGCGTCGCCGATGGCGCGGGCGCGGGCTGGGGTCAAGGCTTTCAGGTGGTCCGCCACGTCCGCGCCGTCCCGTGCCACCAGCACCTCGGCGCCGGGCTGCAGGAACAGCTCGACGCCGTCCCACGCATCGGTGATCAGGCACGCGCCGGCGCCGGCTGCCTCGAACACCCGGGTGGCCGGGGAGAAGCCCACGGCCGCCATGCTGTCGCGTGCCACGTTCAGCACCGCAAGCGCGGAGCAGTTGAAGGCATTGTGGTCCGCCGTGCCCAGGTGACCGACCGCGCGGACGTTGCCCGGCATCGCCTTGTCGTGCCAGCCGTTGCCGCCCAGCAGGAACGCCTTGCCGGGCAGCCGCGCGGCGGCGTCGAGGAAGAACGCCTCCACCCGCGCTTCCCGGTCCGGCAGCCGGTTGGCGAGAAAGGCGAGGTCGGCGGCAAAGCGCGGGTCGGCCGGAACGGGAT
>CAXSHI010000022.1:0-33075 GCA_964236755.1 uncultured Acetobacteraceae bacterium
CAGACCCCGCTCCGCCAGATCGCCGAGAACGCCGGCGAGGACGGCGCCGTGATCGCCGGCAAGGTGCTGGAGAACAGCGACTACAATTTTGGCTTCGACGCACAGAGCGCCGAGTTCAAGGACATGGTCGCTGCCGGCATCATCGACCCGACCAAGGTCGTGCGCACGGCGCTGCAGGACGCGGCCTCGGTCGCCAGCCTGCTGATCACCACGGAGGCCATGATCGCCGAACGTCCGGAGAAGAAGCCGGCCGGCGGGATGCCCGGAGGCGGCGGAGGCATGGGTGGCATGGGTGGCATGGGCGACATGGATTTCTAAACGCATCCAACATGTTGCGCGTGGGGGGCAGGCCGGAAGGTCTGCCCCTTTTCTATGCGGGCGCGATGAGAGGCGGGTGAGACGGTGGCCTTGACTGCTTGGCGAGGCCAAGGCAGCCCAGAGCGTCATCTCGTTTCAATTGACACACCTTGCGCTTTCTGCGCCCATAACAAATCAGTCGTGTTTTTGACTAGCCTTGCTGCGCCTCCGCTATCCTCGGGTGCCCACAAGCCGTCCAAAGGCCCGATTGTCTCGCTGCTTGCGCTGTTGCAGGCAGCAAAGACGGAGAGCGACGCAGTTATGGCGACCGGCACAGTGAAATGGTTCAATACCACCAAGGGCTTTGGCTTTATCATGCCTCAGGATGGCGGCAAGGACGTGTTCGTACACATCACCGCGGTTCAAGCGGCTGGCCTGCGCGGCTTGGATGAGGGTCAAAACATCAGCTACGAGGTGGTCATGGAGCGGGGCAAAGCCGCCGCGACAAACCTCAAACTCGCGTAGTCAACGACTGCTTCTGCCGAACTGGAGGCCGCTCGGCATCAGTTCAATCGACCCAACCACCGCACGGCCGGCCGTGCGTCCGAGGAGTTAAGTGCGAATGGCTATCGGCACCGTAAAGTGGTTCAACGCCACCAAGGGTTTTGGCTTCATCATGCCGCAGGACGGCAGCAAGGACGTGTTCGTGCACATCACCGCAGTTCAGGCTGCCGGTTTGAATGGGCTGAACGACGGCCAGAAGGTCAGCTATGAGGTCGCGATGGAGCGGGGCAAAGCCGCCGCAACCAATCTGAAGCTTGCCTAAATCCGAAAGTGTCCTTCGCGTCGGGCTGCCTGGCGATGGGCAGCCCGACGCATGGGTGCTACCTGCGCGTCCCGGCGCCGCACGCCTAACCTACTCTCCGGTCCAACTCGCGGCTGTCACCCCAGCAGTGAGTGCCTGATCGGCGCGGGTCACCGACTCGGTTTTCAAGGCGCCAGCTTGCTGCATCAGACCGGTCACCTGGCTGACCTGATCGGGAGTCGTCGTGCGAACCGCCAGAATGAGCCGACCTTCGCGGCCGCGCTGGTTGCGCGCCTCGACTTGGGCGTTGTCCGCCGCCTGCCCGGCCGCATTCGCCATGACCCCGGTGCCAGCGCCCACTGCCGCGGCGGCGGCCACGGCCAGCCCGGCAGCGCCGCCCGTGGCAAGCGTTGCGCCGGCAACCGCCACAGCGCCAGCATAGCCCGCCATGCTCGTGCCCATCGTCCGCAATTGACGCTTGTCGGCATCGTCCGTAGCCGGGGCCGCACTCTCGTTGGGCGTCACCGTCTCATGCGCTGCCTGCTCCTCTGGCAAGCTAAAGTCGGCACGGTCGTATCCCGCCAAAGTCAACTGCGACAGCGCGCCTTGCATGGCGGCGTCATCAGGGAATGTTCCCTGAACTTCGTGAACCGTTGCCTCGTGCCCCGGCCCTGCCTTCGCATCGCCTGTTCCGCTCATGCTGTCGCTCCATGGTTTTGCCGCCAACGCGCTAGCGCCTGCCGTGTTCCCGCCGCCACGGAACAGCCTGTCTCCTCAGCGGCCGGTCTAGCCGGGCAGGTAGCCCTCCACCAACGCGATGTTGGACGCGGCACTCGCCTGGCGCTGCCGCAGCAACGGCGCGTAATCCGCGCTGCGGTAAAAGCCTTGCGCGGCATCCATGGATGGAAATTCCAGAATGACCAGGCGCCTGTGCTGCTCCGCGCCTTCCAGGCGTTCCAACTCGCCTGTGCGGACCAGATAGCGGCCACCATACATCTCGATCACTGGCGCAACGCGGGTGCGGTAGTCCTCGAACCCCGCCGGGTCGCGCACGTCGATCTGGGCAATCAGGTAGGCCGGCATCGCCGCTAATCCGCCCGTTCGATCCTTTGGTGCCGTGCCCTGACCCCGCGCTCGATCGCCGCGGCCACCAGCGGCTCCAGCCGCAGCTCGGCCATCACGAGTTCCAGCATGCGAAGCACCGCCTGGCTCATGGCACGGTCGGCGGCGACGACCTCGCACGCCAGCGCGTAAGCGGTCTCGCGCAGCCGCGGCTCCAGCGCGGCCCTGATCATCGTGCCGGCATGGGTCAAGCCTTCGTCCTCCTCCAGCAGGGCCACTGCCGCGTCGGACGCGAACTCCAGGTGCTCGCTGCTGAAATCCCGGAACGCCGGCAAGGTTTGCACCAGGCCTGCCATCACGCCGATCTCCCGGTCGGTGATGGCGCCGTCCGCGGCGGCGACGAGCACCATGGTGCAGACCAGCGCTTCCTGGGCGTCCAGTCCGGTTCGGACGAGCATGCTTTGTTTCCTGCTGTGCATTCCCAATGTAGCCCAGCCCGGCCGCAGCGCAAAACTACGGCTGCGTGATGGCCGGTTCGAGAAACTCCCGCGTCTTCGCCACCGCTTCGGCCAGGCCCACGCGCTCGACCGCCACACCCGGCGGGAAGGCGGTGAGCAGGCGGGACGGGGCGCGGCGGTCCAGCAGGACGAACACGCCGCGGTCGGTTGCGGACCGCACCAGCCGGCCGAACGCTTGGCGCAGCCGCAGCCGGGCCTTGCTGTCGTCGTAGCTCTTGGGATCGCCGTCGGACAGGTGCTCCCGGCGCTCGCGATGCAGGATGTCCGGGCGGGGCCAGGGCACCCGCTCGAACACCACCAGCCGCAGCGCGCGGCCCGGCACATCGACACCATCCCGCATCGCGTCGGTGCCGAGCAGGCAGCTGTCAAGCTCGGTCCGGAACACGTCCACCAGCGTCGCGTTGTCCATCGCGTCCACGTGCTGCGCAAGCAGCGGAATGCCGGCCGCTTCAAGCTCCGGCGCGATGCGGGCGTGCACGGCCCGCAGCCGCTGGATAGCGGTGAACAGCCCCAAGGCTCCGCCGCCGGAGGCCACGAACAGCGCGCGGTATGCGGCCGCGAGCGCGCCGGGGTCGCCGGGCGCCACGTCGGTCACGATGAAGGCCCGGGTCTGCGCGGCGTAGTCGAACGGGCTTGCGACGGACACGCGAACCGGCGGGGAGGGCAGGTATCCAGCGCCCACACGCGCTTCCGCCGCGGGCCAGCCCGCCTCGGCGCTGCCTGCGCTGTTCCCGTCGCGCAGCGTGGCGGAGGTGATCAGCAGGCCATGCGCCGGCGCCGCCAGGACCTGCGCGAACGGCATGGTGGGGTCCAGCCAGTGCCGGTGCAGCCCCACGTCGCGGTCCGCGCCCTCCCGCCGGTCCAGGTGCAGGGTGTGCACATGCTGCGGCCGCGTGCCCGGCTCCGGCGTCGCCGCGCCGACGGCGTCCAGCATGGCCGTCCATGCTGCCAGCCGGTCGATGGCCCGGCGCCTGATCGAACGCTGCACCGCCTCGATCCGGTTGCGCTGGGCAGCTTCAAGCTCCTCCGCCTCGTCCTCAAGCTTCTGGCCCAGGCGCTGCAGCAGGATCTTGAGCGGCTCGGCGATCCGGGCCAACGCGCGGCCCAGCAGCGCCGCCGCGTCGGGCAGGTCGGGGCCGACCGGGTAAAGCTCGCATTCGAGGTTGCCGCGCGCGCCCGCATCGGCGTCCCCGGTCAGCCGGGCCAGCACCTGGACGCGGGCCAGGCGCAGAAACGCCTCCGACGGGTTGTCCGGCGCCTCGCCCGCGGCCAGGCGGCCCGACCAGCCCAGGGCCGGCAAGGCGCGCGCCGCCTGCAGCGCAGCGTCGAGCGGCGTCTCAAGCTCGGGCTGCCCGGCCACCAGGTCCTCCAGCCGCCGCCGCAGGCCCCGGGCGCGCGACCGCCCGCCCTCTGCCCCCAGCAGCCAGCGGCGCAGCTCCGCGCCCTCGACGCCCGACAACTCGGCGGAGAACGCGCTGTCGGCGGCGTCGAACAGGTGATGCCCCTCGTCGAACACATACCGGCTCGGCACGGCGTCGTCGAGGCCGCCCCAGGCCGCCTGCGCCATGACCAGCGCGTGGTTGGCGACGACCAGCTCGGCGCCCCGGGCGCGGCGGATGGTGTGCTCGACGAAGCAGGAGCGGTAATGCGGGCAGGCGCCATGGATGCACTCGCCGCGGCGGTCGGCGATGGCGGGGAGCAGGGCCGTGCCGAACAGCTCGGGAAACCAGCCCGGCAAATCGCCACCGGCGACATCGCCATCGGCCGTCGCCAAGGCCCAGCGCGCCACGAGGCCCAGCGCCACGGCACCCGCGCCGCCAAGGGCAGAGTTCACCTGCTCCTCCATGTTCAGCAGGCAGAGATAGTTCTCCCGCCCCTTGCGGATCACGACCCGGCGCCGCCGTTCGGCAGGGTCGGGAAACAGCCGGGCCAGCTCGGCGTCGATCTGCCGCTGCAGATGGCGGGTGAAGGTGCTGATCCAGACCGTGCCGCCGTTGCGCTCGGCCCACAGGCTGGCCGGCGCGACGTAGCCGAGCGTCTTGCCCGTGCCGGTCCCCGCCTCGGCCAATACGACGTGCGGGTCGCCCTTCACCTCCCGGGGTGCGAAGGCGCCGGCGGCGGCGCTGGCATAGTCGGCTTGGCCCGGCCGCTGCTCGGCATGGGCGCCCAGCATGCGCGCCAGGCGGGACCGCGCCTCGTTGGCGCCGACCGGGAGGGCGCCTGGCGCCGGCGGTGGCGCCTGCTCCTCCCACTCCGGCAAGCGCCGCCAGACTTTCAGCGCGTCCGCGGACGGCTTGGCCTTGGGCTGGCCGAGGGCGGCGGCCACGAGTGCCGCCCACGGCCAGCCGGCCTGCCCCATATGGGCCGCAAGGCCCGCCGCATCCTTGTTGCGCGGCAGATCGCACCCGGCGGCAAGGTGCCGCAGCAAGACGGCGGCGATATCCGGCAGCAAAGCGGCGGCCTCTTCCATCCCGCCGGGCAGTTCAAGGTCGAGCGCGTAGGCCAGCCCGCGCGGCGTCGGCGTGACTGGTCGTGCCGGCATGGCGAAGGCGAACAGCTCCAGCAGGTCGAGGCAGGGCTGCCCGACGCTCCCCAAGCGCCGCAGCGTGGCCGGGGCGTGCACGAGGAGCGGCATGCCGCCGTGCAGAATGGCCGCGGCCTCATGGGAGGTGAGCGTCAGCAACTCGCCATCGGTGCTGAGCAGGGCGGCGCGGCCGTGCCCGGCCACCACCGCCGGCGCATTGGGGATCAAGAGAGAGCGGGGTGTCGGCATGGAGGGCCTGTGTACGGTCTCGACGGGGGTGTGGGCAATGCCGGCGCCGGTAATCGCTTCAATTCCGTAGATTCTCCTCGTGAGTCCGCATGCCGCGATTGACCCGGGCACCCCCCATTTCTAGCTTGCAGCCATGCCAGACACCCGATGTGACGCAATCGAACCGATCCCGAAGGCATGGCCGTTCGAGGAGGCGGCGAAGCTCGCCCGGCGCCTCGACGCCAGCGGCAAGGAGACGGCGCTGTTCATGACGGGGTACGGCCCCTCGGGCCTGCCGCATATCGGCACGTTCGGGGAGGTCGCGCGCACCACCTGGGTGCGCCATGCCTATGAGGCCCTGACCGGCCGGCCCTCCCGTTTGCTGGCGTTCAGCGACGACATGGACGGCCTGCGCAAGGTGCCGGACAACGTGCCGAACCGGGCGATGCTGGAAGGGTTCCTGGGCCAGCCGCTGACCCGGGTGCCCGACCCGTTCGGCACGCATGAGAGCTTCGGCGCCCACAACAACGCGCGCCTCCGCGCCTTCCTGGATGGTTTCGGCTTTGGGTACGAGTTCGCCTCCAGCACCGACTACTATCACCAAGGCCGCTTCGACGCCGCCCTGCTGCGCACGGCGGAACGGCATGAGGAAATCGTGGCGACGGTCCTGCCGACGCTCGGGCCGGAGCGCCGCGCGACCTACTCGCCCTTTCTGCCCCTCCATCCCCGAACCGGCCGGGTGATGCAGGTCCGGATCGACGAGGTGGACGCGGCGGGCGGAACCGTGTCCTGGCAGGACCCCGACAGCGGCGAGCGGTTCCAAACCCCGGTGACGGGCGGCGCCTGCAAGCTGCAATGGAAGGCCGACTGGGCCATGCGCTGGTTTGCGCTGGGCGTTGATTACGAGATGTCCGGCAAGGACCTGATCGACAGCGTCCGTCTGTCCGGCCGGGTCTGCGGCATACTGGGCAGCCCGGCCCCGGTCGGCTTCACCTATGAGCTGTTCCTCGATGAGCACGCGCAGAAGATCAGCAAAAGCAAGGGTAACGGCCTGTCGGTTGAGGAATGGCTGCGCTACGCGCCGCCCGAGAGCCTGGCACAGTTCATGTACAACTCGCCGCACCGCGCCAAGCGGCTGTTCTTCGACGTGATCCCGCGCGCCGTGGACGAGTACCTGGCCCACGCCGCCAAGCTGGCCGAGCAGGACATGGCCGCCCGCTACGTCAACCCGGCCTGGCACATCCAGGGCGGCGGCAACCGCGGCGCCGCAAGCCCGGTCCCGTTCGGCATGCTGCTCAACCTTGCGAGCGTGGTGAACGCCGACACGCCGGACATGCTGTGGGGCTTCCTGCGCCGCTACAGCCCGGACGCGGCACCTGGCGCCAGCCCGTTCTTCGACGGCCTGGTCGGCTACGCCATCGCCTACTACCGCGACTTCGTCCGCCCGTCGAAGCAGTATCGCGACCCGGCGCCGCTTGAGCGCGAGGCCCTTGAGGACCTGGCCGACATGCTGGCCGCCCTCGACTCCGGCACGCCCGCGGAGGCGATTCAGGACGTGGTGTACGAGGTCGGCAAGCGGTACCCGTTCCCGGACCTCAAGGCCTGGTTCGGCTGCCTGTACCAGGTGCTGCTCGGCCAAAGCGAGGGACCGCGGTTCGGCGGCTTCGTGGCGCTCTATGGCGTGCAGGAGACGATTGCGCTGATCCGCGCCCGGCTGGAGGCGACGGCGGCCGAGACCACTCTGAACCTGCAAAGACCGGCACCGCAAGCAGCGGCCTCGCCAGCGTCGGACGCAGCCTGAGCATGGACCTGCTGAAAAAGGCGGCCCGGCAACTGCCGGCGCTGTTGGGCGTGGCGCTTTTGGTCGGCGCGATCTGGGTGGTGTGGAAGGAGTTCCGGCACCTGAAGATCGCGGATATCAAGGCTGCCTTGTCCGCCATCCCCCAACGCGCGCTGCTGGTCTCGTTCTGCTGGACCATTCTGTCCTATGGGGTGCTGACGTTCTATGACCGGCTCGCCACCATCTACGCCGGGCACAAGATCAGCTATGGCCGGGTCTCGTTCGCGTCGTTCTGCGCCTATGCGCTGTCGCATAACCTTGGTTTCGCCGCGGTGTCCGGGGCGGCGGTGCGCTACCGGCTCTACGCGCATTGGGGACTGACGCCGCTGCAGATCGCCAAGGTGGTGGCGTTCTGCAGCCTGACCTTCGGGCTGGGCGGGCTGGTGCTGGGCGGGGTGATCCTGTTCCTGGAGCCGGACGCCATCCCGTTCTTCGGTGCGCTTGTGCCCAGATGGGGCATGTACGCAGTCGGCGGGCTGCTCTGGCTCGTCGTCGCGGCCTATGTCTGCCTGTCCCGCTTCGTCGGCACCGTCCGGCTGTTCGGCACGGAGGTCACGTTGCCGGACTGGCGCATGGCCATCGTGCAGGTGGCACTCGCGACCGTCGATGTGGCCGTGACGGCGGCGATCTTCTACCAACTGCTGCCCGACGTGCCGGGCCTGACCTATGTGCGGTTTCTCGGCGTCTATGTGGCGTCCTACACCGCGGGGCTTGCGGCGAACCTGCCCGGCGGGCTTGGCGTGTTCGACACCGCCATGCTGCTGGGCCTTGAGCCTTACCTGAAGCCGCCGCAGATCCTCGGCGCCATCGTGGTGTTCCGGTTATACTACTACATCATTCCCCTGTTCCTGGCCGGCACGATGTTCGCCGGCAACGAGATCCTGCTGCGCGGCGGCGCGCTGTTCAAGACCGGCGCGTTCGGCCGCAGCACGCAGGCGCTGGCGCGATGGAGCGAGCCGAGCTTCGCCGCCGGCGCCGCCTCGGGTGCCGTGGCGCTGTGCGGGGCGCTGCTGCTGGCATTGGGCGTGCTGGACGACCGGCCGGACTTCTCCTGGATCGATCCCGACTACGCCGACCTTGCGGCCAATGCCGGGCAGTTCGTGCCGTCGCTGATCGGCGCGGCGCTGATCGTGCTGTCGGTCGGGCTGTCGCAGCGGGTCACGCTGGCTTGGGGTGCCACCATCGTGCTCCTGCTGACGGCGGCCGGCTTCACGGCGGCGCAGGGCAGCTACCTGTGGGTTTCGGCCGTGCTCGTATTGGCGACGTTGCTGGTGGCGCCGTTCCGCGACGCCTACTACCGCCATGCCAGGCTGCTGTCGGGGCCGCTGCAGGCCGGCACCGCGGTGCCGCTGTTCGCGTTGGTGGTCTGCGTGCTGGCGCTGTCGGCGTTCGAGCCCACCATGCGGACCGTCAACGAAAGCAGTTGGATCGAGGTCGTGCTGTCGCCCGACCTGCCGAACAGCCTGCGCCTTTCGGTGGCGCTCGCAGTGATGCTGGCGCTGGTGGCGTTGTGGCGGCTGATCCGGCCGGGCCGGGTCGGCTGGGTGCCATGGGCCGGGGAGGGGCGACGGCGCTACGCGGAACTCGGCGCCCTGCCGCCGGTGCAGGCGGACGGGATCGTAATGGGGGAGGCCGGGCGCGCCGGCATCCCGTTCCGCCGCATTGGCCGGGTGCTGCTGGGCTTGGGCGACCCGGCCGGATCGGTGCAGGACCGCGTGTCCGCCATCTGGAACCTGCGCGACCTGGCGCAGCAGGAAGGCCTGGACCCCGCCGTGTGGCGCGCCGGCCCGGGTCTGCTGAAGGTCTATGCCGACCTGGGCCTCACCGCCCTGCCGCTCGGCCCGGACGGGCTGCCGCTTCCGGAGCGGGCGGACGACGCCCCGGTGGTCGCGCAGTACCTATGCTGCCGTGCGGAACGCGACCTGTCGCTGCTGCTTCCCTTGCTGCCCGGCCTGGCGGAGGCGGGGCTGCGGGAACGCGGCCAGCTGGCTAGCTGACCGGACCGGTTCCCTCGTGCGGCCACCTTGGCGCCAGAACCGCCGCCGTCATGACCTGCACCGGCTCGTCCCGCTGATTGAGCGTCGTCGTCTGGATCGTCACCAGGCCGCGGTCGGGGCGGGAGCGCGAGGGCCGCATTTCCATGATCTCGGCGCGGGCGCGCAGCAGATCGCCGGGCCGCACCGGGCGGAGCCATGCGAGCTTGTCGATCTGCGCACCTAGGCTGCCGCCGGGGAAGCGGCCCATGACGGACTCAAGCTGCAGCCGCATCGTGAGTGCCGCGGTGTGCCAGCCGCTGGCGACCAGCTCGCCGAACATGCTGCCGCGCGCCGCCTCTTCGTTCAGGTGCTGCGGCTGCGGGTCGAACTCCTGGGCAAACGCCACGATGCGGTCGCGGCTGATCGCCTCGGCGCGGGACATGAACACCTGGCCCACGGCAAGGTCGTCGTAATAGATCGGCTTGTCCATGGCGGCATTTCCCCGACGCGCCCATCCCCGCTTGGCTCAGCATCGGCTGGCCCTGCATTGGACAGAAAGCGCATATGCACCTAGTTTCGGGCGATGCGCGCGCCTTGTCCAGCCTGGATGCCATGAACGCCGCAGATCCCTCGACAGGAGCCTGCCATTGTCAGGCGCTGCGGCAGGCCGCGCGGCGGGCATCGGCGTTCTACGACGCGGCCTTGGCGCCGTTTGGCCTGCGCGTCTCGCAGTTCGGCATCCTGGCCCGCCTGCGCCGGGACGGCCCGCGTGGCATCCAGGCGCTGGCGGCGGATCTGGTGATGGATCGGACGACTCTTGGCCGCAACATGCGTCCCCTGGAGCGGGACGGCCTGCTCTGCGTCGTCGCCGACCCGACTGATGGCCGGTCCCGCCTGTTGTCCGTCACGCCGCGTGGCGCCGCGCTTGTGGAAGCGGCCTGGCCGGCCTGGAGCGCGGCGCAGGCTGGGTTCGAGGCGCGATACGGTGCGGCGCCGGCCGCGGCGCTGCACGCGGCGTTGCAGCGCGTGGTGATAATGCTACATCCCCCCGAGGGATGATGCGTTACCGAAGACCGCCAGCCTTGCCGCTTGGGCATCGAAGGGATCGCCATTTGTTTGAAATTGCTCGGGCGTCCAGGGTCGCCGAAGGCCTGCCGTACCCGCTCGGCGCCACCTGGGACGGCGTGGGCGTCAACTTCGCCCTGTTCTCGGCCAACGCCACCAAGGTCGAGCTGTGCCTGTTCGACCAGGAAGGCCGCACCGAGCTGGAACGCATTGAGCTTCCAGAATATACGGATGAGGTTTGGCACGGCTACCTGCCGGACGCCCGGCCCGGCACCGTCTATGGCTACCGCGTGCATGGCCCTTGGATCCCCAAGGCCGGTCATCGCTTCAACGCCAAGAAGCTGCTGCTCGACCCCTATGCTAAAGGCCATGTCGGGCAGCTCGCCTGGGGACCCGAGGTGTTCGGCCACCGGTTTGAAAGCGGCGACGACACGGTGCTCGACAAGCGGGACAGCGCCGCGCACATGCCGAAATGCGTGGTCATCGACCCGGCATTCACCTGGCTGCGCGACCGCCGGCCGAACGTGCCTTGGGAACAGACAATTTTCTACGAAGCCCATGTCCGCGGATACACCAAGCGGCATCCGGCCGTGCCTAAGGAGCTGCGCGGCACGTTTTCCGGCATGGCGAACAAGGCGGTCCTCAACTGGATCAGCAAGCTGGGCGTCACGAGCGTGGAACTGCTGCCGGTCCACACCTTCGTCGATGACACCCACTTGGTCGGCAAGCGGCTGACGAACTACTGGGGCTACAACTCGATCGGCTTCTTCGCGCCCGACCCACGCTACTCCAGCAAGCCGGCGTTTGCCCATGCCGAGTTCAAGGAGATGGTGGCGCACCTGCACGACGCCGGCCTGGAGGTGATCCTGGACGTCGTCTACAACCACACGGCCGAGGGCAACGAGCGCGGGCCGACCCTGTCGTTCAAGGGCATCGACAACGCATCGTACTACCGCCTGCCGCCCGATGAGCCGCGTTGCTACATCAATGACACCGGCACCGGAAACACGCTGAACCTGTCGCACAGCCGGGTTCTGCAGATGGTCACCGACAGCCTGCGCTACTGGGTGGAGGAGATGCACGTGGATGGGTTCCGCTTCGACCTTGCCACTATCCTGGCGCGCGAAACGCACGGCTTCGACGAGAGCAGCGGTTTCCTGCATGCCTGCCGGCAGGACCCGGTGCTGAACAGCGTGAAGCTGATCGCCGAACCCTGGGACTGCGGACCCGGCGGCTACCAGGTCGGCGGCTTCCCGCCAGGCTGGGCGGAGTGGAACGACAAGTTCCGCGACGAGGTCCGCCGGTTCTGGAAGGGCGACGAGGGCATGGTGCCCGCGATGGCTGCGCGGATGTCGGCCTCGGCCGACCTGTTCAACAAGCGCGGCCGCAAGCCGTGGTCCACGGTGAACTTCATCACCGCGCATGACGGCTTCACTCTGCGCGACGCGGTCAGCTACAACCACAAGCACAACAAGGCCAATGGCGAGGACGGCCGCGACGGCAGCGACAACAACCACAGCTGGAACCACGGCGTCGAGGGCGAGACCGGCGACCCCAACATTTTTGAGCGCCGCCAGCGCCATATGCGCAACATGCTGGCCACCCTGTTGCTGTCGCAGGGCACGCCGATGATCCTGGCCGGCGACGAGTTCGGCCGCACCCAGGGCGGCAACAACAACCCTTATTGCCAGGACAACGCAGTCAGCTGGCTCGACTGGAAGCTGCCGGAGTGGGCGCAGACCCAGGTGGCCCTGGTGCAGCGCCTGACGAAGCTGCGGCATGATTACCCCATCCTGCGCCGCGGCCGCTTCTTCACTGGCACGCCCATCGACGCGCTGGACGTGAAGGACGTCACTTGGATCAACGTTTCCGGTGCGGAGATGGGGGAGCACGACTGGCATGATTCCCGCATGAAGTGTTTCGGCATGCTGATCGACGGCCGCGCCCAGGCGACCGGCATCCGCAAGCCCGGCAGCAACACGACCATGCTGATCGTGCTGAATGCCCATCACGACCTGGTGACGTTCACGCTTCCGGAATGCACCAACGGCAAAGCATGGGAACGGGTGTTCGACACCGATGTTCCCGGGCGGGACGACAAGCAGCGATTTGCCATCGGCGATCCTTACGACGTGACCAATCGCTCGCTGCTGGTGTTCGCGCTGCAGTCCTGACGCGCGCCTGCCGCAACGTCAGCCCGCCATCATGTCCGCGAGCGCGCGTCCGGACAGGAAAGCGGCCTCCACTCGTGCGCCCAGGCACCAGTCGCCGCACACCCCAAGCCCGGCGGCGGCGTCCCACAAAGCCGGCGTGCCGAGCGGCGCCTCGGCGAGCGCATAGCGCCAGCGATGCGCGGCGGCAAAGCTTGCCTCTGCCGTGATCCCGGTCGCCACGGCGAAGGCGTCGCGCAGCAGAGGCAGCACCGCCTCGGCTGGCTGTTCCAGGTGAGCGCGGGACCATTCGGGCGTCGCGTGGGCCACCCAGCATTCCGGCGCGGCCGGGCGGCCGGGGCGGGAGCTGTCGCGGGCGATCCACCGCAGCGCGCCCGTCTCCGGACGCAGCAGGTCGGGCGCGGGCGTCGCCTCGTCGAAGGCCAGCATGGCGGCCCAGCACGGCGCCATGCCGGCACGGGCCGCCTCGTCGGCGAAGGCGTGCGGCCCCAGCAGCCCCACGGCCTGGGGCGCCGGCAGCGCCACCGCCACCCGGTCGAACGGCCCCGCCACCTCGCCGCCCACGTCGGACACCACGCCGGGCCGCGTTTCCGCGGCGTCGCGATGGCGCACGAGCCAGCCATGGTCGTCGCGATGCAGGAACGCGACGTGCCGCCCGGTGTGCAGGGTGCCGATTCCCTGCTGCTCCATGTATCCAGCCAAGGCAGACATGCCGGGCACGCCGCACCAGCGTCCCTCGCCCGCCGTGGGCCAGGGCGCCGCGTGCCCTGCCGCCGCCATCGCCTGCATCGCAGCGGCGAACCCCGGGTCGCGGACGGTCGCGTATTGCGCGCCATGGTCGAAGATCAGGCCGTTCACGCGCCGGGTCGCCAGCCGGCCGCCGACGCGGCGCGACTTGTCGAACAGCGTGACCGCGGCGCCCCGCCGATGCAGCGCGCCGGCGCAGGCGAGGCCGGCCATGCCGGCGCCGATGACGGCAATGCGAAGCGGGCGAGAGTGGGACATGTGCAATGCTGTCCTGCCCGGACTGGCTCCGCAAGTCCACGTTTGCGGTTGCGCGCGGCGGCCGGTCTGTCGATAACGAGACCAACAGCATCAGGATTGAGAATGAGCCGGCCAGCCCTTCGCATCACCCGGCACGACGCAGAGGACGGCACCGCCAGCTTCGATTTCGAGGTGTGGAATCCCTGGACCGCCGCCTATGAGCCGCAGCCGGATCTGCCCGGCGCGCTGCGGCAGGTGGACGCCCTGCTGGACCGGGTGCGCCAAGCCTGGGTCAACCAGGAGCCGGTGCAGTCCACCCTGCGCGACGCGCCCGACCCCGATCTGCCCGAGGATCTGGAGTGGGCGGAGTTCCGCGTCAGCGCCCAGGCCAACCGGGTGCACGAAACCCGCAACTTCGACGCGCTGCACTGGCGCAAGGCGATGGGCGGGCGCAGCGGCGCCATCGAAACGACGTGCAACGAGGTCGGTTTCCGGTCAGACTGATGGCGTGCCCGGCCTGAAAGTCCTGTCGTTCTCGACCCTGTTCCCCAACGCTGCGCAGCCGCGGCATGGCATCTTCCTGGAGCATCGCCTGGCCCACCTGGCGCGCGCCGGGGCGCTGGCGATCCACCATGTGGCGCCGGTGCCGTATTTCCCGTCCAGCCATCCGCGCTTCGGCCGCTACGCGCAGTTCGCCCGCGTGCCGGCCGCGGACGTGCGGGCCGGGCTGCCGGTCACCTACCCGCGATTTCCGTTGCTGCCGAAAATCAGCATGTCGGCCGCGCCGTGGCTGCTGGCTGCGGCCATGCTGCGCCATGTGCGGCGCATCCGGCGGGCCGGCTTCGACTTCGACTTGATCGACGCCTACTACCTGTATCCGGACGGGGTTGCCGCGGCGGCGCTGGCCCGCATCCTCGGGAAGCCGCTGCTGCTCACAGCATTCGGCAGCGACGTGAGCCAAATCCCGGCTTATGCCCTGCCGCGCCGGGCGCTGCTCTGGGCGGCGCGGCAGGCGCCACTCATGACCGTCGTGTGCCAGGCGTTGAAGGATGAGTTGGTCTGCCTCGGCGTGCCCGCCAGTCGGATGCGGGTCATCCTGCATGGGGTCGATCTACAGCTATTCCAGCCGCCGGCGGATCGGGCGGCCTTGCGGGACAGCCTGGGCATGACGGGCCCGACGCTGATGTCGGTCGGGCACCTGATCGACCGCAAGGGTCATGACATCGCCATCCGCGCCATGCCGGACTTGCCGGCCCATGCCTTGCTGATCGTCGGCGACGGCCCGCGCGAGGCGGCGCTGCGGCGGTTGGCGGGCGAGCTTGGGCTGGGTGGGCGGGTGCGCTTCCTAGGCCATGTGGACCAGGCCCGGCTGCCCGCGCTGATGGGCGCCGCCGACGTACTGGTCAATTGCAGTGACCGCGAGGGCATCGCCAACGTGCTGATCGAGGCGATGGCCTGTGGCACCCCGGTCGCCGCCACCGCGGTCTGGGGATCGCCCGAAGCCGTGACCACGCCGGCCGCCGGCGTGCTGCTGCGCGAGCGTTCCGCCGCGGCCCTGGTGGACGGCATCCATGCCTTGCACGCCGCTCCCCCCGACCGCGCCGCCACCCGGCGCCACGCCGAGACCTTCACCTGGGAGCGCACCGCGGCCGAGCACCTGCAAGCCATCCGCGACACCCTGGCCGCGTGAGCAGCGACCTCCTGACCCTGGCGTTCGGCGAAACCTGCCAGGCGGCCTCCGTGGTGACGGAAGAACCGGCGGTGACGTGGCATAAGCCCTGGCCCGGCGTCCTCCTGAACCTGTCGGGCCAGGCGTTCGACCCGGCGCGCCTCAACGCCGGAGACCGACCGTCCCACGCCCGGCGCCTGGAGCGCCTGCGCTCGGTGCACCTGCTCTGGTCCAACTTCTTCGTGGCGGACGGCTGCGTCAGCACGATCTATGACGGCAATGCCCGCGATGCCGTGCGGCAGGTCGTAGCGCATGAGGAACTGTCCCGCTACATCGGCGTCGCCCGGCAAGGCGAGGACCTCGTCGTCTCGCGCGCGCGCCTGCGGGACGCGCAGCGGATCGAGGGGCCAGTGCTGTTCGCAACCTCGGACGAGCCGCACAACTGGGGCCTTTGGCTGCTGTACGTCCTGCCGGCCGTCGTGCATTTCACCCGCAACCGGCATCTCTACCGAAAGCTGTTCGTTTTCGCCGTGCACCCCAATATGCGCGCTCTCCTGGCGCTGCTCGGCGTGCGGGATGACGAGGTGATCCTGCACGACTGCGGCACGGCCTATTGGTTCGAGGAGGTCCACGTGTTCCGGCAGTCGATGCGGGACTGCTACGTCAGCCCGGCCGCATGCGAACTTTACGCCCAGCTTCGCGACGCGGTCGTGGCCCGGCACGGCCCATCACCCGCCCGCAAGCTCTATGTCGCCCGCCTGCGCCGCACCCGGGAGGTGAACGCCTACCGCGGGCTGCTGAACGAGCAGGCCCTGGCCGACCGCCTGTCCGCGCTCGGCTACCTCGTGATCGAGCCGGAGTTCCTGGCCGTCGAGGACCAGATCCGCCTGTTCGCCGGCGCGGAGCGCATCGTGGCGATCGGCGGCGCCGGGTTGTTCAACGCGGTGTTCTGCCGGCCCGGCGCCCGGCTGCTGGACATCGAGAGCACGCCGCTGTTCCTCGATGCCCACTCCAACGTCTTCGCAGGCGCCGGGCTGGAGTACGGCCTGATCATCGGGCAGGAGGACTCGGCCGACAGCAGCCTGGCCCACCGCCGCTGGACCCTTGACCTCGACGCGGCGATGCCGGCGGTCACGGAGTTCATGGAAAACCGGTAACGATCACCGCCATGCCGTCCGAGTCGCTGCTGCCCCAGTTGCTTCTGATCGTCGCCTGCGTGTTGCTGGCCATCCTGTGCCTGCTGGTCGTGGCGCTGCTGGTCCGCCGCCCATCGGAGCTGCAACGCCTGCTGCTGCTGGCCGAGGGGGGCGCCGCTGGGCAGCGGCAGGAGGCGGAGGCGACCCGCGCCCAGCTGGCCGAGGTGGAGCGCGCGCTGTCGGTGCGCGCCGAGCATGCCCGCCTGGAACTGCAGGCGACCCTTGGCACCTTGTCCACCCGCATGGCCCGTGACCAGGGCGACGCCCGCGCCTTGCTGGAAGCGAAGCTGCGGGAAATGAGCGAGCAGGCGGCCGTGCGCCTCGCCGCCATCCAGCGCAGCGTGACCGAGCAGCTGCACCAGGCGGTCGAGACGCAGATGCAGGGCAGCTTCCAGCGCGTCATCGACCAGTTCGCCCAGGTGCAGCGCGCCATGGGCGACGTTCAGGCGATGACGGCGCAGATCGGCGACCTGAAGCGCATCTTCACCAACGTGAAAACCCGCGGCGCCTGGGGCGAGCTGCAGCTGCGTGCGCTGCTGGAGGACGTGCTGCCCGCCGGCGCCTGGCACGCCAACTGCAAGCTGCGCGAGGACAGCGACGACATCGTGGAGTTCGCCGTCGTCATGCCGATGCGGGGCGCCGCCCGGCCGCTGCTGGCCATCGACGCCAAGTTCCCGGCCGAAGACTACGACCGCCTGCTGCTCGCCGCAGAGGCCGGAGACCTCGAAGGGGAACGCGCCGCCCGCCGCCGGCTTGAGACCCGCCTGCGGCTGGAAGCCAAGACGATCAGCGGCAAATACGTCAACCCACCGATCACCGTCGATTTCGCAGTGATGTACCTGCCGACCGACGGGCTGTATGTCGAGGCGGCGCGGATGCCCGGCTTGATCGAGCTGCTGAACCGCGAGCACCACGTGCTGGTCATGGGACCGAGCCTCGCGCCGGCGCTGCTGCGGACGATCCAGCTTGGCATGCTCACCCTGTCGCTGGAGCAGAAGGCTGACGAGATCCAGCGCCTGCTGGGCGCCACGCGGACCGAGATGGCCCGGATGGATGAGGTGCTCGACAAGCTGGCGAAGCAGGCGGGAACGTTCAGCAACACCATCGATGCGGCACGGCGCCGCACCCGCGCGGTGAACCGCCGCCTACGTGGCGTCGAGGCACTGGAAGCAGCCCAGGCGGAGGCTATGCTCGACCTTGAGGACGAGGCCGACGAACCCGCCTGAAACACTGAAGGCCCCGGGTGCGAACCCGAGGCCTTCACATTGTTCGACAGCCGCGGCCGCCGGACGATGGGGCTCAGCCAGCCAGAACCCGAAGGCTCCAGGCAGGCATCCAGGTCACGGGGCGCGACTGTAGGGTCAAACAATGAGACACTGGATCACCTCCTTTCATCAAGTTGAGCAACCTACT
Source organism: uncultured Acetobacteraceae bacterium (assembly GCA_964236755.1). Classification (GTDB taxonomy): domain Bacteria; phylum Pseudomonadota; class Alphaproteobacteria; order Acetobacterales; family Acetobacteraceae; genus CAHJXG01. The sequence continues at coordinate 17,749 of CAXSHI010000022.1, forward strand.
TGGGGCCAGGCAGCCGTTTGCGCAAGTCTGGAAAACGACGGCGCCTTGCGCCATCTGGCGGGGATGGCAAGCGATGACGCAATCCCGATGACCCAGGCGCCTTGGCGCGAGATCGCCATGGTCTGCGGCAAATGCAGCCGCAAGCTGCACGGCGGCTTTGGCAAGAAGGGCAAGCACGACTTGGCCGACGTTCTGAAGGACGCGCTGAAAGCTGCCGGACGCCGGCGCGAGATGCGGGTCATCGAGGTCAACTGCCTCGGGCTTTGCCCCAAGCGGGCCGTGACGGCGGTGAGCAGCGCGCAGCCCGGCCAGGTGCTGGCGGTGCCGGAGGGCGCGGATGCCACGCAGGTCCTGGCTCGGCTTAGCCGGCCGGCAGCATCAGCGCCGTAGCCCGCCCGCCCTCCACGACGTGGGCCTGCAGCACGGCGTCCACGTCGGCGGCGCTGTCGATCCGGTACCAGACGCCTTCCGGGTAGATCACAAGGCAAGGGCCGAGTTCGCAGCGGTCCAGGCAGCCAGCCGAGTTCACCCGCAGGTTGGCGATGCCCAGTTCCTTCGCCCGTGCCTTCATGTAGTCCCGCAGCGTCTCCGACCCGCGGGCGGCGCAGGAGCCGCGCCGATGCCCGTCCGGCCGACGATTGGTGCAGACGAACAGGTGAGCATCGAAATGCGGCGGCGGATCGGTCGGCAGCGGAGTGCCCATCGGGTTTTCCCCTAGAAATAACGCAGGTTGAGGCGGATGCGGCCGCCGCCGGCACCCAGGCGGAAGGCTGCATCGGCGAAGCTGGGCGGGCCGAAGCGGAACGGCGCGTCGTTGCTGAAGCCGATGCCCACGGTCGGCAGGCCGAAGAAGTTGCGGGCGATCTTCCCGATATCGTTTTCATCCTGGTAGGCCTGCGCCGCCCAGGTGCCGGGCGGCACGTCCAGCGTCACCGTGACCTCGCCGGGCACGGCCTTGCCATGGCCATACCATTGACAGGTTTCCTTGAGAAACGTGTCGGGAGAGCAGACGGCCACGCGGACATGGCCCTTGCCGCTGCGGATGTTGCCCACCATGACCTCCAGCTTCGCCGCCTGCGCGCCGCTCGCCAGCATCGCTGCAAACCCCGCTACTGCGCTGTATAGGCCCGGCCGCGCCAGGTGGCGGGCCGGCCGCGGGCGGCGCGGATCAGCGACCACCATTGCACGATCAACAGCGCCAGCACGCCCAGGGGATGCAGCAGGGCGGCAAGCCAAGGCTGGCGGAACCGCGCCGCCAGCACCAGCCGGAACCCGACCGACGCCAGCAGCGCCAATCTGGCCGTCCAGCCCGGCGTCGCCAGCATCAGCACGGCCGGCAGGATTTGGCCGCCTCCCAGGATCACCGTCCAGACCGGCAGCGCCCGGGGCTTGGCCATGCCCTCCGTCGCGTTCTTGCATAATCCCTCCCAGACCTGCGCGGCGTTGGCATACATGCGGCAGCGCGCGAAGCCGCTTGCGTCGAACAGCCGGGTCATCGAGCCGGCCCGGCGGAAGGCGCGGGGCAGCATCAGCCCGTCGTGCAGCGACGCCCTGATCGCCGCGTGGCCGCCGGCGCGCACATAGGCGTCGCGCCGGACGATGAACAGCTGGCCGCAGCCGGCGCCAAGGCCGACCGCAGGCCGGCGCAGCATGGCCGCAATCGGCAGGAAGCCCAGCAGCAGGAAGTGAATCAGTGGGATCAGCAGCTGCTCCGACCAGGTGACCGTCTCCTGCGCCGGGAAGCCGCTGGCCAGCCCCACGTCGTGCCGCTGCATCGTCCCGGCCATGCGGCTCAAGGCATCGGGCGCCAGCCGCACGTCGGCATCGACGAACACCATCAGTTCATGCCGGGCGAGGCCACCCAGCACGCTGCACGCATGCTGCTTTCCCGACCAGCCCGGCGGCAGCTTCGGCGCCGCCGCCACACGCAGCCGCGGGTCGGTGATCCCGGCGAGAATGGCCGGCGTCCGGTCGGTCGAGGCGTCGTCGAGAACGACCAGCTCAAGCTCCACACCCTCGCTCGCCAGCACGGCCGCGCAGGCGGCGGCGATGTTGGCCTCCTCGTTGCGGGCCGGGATCAGCACGGAGACATGGGGGCGGCCAATGGCCGGGGCCGGCGTGCGATAGAGCCAAAGATTCCACAATCCCAGCAGCAGCGGGCCGACCGCCAGGAACAACGCGAAGCCGGCCAGCGCCGTCATTCCCGAGGCTCATGCCGCGCGTCGAACCGATGCCCGGCTGCGAACGCCCGGCTGCGGCGATACAGGTCGTAGATGCCCCCGACCCCGGCGCCGCCGCGCAGCAGCGTCTGGAACTGCCGGGGGTCGCGCTGCACCGCTTCGGCCGCGAGGCCATCCATCGTGCGCGCCAGCTCGGCCTCCAAATGGCCGGTCCACCCGATGACGGTGCGCTGCGAACCGGTTTCGATGGGGTCGCCGAAGCGCACCAGCGCCTCGGGCCGGCTCTCATTCCAGAACAGGTACTCGACTGCGAGCGGCAGGATCACGGCGTCGGGCACGCGCCGCGCCAGATGGGCGATGCCAGCCCGAAGCTGCAACGGGCGGCGCCGCACGTCGGCGAACTCACCTTCTGCCGTGATGAAAAGGACGCTGGCGGGGTCGGACAGGATGCGGAGGCTGGTGGACAGGAAGCGGGCCGCGCCCCGCGGCGTGTCGAGCGCGATGCCGAACACGCCCATGCGCTCGAACACGCCGTAGTTGCCGAGCGCCTTGGCATCCATCGGGCCATAGCCGCGGCGGCTCGGAAACAGGAAGGTGCAAAGCAGGATGTAAAGCGCCGGGTCCCACCACGACGGGTGGTTGCCATAGATGATCAGCGGCCGGCCATCGAAGCCGTGCGGCAGGCCGGCATGGGAAATGCGGACGGCATGGAACTTACGATAGAAGTACCATCGAAGGTACCAGCCGAAAGCCCAGAATGCCCGACCCGACCGTGTTGCGATCGGGTCGGGCGCCGCGGCTTCAGGCACTGGCAAGGGCCGAGGCCGACGTATTGGCCATGTCCTTCGTCAAGCTGTCGGCGGCGATCCAGCCGCTCATCAGCACCATGGGCATGCCCGGCCCCGGGTGGGCGGCACCGCCGGCAAGGTAGAGGCCCGGCAGATCGCGCGACCGGTTGCCGGGCTTGAACGCGCCGTTCACCTTGCCGTGGCTCGCCAGGCCGTAAATCGCGCCGTCCAGCACGCGGTAGCGCTCATGGATATCCTGCGGCGTCAGGTGACGCTCGAACACGATACGCTCGGCCAAGTCCGGCATCCCGGCGCAGCGCGCAAGCTTGTCAAGGATCACCTGGCGGTAGGAAGCAAACATCTTGGACCAGTCGTGGTGCGGGCGAAGGAACGGAGTATGCACCAGCACGTACAGCGCCTCGCCGCCCGGCGGCGCCACGCCCGGCTCCGTTCCCGAGGGCGCGGCGACGTAGCAGGTCGGGTCCGGCGCCGGCTCGCCCTTGTTGTAGATCCATTCGAACTCCTCCTCCGGGTCGCGGGAGAAGACGAAGTCGTGGTGCGCCAGGTGCTCGTAGCGCCGGTCGAGGCCGAGGTAGAGCACGACGCCGGAGCACGCCGGGTCCCGCTTCCAGCGCCGGGCGAAGCTCGCCTGCGGCTTGCCGCCTACCAGCTCGCGGTAGGTGCGCACGCTGTCCATATTGCTGACCACGGCGGACAGCGGCACCGTCTCGCCCGCCTCGGTGCGCACGCCGCTCACCCGGCCGCCCTCGGACAGGATCGAGGCCACGCCGGTGCCGGGCCGCAGGTCCACGCCGAGTTCGCCCGCCAGGCGTTCGAGGGCCAGCGGCACGGCGCGGGTGCCGCCCATGGGATACCATACGCCTTTCTGCGTCTGCATGTGCGCGATGCTGCACAGCACGGCCGGCGCGGCGTAGGGGGAACTGCCGACATACTGCACGAAGTGGTCCAGCATCTGGCACACCCGGGCGTCCGGCACCCGCTTCCTGATCTGGCCGGCGACCGAGGTGCCCATGCGCAGGCTCAGCACATCCTTGAGCGTCGCGAGGTTCATGCCCTTGAACTCAAGCGTGTCGGCGATGCCCTCCACCGACTTCCAGAAGAAGAATTTCTCCGACACCTCGTGCAGCTTGGCCGACATGGCGATGAATTCGGCGTAGCCCGCCTCGCTGCCGGGCGCGTATTCAGCGAGGGTCCGGGCCATCGCCGGCACGTCCTCCTGCAAGTCAAGCACGGAGCCGTCCTCGAAGAAGCAGCGCCATTGCGGGTCGAGGCGCCTCAGGTCCAGGTAGTCGGACATCTGCCGCCCGGCCTCGCTGAACACCCGCGCCAGCACGTCCGGCACCGTCAGGATGGTCGGCCCCATGTCGAAGCGGAAACCACCCTCTTCCAGCAACGCCGCCTTGCCGCCCAGCCATGGGTTCTTGTCGAACAGGATGACCTTGTGCCCGCGCGCCGCCAGCGTGCAGGCCGCAGCCAGGCCGCCCAATCCTGCGCCGACGACGCCGACCGGCAGGTTGCCGGGACGCTGGTTGATGGCGTTCATAGGGCCTCCGCAATCGCGGGTTCGTAATGGTCTTGCGCCATGGCGGAGGGCGCCTCCCAGTGCGCGTCGAGGCCCAGGTCCTCCGCCATCAGGCGGGAGGTGATGCGGGCGCTCTCGAAGATGACCGGCAGGCCCGAGCCGGGATGCGTGCCGCCGCCGACCAGGTACACGCCGTCCAGGTCCTCGAACCGGTTGCGCGGGCGGAAGTGCAGCATCTGGCCCAGGTTGTGCGCCAGGTTGAAGGTGGCGCCGCGGTAAATCTGCAGGTCATCCTCCCAGCCCTGCGGCGTTAGGATCTTCTCAAAGCGGATACGCTTCTCGATGTCGGGGATGCCAATGCGCTCCAGCCGCTGCAAGGTCAGCGCCCGGTAGCGCGCCGTCTCCGCCGCCCAGTCCACGCCGTCGCCGATCCGGTGGCCCACGGGCACCAGCACATACAGCGTCGAGTGGCCTGGCGGCGCCAGGGCCGGATCGGTGACGCAGGCGTTCTGCACATAGAAGCTGGGCTGCGCCGGCGCCATCCCGGCCTCGATCTCCGCGATGTTGCGGCGGTAGTCGTCGGCCAGGTAGATCGTGTGGTGCGACAAGCCCGGCACGTCGCCCTCGATGCCCAGGTACATCATGAACGTGCTGCAGGAGAACTTCTTGGTGGCGATCTTGCGGTCCGACCAGCGGCGGCGAATGCCGTCCGGCACGAGCTTGGTCATCGTCTGCGCGAAGTCCGCGTTGATCACCAGCGCGTCGTAGCGCTGGTCCGCGCCCCGGGTGCGCACGCCCACCGCGCGGCGGCCCTCGAACAGCACCTTCTCGACGGGTTCGCCGAGCTGGATCTTGACGCCCAGGTCGCGCGCCACACGGGCCATGGCGGCCATCACGGCGCCAGTGCCGCCGCGCGGGTGATAGACGCCGAACTCGTATTCCATGAACGACAGGATGGTGAACAGGCTCGGGCAGCGGAACGGCGACATGCCGAGGTACTTGGACTGAAAGCTGAAGGCGAGCCGCACCCGCTCGTCGCGGAAATAGGTGCCGAGGTCGCTATCGACGCTGCGGTGCGGACGCAGGCGGGACAGGCCGCGCATCACCGACGGCCGCATCAGGTCGCGCATGGAGTTGAACGCGTTCTCCAGCACCGGGCGGAACACCGCGAGCTTCTTGCGGTTGTCGGCCATGAAGCGCGGGAATGCGGCGGCATCCTGGGGCGAGAAGCGGGCGATCTCGGCGGCCATCCGAGCCATGTCGCCGGTCGCCTGGATCTCGCCGCCGCCCTCGAATACCAGGCGATACTGCGGATCGAGCCGGATCAGCTCCACCTCGTCCTCCAGGTTGCGCCCGCAGGCGGCGAAGATGTCGGCCAGCACGCGCGGATACAGGAAGAAGGTCGGCCCCATGTCGAAGCGGAACGTGCCGGACTTCGTGGGCGCGGTGATGGTGCTCGACCGGCCGCCGACAACATCGCGCGATTCGTAGAGCGTGACGTCCACGCCCGCCTTGGCCAGCAGCATGGCTGACGCCAAGCCGCCGGGGCCGGCGCCGATGATGGCGACGCGGCGGGTCATGCAACGGTCCAGTTTAGCGAAAAAAGGTGGCCAATGATACGAGGCGACATGCGGCGGAACCTAATCCCTCTCTCGGTGAACGGATAGATGCTGAGTGGAAGTGGGAGCATGAACGATATTGTCACCGCCGCGTTCCTTGCCGATGTCCGAAGCGCGGGCCGCGCCTGGGCGGCGCTGGCCATTCGCGAGCGGCTTGCGGTCATCGGCCGCCTGCGCCGCGTCCTCGCCCGCGACGCGGCGGCCTTGGCCTCGACCGTCGCACGGAACCCTGCCGACACCCTGGTGGCCGAGATCCTGCCGCTCGCCGAGGCCGCGCGCTTCCTGCTCCGCCGCGCGCCCTCGCTGCTGGCGCCGCGGCGCCTGCGCGGCGGACGGCCGCTTTGGCTGGTTGGCGTGCGGGCAAGCATCCACCGCGAAGCTTTTGGCGCCGTGCTGATCCTGGCGCCCGGCAACTACCCGCTGTTCCTGCCCGGCGCGCAGGCGCTGCAGGCGCTCACGGCGGGCAACGCCGTGTGCGTGAAGCCGGCGCCGGGGTGCGAGGCGCCGATGCGGGCGCTGGCGGACATGCTGCGGCAGGCCGGCCTGCCGGACGGCGTGTTCCAGGTGCTGCCATCCGACGCCGGGGAGGCCGCGGTCCGCATGGGCTTCGACCACATCGTGCTGACCGGCAGCGCCGGCACCGGACAGCGGGTGCTGGCCGCCGCCGCCGCCCAGCTGACGCCCGCCACGATGGAGCTTTCCGGTTCCGACGCGGTGCTCGTGCTGCCCGGCGCCGACCTGGATCTGGTCGCGTCCTGCCTGGCCTATGGCCTGCGGCTCAACGGCGGCGCCACCTGCATCGCGCCCCGCCGCGTGTTCGTCATGCAGGCGGACGCGGCGGCGCTGCAGGCCAAGCTGCTGGCACGGCTGCCAGCGATCCCGCCCGCGACGGTGCCGCCTGCCACCGCGGCGCGTTTATCGGCACTGGTAGGTCAGGCTGTGGCGGAGGGCGCCCGGCTCGCATCGGACGGGGAGGGCCGGCCCCTGGTGGTCGCCGACGCCCGGCCCGGCATGGCGCTGCTGCAGGAGGACGTGTTTGCCCCTTGGCTGGCTTTGGTTCCCGTCGCCGATCCAGAGGCGGCCCTGGCCGCGGCGGCGCTCTGCCCCTACGCGCTCGGCGCCAGCGTGTTCGGGCCGCCCGGCGCTGCGCGGGCGGCGGCGCAGCGGGTGCGCGCCGGGTCTGTCTGCGTCAACGACCTGATCGTGCCCACCGCCGACCCGCGCCTGCCGTTCGGCGGCCGTGGCCGCAGCGGCTTCGGCACGACCAGAGGCGCGGAGGGGCTGCTGGGCATGACGGTGGTGAGGACGGTCAGCGAGCGACGAGGACGCCTGCGCCCGCATCTGGCGCCGGCGACGGCGAACGACGCCGGCCTATTCGCGGCCATGACGGCCCTGCTGCATGGCGACTGGCCCACGCGCCGGGCCGCCTTGCGCGCGGTCGTCGCGGCCCGGCGCGCCGTGCCGCGGGGCTAGGTTCCGGGTGCGCGTCCCTGGCATCCACGACGCGCTTGCCCCGGTCCGCTAGAGCCGTCAGCCTCAAGCCGCACCACGGGAGGCTGGCATGAGCGGAACCAGGAGCGGGGCGGTCGGCCGCGCGTTGGCGTTCTTCGACGACGGCGGCTTCGAGGCGCGGCTGGCCAGCCTCGTCGCCGTGCCCAGCACCTCGCAGGACCCCGGCCATCATGCGGACCTGGCGCGCTACCTTGAGGCGCATATCCGCCCGTGGCTCGAACGAATGGGCTTCACGGCCGAGCTGCACGCGAACCCCGTGCCAGGCTTCGGTCCCATCCTGCTTGCCGAGCGGATCGAGGGCGCCGGGCCGACGGTGCTGACCTACGGCCATGGCGACACCGTGCGCGGCCTCCCCGAGCAGTGGCGCCCGGGGCTTGATCCCTGGACGTTGAGCAAGGAAGGCGACCGCTGGTACGGCCGCGGGTCCGCCGACAACAAGGGCCAGCACGCGCTCAACCTGGCGGCGCTGGAAGCGGTGCTGGCCGAGCGCGGCGGCCGCCTTGGCTTCAACCTCAAGCTGATCCTGGAAACGGCGGAGGAACGCGGCAGCCAGGGCCTGCGCGAGTTCGTGGCCCAGCACCGCGACCGGCTCGCGGCGGACGTGCTGATCGCCAGCGACGGCCCGCGGATGAACGCCGCGACGCCCACCGTCTCGACGGAAACGCGCGGCACGTTCCATTTCGACCTCGTGCTCGACCTACGGCCGGGCGGCGTGCATTCCGGCAACTGGGGCGGCATGACCACCGACCCGGCCATCGTGCTGTCCCACGCCATCGCCGGCATCGCCGACCGCCACGGCCGCATCCTGGTGCGCGGCTGGCTGCCGCCCGCCATGCCCCCCGGCGTGCGGGACGCGCTGCGCGGCTGCGAGCTGGTGGCGGAGGGCGGGGCCGCGACCATCGACCCCGAGTGGGGCGAGCCCGGCCTGTCGGCCGCGGAGAAGATCTACGGCTGGAACAGCTTCATCGTGCTGGCGCTGCTGTCCGGCCGGCCGGAAAACCCGATGAACGCCGTCGCCCCCGACGCCCGCGCGCGCTGCCAGATCCGCTACACCGTGGACACCGATCCCGCGACCTTCGAGGGCGCTCTCCGCCGCCACCTCGACGCCGCCGGGTTCCCCGAGGTGGCGATCCGCTCCCCGGGCGTGCGCATGGCCGCGAGCCGCACCGACCCGGCCAACCCCTGGGTGCGCTGGGCCGTTGCCAGCATGGCAGACACGCTCGGCCGCCCGGTGCAGCTTATCCCCAACAGCGGCGGCGGCCTGCCGGGGGACGTGTTCGTGGACCACCTCGGCACGCCGCTGGTCTGGGTGCCGCACAGCTACAACGGCTGCAAGCAGCACGGTCCCGACGAGCACCTGCTGGTCGCGCCGGCGCGGGAGGGCATCGCAGCCTTTGCCGGGCTGTGGTGGGACTTGGGGGAAGGGGGCACGCCGTGACCCGGAACCTGGTGGGCGCGACAGGGATTGAACCTGTGACCCTTCGCGTGTGAAGCGAATGCTCTACCGCTGAGCTACGCGCCCAAGCCTTCTGAAAACGTCCATGGGCCGGGTCAAGGGCTGGCTGTGTAGGGGCCGGCTCCCGCCGGTGTCAAGTTGCAGCGGCGCCGGTTTGGCCCAACAGTGGCGGAATGAGGTATCCCGTCGCTGCCCTGCTTCTGTGCCTGTCCCCTGTTGCCCAAGCGCAGACGGTCAGCGCGCACTACGCCGCTTACGCCACCGGGTTCAACGTCCTGCGCCTGGATGCGGAGCTTGCCGTCGCTCCGCGCGACTACCGTGTGCATCTGACCTATCACACCGCCGGCACGGTCGGCGTGCTGGTCCGGGCGGAGCAGGACACCGTGGTCGAGGGCGCCTTCGTCGGCGACCGTCCCGCGCCCCGGCGCTTCTACAGCGTCGGCCACCTGCGCGGGCGCCCCCGCGTCACCCAGATCGACTATCCCAAGGGCCAGCCGGAGATCCGCACCCTCACCCCACCGAACGAGGAGGAACGCGAGCCGGTGCCCGCCGCGGACCAAGCCGGCACCATCGACAGCGTGAGCGCCATGGCGCAATTGGTGCGCCAGGTGAACGCGACGGGCCGGTGCGAGGGACACTCCCGCACCTATGACGGGCGCCGGCTGGCCGAGCTGTCCGCGCGAACCGCCGGGCGGGAGGTGCTGGAGCAGACGAGCCGCTCTGTCTTTGCCGGGCCTGCGCTCCGCTGCGATTTCGAGGGCCGGCAGCTTGGCGGCTTCCGGCTGGACGTGGACCGGGCGGCGGCGCAGCGCCCGCGGCGCGGCACGGCCTGGTTCGCCGCAGCATCGCCCGGCGGCCCGATGATCCCGGTGCGCATGCAGTTCGAGACGGACCTGATCGGCAGCCTGACGACGTATCTAGCCGCGCCCGAGTAGCCCCCGCGCCAGCGCAGCGACCTCGGGGAACGCCGTTGCCGTCGCCGCCACCTCCGCCGGCGCGGCGCCGTAGCCCCAGGCCGCGAAGATGCACGGCACCCCGGCCCCGGCGGCGGCCTGCACGTCGTTGTGATGGTCGCCAACCATCACCGCCGCGTCCGCACGCCCCCCCGCATCCGCCAAGGTCGAGAGCAGGTGCTTGGGGTCCGGCTTGCGGGTGCGGTAGCTGTCGCCGCCGCCCACCGCGGCGAACAGCTCCAGCACGCCCAGCGTCGCCAGCAGCTCGCGGGACGCGAGGACGGGCTTGTTGGTGCAGACCGCGAGGCGCCATCCATCGGCCGCCATGGCGCGCAAGGTCGGTTCCACCCCGGGGAACAGGCGCGACCCGTCGGCGACGTTCGCGGTGTAGTCGGCCAGCAGCGTCTGCTGGTCGCCCGGCGTCGCTTCCCGGCCGCGTGCCGCCATCGCCCGGCGCACCAGCACGGCCGCGCCGTCGCCGATCATGGGAATCACCTCCGCCGCCGAGAGCGCCGGCAATCCATGCGACGCCATCAGGCGGTTGAGGCAGGCCAGCAGGTCGGGGACGGTGTCCACCAGCGTCCCGTCGAGGTCGAGCAGCAGGGTCGGTTCCATAAGGCGCTCCGAAGGGTCAACATGGCCTTTGACATGGGCGCGGGCCGGACGCTACCCATCGTTGCATGACAACAACTGCTGTCCTGCTGGCCGCCGGGCTGGGCACCCGGATGAAGTCCGCGCTGCCGAAGGCGTTGCACCCCATTGCGGGCCGCCCGATGCTGCAGCATCTGATCGCAAGCTGCACGGAGGTCTTCAGCCGCGTCGTCGTGGTGGCTGGCCCGGGCATGGACGCGCTGGCCCGCGCCGCGGCGCCGCATCCCGTCGTCGTGCAGACGGAGCGGCTGGGCACCGCCCACGCGGCGCTGCAGGCGGCGGCGCAGTTCGGCGACGGCGACGTGGCGGTGCTGTATGCCGACAACCCGCTCATCCGGCCCGCAACCCTGCGGCACATGCTGGAAAGGCGCCGCGCCGCGGAGGCCGGGCTGGCGCTGCTGGCGATGCGCCCCGCCGACCCCGGCCGCTATGGCCGCGTGCTGACCCATGGCGAGGGCGTCGAGCGCATCGTGGAGTGGGCCGACGCGACCGAGGCCGAGCGCCAGATCGGACTGTGCAACGCGGGTGTGCTGTGCGCGCCCGCAGCCGACATGCTTCGCTGGCTGCGCGCGGTGCAGCCGAGCGCCGCGGGGGAGTTCTACCTGACGGACTGCGTGGCGGTGGCCCGCGGCGAGGGGCGGCGCGTCATCGCCGTCGAGGCGCCGTTCGAGGAGCTGCGCGGCGTCAACTCCCGCGCCGAGCTGGCAGAGGCGGAGGTGACGGTGCAGGGCTGGCTGCGCCGGGCCGCGATGGACGGCGGCGCGACGCTGACCGCGCCGGAGACCGTGTTCCTCAGCGCCGACACCACGCTTGCGCCCGACGTGACGGTGCAGCCGCATGTGGTGTTCGGCCCCGGCGTGAGCGTCGCGTCCGGTGCCGAAATCCGCGCGTTCAGCCACTTGGAAAATTGCGAGGTCGGGCCGGGCGCGCTGATCGGTCCCTATGCCCGGCTGCGCCCCGGCACCGTGGTAGGGCCGGGCGCCCATGTCGGCAACTTCGTGGAGCTGAAGGCGACGCATCTCGGCGCAGGGGCCAAGGCCAACCACCTGAGCTACCTGGGCGACACCACGGTCGGACCCGGCGCCAACATCGGGGCAGGCACCATCACCTGCAACTACGACGGCTTTGCCAAGCACCGCACCACGATCGGCGCCGGGGTGTTCGTCGGCACGTCGGCCGTGCTGGTGGCGCCCGTCACGCTGGGCGACGGCAGCTTCGTCGCGGCTGGCAGCGTGGTGACGGCGGACGTGACGCCGGACGCGATGGCGTTCGGCCGCGCGCACCAAGTCGAGAAGCCCGGCCGCGCGGCGGCCTTCCGGGCGGCGCGGAGCAAGTCGCGCTGACCCGCCCGCCCCGGCTGACCCGTCAGCCCGGCTGACATCCGGCGTCCACGCGCCTATCTTCCGTGCAAACGGAGGACCCCCATGCTGAACCCGACCGCGCCGCTCCCGCTCAAGGACCCGAGCTTGTTCCGCCAGGCCTGCTGCATCGACGGCCAATGGGTGCAGGCCGCGAGCGGCAAGACACTCCCGGTCCGCAATCCCGCGACGGGCGCCTTGATCGGCGAGGTGCCGGCGCTCAGCGCCGCAGACACGCGCCAGGCGATCGAGGCCGCGGCCCGCGCCTTCCCGGCCTGGCGCGCCATGCTGGCCAAGGAGCGCGCGGCCATCCTGCGCCGGCTGTTCACGCTCATGCTGGACAACACGGACGACCTCGCCGTCATCATGACCGCCGAGCAGGGCAAGCCGCTGGCCGAGAGCCGGGGCGAGATCGCCTACGCCGCATCCTTCATCGAGTGGTTTGCCGAGGAGGGCAAGCGCGTCTATGGCGACACCATCCCGCAGCCGCAGCCGGGCCGCCGCATCATCGTCACCAAGGAGCCGATCGGCGTGTTCGCCGCGATCACGCCGTGGAACTTCCCGGCGGCGATGATCACCCGCAAGGCCGGGCCGGGCTGGGCGGCCGGCTGCACCGGGGTGATCCGCCCGGCGAGCCAGACGCCGTTCTCTGCCCTTGCCCTCGCCGTGCTGGCCGAGCGCGCGGGGATGCCGCCCGGCGTCTGCAACGTGATCACTGGGCCGAGCGGCGAGACCGGCGGCGAGCTGACCGCCAACCGCTTGGTGCGCAAGCTGAGCTTCACCGGCAGCACGGAGGTCGGCGCCAAATTGCTGGCGCAGATCGCGCCCACGGTGAAGAAGGCCAGCATGGAGCTGGGCGGCAATGCGCCGTTCATCGTGTTCGATGACGCGGACCTCGACGCCGCCGTGGTGGGCGCCATCGCCAGCAAGTTCCGCAACGCCGGGCAGACCTGCGTCTGCGCCAACCGCCTGCTGGTGCAGGACGGGGTCTATGAAGCGTTCACTGAGAAGCTGAAAACCGCCGTCGCCGCGCTCAAGGTCGGCAACGGCATGGACGAAGGAGTGACCCAAGGCCCGATGATCAACGCGGAGGCAGTCGAGAAAGTCGAGGCGCACATCAGGGACGCCGTGGGCCGCGGTGCCCGCGTGGCGATGGGCGGCGGGCGGCACGAGCTGGGCGGCACGTTCTTCCAGCCGACGGTGCTGACCGAGGTTCCCCGCACCGCCGACATCTTCCGCGAGGAGACGTTCGGCCCGGCGGCGGCGCTGTTCCGCTTCTCTACCGAGGCGGAAGCCATCGAGATGGCCAACGACACCGAGTTCGGCCTGGCCGCCTACTTCTACGCCCGCGACGTGGGCCGCATCTTCCGCGTGGCGGAGGCGCTGGAATACGGCATCATCGGCTGCAACGAGGGCATCATCTCGACAGAGGTGGCGCCGTTCGGCGGCATGAAGTCGAGCGGGCTGGGGAGGGAAGGCAGCAAGTACGGGATCGAGGATTACCTGGAAATCAAGTACCTCGCCCTTGGCGGCATCGGAACCTGAGTCATGGCCACATATGACTACGACCTGTTCGTCATTGGCGGCGGGTCGGGCGGCGTGCGCTGCGCCCGCATCGCCGCCGGGCACGGGGCGCGCGTCGGCATCGCCGAGGAGGCGCGCTGGGGCGGCACCTGCGTCAACGTCGGCTGCGTGCCGAAGAAGATCATGGTGCAGGCGTCCGAATATGGGCGCCTAGCCGAGGACTCGCGCGGCTTCGGCTGGGACGCCTCGCCCGGCGTGCATGACTGGGCCGCGCTGATCGCGCACAAGGACCGCGAGATCCTGCGGCTGAACGGCATCTACACCCGCATGCTGGACGGCAGCGGCGTGGTCCGGCACGAGGCGCGGGCGGTGTTCGCCGGGCCGCATGCGCTGGATGTCGGCGGCCAGACGGTGACGGCGGAGCGGATCGTCGTCGCGACAGGCGGCGTGCCGGCAATCGAGCCGCCCATCGACGGCATGCACCTCGGCATCGTCTCCGACGCGGCATTCGAGCTTCCCGCTTTGCCGCGCCGGGTGCTGATGGTCGGCGGCGGCTATATCGGCATGGAGTTCGCTGGCATCTTCCACGGCCTGGGCGCCGAGGTCGATGTCGTATTCCGCCAGCCCTGGCCGCTGCGGGGCTTCGACCATGACCTGCGGCAGGCGCTGGCCCAAGGTGTCGTCGAGCAGGGCATCCGCCTGCACCCGACCCAGACGGTGCACCGGGTTGAGCCGGCCGGCGAGGCCCGGCGCGTCACGCTGAGCAACGGCCACGTGATCGAGGCCGACCTGGTGTTCTTCGCCGTGGGCCGGGTGCCGAAGACGGCCGGCCTCGGCCTGCAGGACGCGGGCGTTGCGACGGACAGCCGGGGTGCCGTGATCGTCGATGGGCACAACGCCACCAGCCAGCCGCACATTTTCGCCCTGGGCGACGTGAGCAACAAGCTGAACCTCACGCCCGTGGCCATCGCGGAGGGGCATCATTTGGCGGACCGGCTGTTCGGGCCGGGCCGGCCGCGCAGCTGGGCGCTTGATCCCGTCGCGACCGCCGTGTTCAGCAACCCGCCGCTCGCCACGGTCGGCATGACGGAGGAGCAGGCCGTGCAGCACGGCGCGATGGACATCTACATCGCGCACTTCACCCCGATGCGGCACGTCATGTCCGGCCGGCCGCACAAGACGCTGATGAAGATGGTCGTGGACCAGGCGAGCCAGCGGGTGATGGGCGTCCACATGCTGGGCGACGACGTGGCGGAGATGATGCAAGGCATCGGCGTGGCGCTGGTCGCCGGCGCCACGAAGCAGGATTTCGACCGCACCATCGGCATCCATCCCACCAGCGCCGAGGAGTTCGTGACCATGCGGACCGTGACCCGCGTGGCGCCCGCGGCCCATACGGCGAAGGCTGCGGAATAGCGCGGGCCAGCCATGAAGGCCGGGTGGCATCAGCCGAAGAAAACGGTGATAAGCTGGCCTATGCGGAAGGGGTTGGTGGCATGAGGGAAACGGGAGCCTGGACGCCGGAAAGCTGGCGGGCGCGGCATGTGCTTCAGGGCCCGGCCTATCCGGAGGACGGCGCGCTGGCTGCCGTCGAGGCGCGGCTGGCCAAGTACCCGCCCTTGGTGTTCGCGGGCGAGGCGCGGCGGCTGCGGGACTCCCTGGCGATGGTGGCGAACGGCCAAGCCTTTGTGCTGCAGGGCGGCGACTGCGCCGAGAGCTTCGGCGACTTCACCGCCAACGTCA
>CAXSHI010000023.1:0-32892 GCA_964236755.1 uncultured Acetobacteraceae bacterium
CCATGCCCTACCAGCTCCTGAAACTGGCTGAGGTTTATGCGTAATCAGGAAAGCCAATCCACCGCTGCCGCTAAACGTTCCCATTCCAAGGGACGCCCGCGCCCGCGGGGCACGCGCTGCACCCCGGTCCGATACCGGGGAAGGAAGGCGGCCAGCAACGCCACTTCGTTCAGGCGTCCATCATCCAGCGGGAGCATGTGAAAGCGGCGGGAGAGGGGCACTAGGGCCTGAACCGCTTGTGGCGGCAACTCCCCAACGTTACGGCGTGCCATCATCCTGCCTCCGCCAGTTCGACCACGTTCCCCGCGGCCAGGCCCGGCAAGCCCACAAGCTTCCGGATGTATTTTTCCCATCGGGCCAGCGCCGCCCGCTTCGGCTCGCGGTACTGCGCCCGGTTGTAAACCCCGGCCACGCCCCGACGTGCCGCGCCGCTGACGTGGTTCAGCACCGCTTCAACCACATGCGGCTCCGTGCCGTTCTCGTTTAACCAGGTGGACAGGGTGCGGCGCAGGTCATGCAGCGTCCACTCCGGGCAGGCTACCTTGTCCGTCTCCGGCTCCCGCCCCTGGCGCTCCCTGAGCGCCTTTTGCAGCAGCTTGAGGATGCGCCCGTCCAGCCGGTCCTTGCAGCGGGACCAGCCGGAGAAGCCGCCCTTGCCCTCCCCGAACACCTGCGCACGGCCGTCCCGCTTGGGCGGGAGTTGCGCCAGGGCCAAGGCGCCAAGCGGCACCTCATGCTGCAACCCGTTTTTGGATCGGGCGCGGGGCAGGGTCCAAAGTGATCCCTCGATTTCTTCCCAGCCCATCCCGGCCATTTCTTCCCGCCGAGCACCCGTCAGCATGAGCAGGCGCACGATGCGGTCATGGTCGTGGTCCCCGGCCGTGGCCTGCCACACCAGCGCAAGCTCGGCATCGGTCAGCACCCGCTCCCGAGGTGCCTCGCTGCCGGGCTTGGGGACGTGCGCCACAGGGTTTTCCCCCTCGACGGTGCCGCTCCGCAGGCCCCATACCCACATCGCGCTCAGGCTGCTCCGAACGCGGTTGGCGGCAACCGGTCCGCTGTCCCGGCTGATGCCGTCCAGCAGCTTGACGATGGCGGCGCGGCCCAACTCGCAAGCCGCTTCCTGGTGCAGCGGTTTGACGTGATGCTTAAGGTGCCGCTTCACTTCGGCGAAGGAACGCGGCTTGAGCCGCTTTTCAGCATCCGCCAAGTAAGCTTCCACAAGGGCCGACACCCGCTTTGCGCGCCGTGCCGCCTGTTTCTCCGCTTGAGGATCGCTCCCAAGCTCGACGCGAGAAAGCAGCTTGCGGGCACCGTCCCGCGCCTCGTCAAGCTCGACGACGCGGGCATCGCCCAGCGTGGCACGCCGGGTGCGGCCGGTGCCGTCCCGGTACTGCGCAACCCACTGCCGGCGGCCAGAGACGTAGGCTCGCAGTCCGAAGCCGGGCAGGGTGGCGTCCCAGAAGAAGGCTTCGGCCTTGCCGGGCGGGCAAGCCATGCGGGAGGTGTTAGGCTTGGTAAAGCGGACGTTTGTGGTGGTCATGTCGGAAGCATCCCGGAAGCAAATCGGAAGCAGGACCCCGATAATTGACGATGGCAGGCGGACGCGCAGAACTGATGCGCTACCGATACCACGCTTTTAGTACAAGGGTCTAGATGACTTGCGACGGCTGCCGAGTTTGCACGAAAGCGGCTTGGCTCAGTCTGGGGGACTGGGGGTCGTGGGTTCGAATCCCGCCGCTCCGACCACATCCCCTACGGCCTGTCACTCCGGAAGCAGGATCGTCGCCACGGCCTGCGCCGCAATGCCCTCGCCGCGTCCCGTAAATCCCAGCCGCTCGGTCGTTGTCGCCTTCACCGAGACGAGGCCGGGTTTGACGCCCAAAAGCTCGGTGAGCCGGGCCTGCATGGCGGCGGCGTGCGGCGTGATCTTCGGCTGCTCGCAGATCAGCGTGATATCGGCGTTGGCCAGACGCCCGCCGCGTTGTGCGATCCGTCCGGCGGCATGCGTCAGGAAACGCGCGCTGTCTGCGTCCTTCCAGGTGGCCTCGCCGGGCGGAAAGTGGCGGCCGATGTCGCCCTCAGCCAGCGCGCCATAGATCGCGTCGCATAGCGCATGGATGCCGACATCCGCGTCGGAGTGCCCGGCCAGCCCCAGCGCGTGCGGCACCACGACACCGCACAGCATCAAGGCACGGCCCGGCGCCAGCACATGCACGTCGAACCCGGTGCCGACCCGTGGGAGCATCGCCGGCGCCAACGCCTGTTCGAGCCGCATGAGGTCCTCCGGATAGGTCAGCTTGATGTTGTCCTCGGCGCCGGGCACGAGGTCCACGGCAAGGCCCGCCTGCTCCAGCAACGCGGCATCGTCGGTCAGGCCGGGCAGCGCCGCATGGCGGCGGTGCAGTTGCAGCAAAGTGGCGTAGTCAAAGGCTTGCGGGGTCTGCGCGCGGAACAGGCCGGCCCTTTCAACGGTGGCCTCGATGCGCTGCCCCTTGGCGCGCTTCAGGGTGTCAGCAACCGGCAGGGCCGGAATGGCGCCCGGCACGCGGGCCAGGGCGGCGAGCAGGGCGGGGATGATGTGACCGGGCACGCAAGGGCGGGCGCCGTCATGGATCAGGACGACCTCCGGCGCAAACCGCGCCAAGGCCTCAAGCCCGGCGCGTACGCTGTCCTGCCGGGTGCCGCCGCCCGGCACGGCTGAAAGGCAGTCGAGGCCGGCCAGCGCCGGGCCGAGCAGCGCCGGGTCTCCTACCGGTTGAAGATGCTTGACGTGGGGCAGCAGGCATTCCGCCGCCCAGCGCACGACGGGCTTGCCGGCGATCATGACGTATTGTTTCGGCTCGCCGGCCCCGAACCGAGTGCCGGAGCCGGCGGCGACAAGGATGGCGGCGGCGCGCATGCCACCATGCAATGCCGGCCACCTGCCCTGGCGTCAACCCGTGCGGCCGGCTGCGGTCCATGATTGCGCAAGACGCGGCCCGGCAGTAGTTTGCCCAAATCATGGGCAACCCAAATACCACAGGCCTGATCGCCCCCATCACCCTGGGGTCGGGTCGGCATGCCGTAACGCTTGACTGTCCGGTTATCCTGGCGCCGATGTCGGGCGTGACCGATCTGCCGTTCCGCCGCCTAGCGAAGCGGCAGGGGGCGGGCCTCGTCGTGTCCGAGATGATCGCCTCCTGGGCCATGGTGCGGGAGAACCGCGTCACGCTGCGCATGGCGGAGGTCGACAACTGCGGCGGTCCCAGCGCGGTCCAGCTCGCCGGCTGCGACCCGGCCGCCATGGCGGAGGCGGCGCGCATCGCGGTCGGCCACGGCGCCGATCTGATCGACATCAACTTCGGCTGCCCGGTGAAGAAGGTCGCGGTTGGCCAGGCGGCCGGGTCTGCGCTGATGCGCGACGAGGCTGCCGCCACCCGCATCCTGGAGGCGACGGTTCAGGCCGTGCCGGTGCCGGTCACTCTCAAGATGCGCATGGGCTGGGACCATGCGAGCCTCAACGCGCCCAGCCTGGCCCGCATCGCCGAGGCGTCCGGCATCCAGATGGTCACGGTGCACGGGCGCACCCGGCAGCAGTTCTACACCGGGTCGGCCGACTGGCGCTTCGTGGCGCAGGTCAAGCAGGCGGTCCGCCTGCCGGTGATCGTCAACGGCGACATCCTTACGGGGGACGACGCGGCGGAGGCGCTGCGCCAGTCCGGCGCGGACGGCGTGATGATCGGGCGCGGCTGCTACGGCCGGCCCTGGTTCCCGGCGCTGGCCGCCCGGTTCCTGGCGACGGGCCAACGCCAGGCCGAGCCGACATTGGCCGAGCAGAAGGCCACGATGCTGGAGCACTACGACGCCATGCTGCGGCACTTCGGCGAGGATGCGGGCGTGCGGGTGGCCCGCAAGCACCTGTCCTGGTACTCGCGCGGCCTGTTCGGATCGGCCGAGTTCCGCTCGGCGGTCAACAAGCTGTCGAGCCGGGTGGCCGTCGAGGCTCTCATCGACGCCTTCTTCGATCCGCTGATCGACGGCAACGCCGCCCGCGTGTCGGAGGCGCTCGCCGCATGAAGGACGCAGCCACCCGGAAGCGCCTGGCCTTGGTGGAGCAGCTGGCGCCGCGGCTCCTGCCGGCCCCGTCCGGCGAGGTCGAGGTCGATGCGCAGGCGATGCTGAGCGCGCTGCCCGTTCCTGTCGTGCTGCTCGACGCGGCGAACCGCTTCCGCTTCGCCAACCAGGCCGCCGAGCAGTTCCTCGGCGTCTCGTTGATGCAATTGCGCCAGATGACGCTGGCCTCGCTGCTGCCCGAGGACAATCCGCTGTTCGCGCTGCTGACGCAGGTGCGGCAGCAAGGCTCCACGATCTTCGACCATGACCTGACGCTTGAAGGCCCCCGCTTCTACAAGCGCGGCACCGCGGTGCAGGCGACGGCGCTGCTGGAGGAGCCGGGCTGCGTGCTGCTGACTTTCCAGGACAGCTCCGCCGCCCGGGCGCTGGACCGCCAGATCCAGTTCCGCGGGGCGGCGCGCAGCGTCACCGGCATGTCCGCGGTGCTGGCGCATGAGGTGAAGAACCCGCTCTCCGGCATCCGCGGCGCGGCGCAGCTGCTGGAGGCCAGCGTGACCGACGGCGACCGCGAGCTGACGGTGCTGATCCGCGACGAAGCGGACCGCATCCGGGACTTGGTGGACCGCATGGAGGTCTTTGGCGAGAAGCCGATCGAGCGCCGCGCCGTGAACATTCACCGCGTGCTGGAGCATGTGCGCCGCCTCGCCGGCACCGGGTTCGCGGCGCATGTGCGATTGACCGAGGTATACGACCCGTCGCTGCCGCCCACCTGGGCCAATCGGGACCAGCTGATCCAGGTGATGCTGAACCTCGTGAAGAACGCGGCCGAGGCGATCATCAGCGACCCGGCGCTTATGGAGCGCGGCACCGGGGAGATCGTGCTGACCACAGCCTACCAGCACGGGATGCGGCTTGCCGTCGCGGGCAGCGACCATCGGCTGCACCTGCCGCTGGTGGTGACGGTGCGCGACAACGGGCCGGGCATCCCGGAGGACATCCGGTCCCACCTGTTCGAGGCGTTCGTGACCAGCAAGCCGTCCGGCAGCGGGCTGGGCCTCGCCTTGGTCGCGAAGATCGTCGGCGACCATGGCGGCTTGATCGAGGTGGATAGCCGTCCCGGCCGGACGGAGTTCCGCCTGTTCCTGCCGGTAATCATCGAGGCTGAGGCGGACACACCCTGAAAGATCCGAGATGACCCCTCCCACCGTCCTCGTGGCCGATGACGACCGGTCGATCCGCACGGTGCTGACCCAGGCGCTGGGCCGGTCCGGCTACCAGGTGCGCTGCACCGGCAACGCCGCCACGCTCTGGCGCTGGGTGGAGGATGGCGAGGGCGACCTGGTCATCACCGACGTGGTGATGCCGGACGAGAACGGCCTCGACCTGATCCCGCGCATCAAGCGCATCCGGCCGGACCTCCGCGTCATCGTCATGAGCGCGCAATCCACCCTGATGACCGCGGTGAAGGCGGCGCAGCGCGGGGCGTTCGAGTACCTGCCCAAGCCGTTCGACCTCAAGGAGCTGCTGGCCGTCGTGGGCCGCGCGCTGCAATCGCCGGCGCCGGCCTCGGACACGCCGCCGAGCGAGCCGCGCGACGCGGAGGAGCGCCTGCCGCTGATCGGCCGCAGCGTCGCGATGCAGGAGATCTACCGCAGCATCGCCCGGCTCACCACGACCGACCTGACCGTCATGGTGAACGGGGAAAGCGGCACCGGAAAGGAGCTGGTGGCGCGGGCGCTGCACGACTACGGCCGCCGCCGCACCGGGCCGTTCGTCGCCATCAACATGGCCGCCATCCCGCGCGAGCTGATCGAGAGCGAGCTGTTCGGGCATGAGCGCGGCGCCTTCACCGGGGCGCTGAACCGCGCCCAAGGCCGCTTCGAGCAGGCCGCCGGCGGCACGCTGTTCCTGGATGAGATCGGCGACATGCCGGCGGAGGCCCAGACCCGGCTGCTGCGCGTGCTCCAGGAGGGCGAGTTCACCACGGTCGGCGGGCGGCAGCCGATCCGCGCCAACGTGCGCATCGTGGCCGCGACCCACCGCGACCTGCGCCAGGCAATCCGCGCCGGGCAGTTCCGGGAAGACCTGTTCTACCGCCTCAACGTCGTGCCGATCCGCCTGCCGCCGCTGCGCGAGCGGCTGGAGGATATCCCGGTCCTCGCCCGGCACTTCCTGGAAAAAGCCCGCGACAGCGGCCTGCCGGCGAAGTCGCTCGATCAGTCCGCCATTGAGCGCCTCCGCCAGCACCGCTGGCCCGGCAACGTGCGCGAGCTGGAGAACCTCATGCGGCGCCTCGCCGCCCTGTATGCGCAGGAGATGATCACCGAGGAGGTGATCGGCACCGAGCTGCTGGAAAGCGGCATCGACGCCGAGCCGGCGCACGGGGCCGGCAGCCCCGAGCCGCTGGCGCTCGCGGTCGAGCGGCACATCCGGCAGTTCCTGGCCGCAAGCCGGGACGGCATGCCGATGCGCGACATCTACGACCAGGTGATCGCCGAGGTGGAGCGCCCGCTGATCCAGATGACGCTGTCGGCGACGCGCGGCAACCAGATCAAGGCGGCGTCGATGCTCGGCCTCAACCGCAACACGCTGCGGAAGAAGATCCGCGACCTGGACATCCCGGTCGTGCGCGGGATCGGCTGAGGGTGAACGCCTCCAGCAGACGCTCGGCGCTCCGGGCGGCAGCGGGGCCGCCGCGCCGCTCGCTGCCGCGGCGGGTGGCGGATGCGCTGCTGGGCAAGATCGTCACCCTGCTCCTGGCGGCGTTCGCGCTGGCGCTGGGCATCTCGACCTTTGCCATGCTGTCGGGCGGCGTGGGGCTGACGCCCAACCGGATGTTCGCGCTGGTCTTGTCGAACCTGTCGGTGCTGCTGCTGCTGGGCGCGGTGCTGGCTGGGCGGATCACCCGGATCTGGGTGGAGCAGCGCCGCGGCTCCGCCGGGTCGCGCCTGCATGTCCGGCTGGTGCTGCTGTTCAGCGTCGTCGCCGTCACGCCTGCCATCGTCGTCGCCGTGTTCGCGACCGCGTTCTTCAACCTGGGCATCCAGTCCTGGTTCAACGACTCGGTCCGCATCGCGCTGAACGAAGGGCTGGAAGCGTCGCGCGGCTACCTGGAGGAGCATCGCAGCAACATCCGGGCCGACGCGCTGGGCATGGCCAACGACATCGCGCTGGGCATGGCCAACGACGTCGCGCGCGATGGGCAGTTCGGGGCGAGCGACCCGTTCGCCCTCGGCCAGATCCTGCAAACCCAGACCTTGCTGCGCGGCCTGACCGAGGCGATCATCTACGATCCGGTGACCGGCTCTGTGTACGCAGGCATTGGGCCGATGTCGGGCTTCGGCGTGGAGCCTGCGCCGCCAGACGCAACGGAGCAGGCCAAAAACGGCGACGTCGCGGTATTGGGATCGTCCGACGACAACCAAGTGCGGGCTGTGGTCCAGCTCAATACCAAGCCGACCAACCTGATGCTGCTGATCGGGCGCCCGGTCGATCAGGAGATCCTCAACCACATGGCACGGACCGAGCGCGCGGTCGCCGAGTACAAGCAGCTCGACGAGAACCGGTCCGGGCTGCAGGTCACCTTCGCGCTGATCTTCGCCCTGGTGGCACTTCTGGTGCTATGCGCCGCCGTGCTGATCGGGCTGGTGCTCGCCAACCAGATCGCGCGTCCTGTCGGGCGGCTGATCCTGGCAGCCGAGCGGGTCCGGGCAGGCGACCTCTCGGTGCGGGTGCCGGAAGTGCAGAGCGAGGACGACGTGGCCGGGCTGTCCCGCGCCTTCAACCGCATGACGGGGCAGCTCGCGTCGCAGCGGACGGAGCTGATGGACGCCTACAGCCAGATCGACGGGCGGCGGCGCTTCACGGAAACGGTGCTGGCGGGCGTGTCGGCCGGGGTGATCGGCCTGGACGCCTCGGCCAACGTCGAGCTGCCGAACCGCGCGGCGAGCGAGCTGGTCGGCATGGACCTGATGACGGCGATCGGCCTGCCGCTGGGCCACGTGGTGCCGGAGTTCGCGCCCCTCTTGGACCAGGCGGCTGCCCAGCCGGAGCGTGCGCTGACCGCGGAGGTGCAGATCGGCCCGCCGTCGCGGCGCCGCACGTTGCTGGTGCGGATCGGCACCGACCTGCATGGCGGCCGGCCGGACGGCTACGTCGTGACCTTTGACGACATCACCGAGCTGCAATTGGCGCAGCGCAAAGCCGCCTGGGCGGACGTCGCCCGACGCATCGCCCATGAGATCAAGAACCCGCTGACCCCGATCCAGCTCTCGGCGGAGCGGCTGAAGCGGCGGTTCACCAAGGAGATCACGTCCGACCCCGAGACCTTCGCGCAATGCGCCGACACCATCGTGCGCCACGTCGGCGACATCGGCCGCATGGTGGACGAGTTCTCGGCCTTCGCCCGCATGCCGCAGCCAGTGCTGCGGCCGGAGGATGCCGGCCGCATCGCGCGGGAGGCGCTGGTCCTGCAGCGCAGCGCCCGGCCGGAGATCGTCTGGTCCACCGACATCCCGGAGCGCGGCCCGATGGCGCTGTGCGACCGCCGCCTGGTCGGCCAGGCGCTGACCAACCTGCTGCAGAACGCGGCCGATGCCGTCGCCATGCGCCCGCGCGGTCCCGGCGAGCCGGCCGGGCACATCAGCCTGTCCGTCCGCGTGGATGGCGGCGCGGTGGCGATGGAGGTGCGCGATGACGGGGTGGGGTTCCCGGACGAGGACCGCGAGCGGCTCACCGAGCCGTATGTCACGCATAAGCCAAAGGGCACTGGGCTAGGCTTGGCAATCGTGAAGAAGATCATGGAGGACCATGGCGGCAGCCTCGCGCTGGACGACTGCACCGACGGACCCGGCGCAGTCGCCACGCTGTCCCTGCCGCTCTTGGTGGCCGAACCAGTGAAGGCTTAGCAATGGCGAACGAAATCCTGATCGTCGATGACGAACCCGATATCCGCATGCTGATCGAGGGCATCCTTGAGGATGAAGGCTATACGGTCCGCCAGGCCGGCGACTCCGACGCGGCGCTCGCGGCGTTCCGGATGCGCCGCCCTTCGCTGGTGATTCTGGACATCTGGCTGCAAGGGTCGCGGCTCGACGGCCTCGGCATCCTGAAGGCGCTGCTGACCGAGGAACCGCATGTTCCCGTCGTGATGATCTCCGGCCATGGCACCATCGAGACGGCGGTCTCGGCGATCCAGTTCGGCGCGTATGACTTCATCGAGAAGCCGTTCAAGTCGGACCGGCTGCTGCTCATCATCCGCCGGGCGCTGGAAGCGGCGCGGCTGGCGCAGGAGAACGCGGAACTGCGGCTGCGCGCCGGGTTTGAATCGGATCTGACGGGGCACAGCGCCGCGATCACGGCGCTCCGCGCCGCCGTGGAGCGGGTGGCGCCGACCGGCTCCCGCGTGCTGATCAGCGGACCCGCCGGGTCCGGCAAGGAGGTCGCGGCGCGCATGGTGCACACACGGTCGCGCCGGGCGGACGGCCCATTCGTCGCGCTGAACTGCGCCACGCTGAACCCGGCCCGATTCGAGGAGGAGCTGTTCGGCGTCGAGGCCGGCGCCGATCCCGTCGCCTCCCCGCGCCGCGCCGGCGTGCTGGAGCGCGCGCATGGCGGGACGCTGCTGCTCGACGAGGTGTCGGACATGCCGCTAGAGACCCAGGGCAAGATCGTCCGTGCCCTGCAGGACCAGACGTTCGAGCGGCTCGGCGGCTCCTTTCGGGTGAAGGTGGACGTGCGCGTGCTGGCCACCACCAACCGGGACCTGCAAGCGGAGATCGGCAATGCGCGGTTTCGCGAGGATCTTTATTACCGCCTCGCCGTCGTGCCGATCCGCATGCCGAGCCTGAGGGAACGGCGGGAGGACGTGCCGGAACTCGCCCGGCATTTCCTCGAACGCTCCGC
Source organism: uncultured Acetobacteraceae bacterium (assembly GCA_964236755.1). GTDB lineage: Bacteria > Pseudomonadota > Alphaproteobacteria > Acetobacterales > Acetobacteraceae > CAHJXG01. The sequence continues at coordinate 9,961 of CAXSHI010000023.1, forward strand.
CGAAACGTCCGGCATGCCCGGGCGCGAGCTATCGACCGATGCGCTCACGGCGCTGCAGGCCTATGACTGGCCCGGCAATGTCCGGCAGCTCCGCAACCTGATGGACTGGCTGCTGATCATGGCGCCGGGCACCGCAAGCGACAGCATCCGGGCGGAGATGCTGCCGGCCGAGATCAGCCAGGGCGCCCCGGCGCTGCTGAACTTCGACCCCAGCGCCGACCTGATGGGTCTGCCGCTGCGGGAAGCGCGGGACCTGTTCGAGACTCAGTACCTGCAGGCGCAACTGCTACGCTTCGGCGGCAACATTAGCCGCACCGCCGGGTTCGTCGGCATGGAGCGCAGCGCGCTGCATCGCAAATTGAAGCAGTTGGGCGTCAACTCCGACGACCGCGGGGCCGCATGAGCCGGATCGCCTACGTTAACGGCCGCTACCTGCCGCAGCGTGACGCCTGCGTGAACGTGGAGGACCGCGGCTACCAGTTCGCCGACGGGATTTACGAGGTCGTGCATCTCTGCCGCGGCCGGTTCATCGACAGCGAGCGCCACCTGGCGCGGCTGGAGCGTTCCTTGGCCGAGGTGCGGATCGCCAGGCCCATGGGGGGCCAAGCCTTGCTGCATGTGCTGGCCGAGGTCGCGCGGCGGAACCGGGTGCAGGACGGGCTGCTGTATATGCAAGTGACCCGCGGCGTTGCCCGACGCGACCACGCCTTTCCCGCCCCCGGGGTAAAGCCGGCCTTGGTGGTGACGGTGCGCCGCATCCCGCCTTATCCCGCCGACGTCGAGCAGTGGACGGCGCGCGCCGTCACCCATCCGGACCAGCGCTGGGCGCGGTGCGACATCAAATCGACGGCCCTGCTGCCCAACGTGCTGGCCCGCCAGGCCGCGGCCGAGCATGGGGCGGCGGAGGCCATCCTGATCGACGCGGCCGGCATGGTGACGGAAGGGGCCGCAACGAGCTTCTGGATCGTGGACGCCGAGGGCCGGCTGCGCACCCGGCATCTGGACCAGGGCATCCTGCCGGGCTGCACCCGCGGCGCTCTCCTGGCGGTCATGCAGGATGCGGGCATCGCCTTCGTGGAGCAGGCCTTCAGCGAGGCCGAACTGCACACGGCGCAGGAGGCGTTCCTGACCAGCGCCACGAGCTTCGTGAAGCCCATCCTGGCGATTGACGGCCGGCCGGTCGGCGATGGGCGGGTCGGCCCGGTGGCTCGTGAACTGTTCGCGCTGTTCGCCCGACACGTTCACGGCATGTCCAACGCTGCCTGATGGGTTGTCTCGCCAGGCGACGTTGCTAGGATTGGACGGCCGGCCCATATCCGGGTTTGCGGCACCACCCTTGTGGCATCCAGGTACTGCTGGGGCCACACAACAAATAGGACACGAACGTGGCCACTGAGAAATCGCAGAATGTTCAGGATGTCTTCTTGAACCATGTGCGCAAATCCAAAACTCCAGTCACCGTCTTCCTGGTCAATGGCGTCAAGCTGCAAGGCATCATCACGTGGTTCGACAACTTCTCGGTGCTGCTGCGCCGGGATGGGCATACGCAGCTTGTCTATAAGCATGCGATCAGCACCGTGATGCCGGGCGCGCCTATCCAGCTTTTCGACGCCAGCAAGGTCGAAGCCGCGGTGCAGGAGGCGAGTTCTGGCAGCAGCGCCGGCTGACACGTCCGCCGCGCCGACCCGCGCGGCGGTCGTCCTGCCTTGGGAGAAGCCGTCCCGACAGGATGCGTCCCGTGCGGCGGATGCGCAGTTGGCCGAGGCGGTCGGGCTGGCGGCATCCATCGGGCTGGTCGTGGTGCACACCAGCATCCCGCCATTGCGGACCCGACGCTCTGCGACGCTGCTCGGCCAGGGCCAGGTCGCGACCATCGGCGAGGCGATCCACGCCGAGGAGGTCGCGGTCGCCGTCGTGGACGCGCAGCTCAGCCCGGTGCAGCAGCGCAACCTGGAGCGTGCCTGGGAGTGCAAGGTCATCGACCGTACCGGCCTGATCCTGGACATCTTCGGAGAGCGCGCGCGCACCAAGGAAGGCGCCCTGCAGGTCGAGCTGGCGCACCTCGACTACCAGCGCAGCCGGCTCGTGCGCTCCTGGACCCACTTGGAGCGGCAGCGCGGCGGCTTCGGCTTCCTGGGCGGCCCCGGCGAAACGCAGATCGAGGCCGACCGGCGGCTGATCGGCGACCGCATCGTGCGGGTCAAGAAGGAGCTGGAGCAGGTGCGGCGCACCCGTGGCCTGCACCGCAGCGCTCGGCAGCGCGTGCCCTATCCCATCGCCGCCCTGGTCGGCTACACCAACGCCGGCAAGAGCACGCTGTTCAACACCCTGACCGGGGCCGAGGTGCACGCGCAGGACCAGCTTTTCGCGACGCTTGATCCCACCATGCGCGGCCTGCGGCTGCCGTCGCACCGCCGGGTCATCCTGTCGGACACCGTGGGCTTCATCAGTGACCTGCCCACCGAGTTGGTGGCCGCGTTCCGGGCGACGCTGGAGGAAGTGAGCGAGGCCGACATTATCCTGCACGTGCGCGATGTCGCCCACCCCGACAGCGCGGCGCAGCGCGCCGACGTGGTCCGCGTGCTCGACGGCATGGTGAAGGATGGCTTGCTGGACGCGAACTGGCCGTCCCGTACCATCGAGGTCTTGAACAAGGCGGACCTGATGGGTGGCGTCGAGGCCGTGCCGGCCCGGGACGGCTGCATCGCCGTCTCGGCCACCACCGGGGACGGCCTCCCTGCGCTGTGCCACGCCATCGACGACCGGATCTCGGCAGGCATGGAGGTAGCCGACTATCACCTGCCGGCCTCCGACGGGGCGCGGATGGCTTGGCTATACGAGCATGGCGAGGTGATGGAACGGCGGGACGAGGAGGACGGCGTTCATATGGTCGTCCGCATGCTGTCCGCTGACCGGGCACGGTTCGAGCGCGGGGCGTGAGCGCCGGGTGGGACCCAGCCGAGGTCGTGCAGTTGGTCCGGGCCGTCGCCCGCGCCGAGATCATGCCGCGCTTTCGCAACCTGGCGCCCGGCGACGTTCAGGCGAAGTCCGGGCCGCTCGATCTCGCGACGGTGGCCGACGAGCAGGCCGAGCTGCGGTTGGCGACGGGGCTGGGCCGGCTGTTCCCCGGTTGCCTCGTGGTGGGTGAGGAGGCCGCGTCGCGCGATCCCGCGCTGCTCGGCGCGATTGCCGATGCGGATCTCTGCTTCGTGGTGGACCCGGTGGACGGGACGGCCAATTTCTGCGCCGGGCTGCCGCTGTTCGGCACGATGGTGGCGGTGGTGCGCCGGGGCGAGGTGGTCGGCGCGGTGATCCATGATCCCGTCGGGGACGACACGGCGTGGGCCGCGGCGGGGCAGGGCGCCTGGCTGGAGGCGTCGGGGAACCGGGTCGCCTTGCGTGCCGCCGCGCCCGTGCCACTGGCCATGATGACCGGTTCCGCCTCGTGGAGATACATGCCGGAGCCGTCGCGATCCCTGGTGTGCCGCAACCTGCCGCGGCTCGGTTCGGTTTGGGACTACCGCTGCGCCGCGCACCAGTACCGGATGTTGGCGGCGGGGCACTGCCACTTCAGCATCTACCATCGCCTGCTGCCGTGGGACCACGCGGCAGGATGGCTGCTGCATCGGGAAGCCGGCGGCTGGTCGGCGCGGCTCGACGGCAGCCCATACAGCCCAACGCAGGCCACGGGCGGCCTGATCTGCGCGCCCGACGAGGCGAGCTGGGGCGCGCTTCGGGCCGCATTGTTCGAGGGCTGAGCTATTCGAGCCGCTTCACGGCGGTCCAGTGCGACTCCATCGCCTCAAGCGTCGCGTCGGCCGGGCTTTGCCCCGCCTCTGCCAGGCAGCGCTCGACCGCGTTGAACCGGCGGGTGAACTTCTCATTGGCTGCCCCAAGGCAGGCTTCCGGATCCAAGCCTAGTTTCCGCGCCAGGTTGGCGACGACGAACAGGATATCGCCAAGCTCATCCGCCAGCCGGTCTGGGTCGGCGCCGGGCAACTCCGCGCGAAGCTCCGCGACTTCCTCGTCGAGCTTATCCAGGACAGCCGGCGCGTCCGGCCAGTCGAAGCCGACCCGGCCGGCACGGCCGGTCAGCTTCGCGGCGCGGGTCAGGGCGGGCAGGCCGGCAGACACCCCGGCCAGGACCCCTGTTTCGGCGCGGGCCAGGCGCTCCCGGGCCTTCTGGTCTTCCCAGCCCGGTTGCTGAGGTGCATCCGGCCCGGCGGGGAAGACGTGCGGGTGACGCCGGATCATCTTGTCCGTAATGGTGCGCGCAACGTTGGCAAAGCTGAACGCGCCAGCCTCCTCGGCCATTTGGGCGTGATACACGACCTGGAACAGCAGATCCCCGAGTTCGTCGGGCAGCGCCGCCATGTCGCCCCGGGCGATGGCGTCGGCGACCTCGTAGGCTTCCTCGATGGTGTAAGGCGCGATGGTGTCGAAGCTTTGCGCCTGATCCCATGGGCACCCCGTAACGGGATCGCGAAGCGCCGACATCAGGGCGAGCAGGCGGGCGATCTGCCGTTGCGCCTCATCCGCCGTGGAGTCCGTCAAACAGCGTCCGCCAGACGCACGCCGCAGGCGTCAAAGGTTGCGAACAGCCGAGCAGCGACGTCCCCGCTCAGACGCAGATGCGGCGGACGGATGTTCAGCCACGCATCATCCCCGGTGTGGCGGGCGACCAGCGCCTTCAAGCCGGGGATCAACGCGGCCGACGTCACGGCCCGGCGAAGCGCGGTCAGAACCTCCTGCGCCGCCGCTCCGGCATCGCGGTCCCGACCCGCATAGACCTGCGCGTTGACCGCAGACGTCACGTTGCTCGCCGCCGAGATCGACCCGGCGCCGCCGATCTGCAGAAGCTGCCGCAGGTGGCCGTCGTCGCCGCAATACACCTCGAACCCGTCCCGGGCGAAATGCTCGACATAGGCACGGGTGTTGGCGAAGTCGCCGCTGCTGTCCTTGATGCCACGGACGACGCCGGGGTTGGCGTGCAGCAGGCGGCCGACCAGCGCCAGAGTGAACGGCACGGCGGACTGTGCGGGGAAGTGATACAGGAAGACCTGTGCGCCGCCGCCGGTGCGCTGGACGACCTCGCTGAACCAGGCGAACAGGCCGTCCTCGCTCGGGTTCTTGTAAAAGAACGGCGGCAGGACGAGGACGCCGGGACAGCCGAGGTCGGCCGCGTGCCGCGCCAGCAGCACCGTGTCGGTCAAGGCCGGCGTGCCGACGCCGGGCAGCAGGCGCGCTGGCGGGATGCCGCGCTCGACCAGGCCTTCCAGCACCGCGATGCGCTCGGACACGCCGAGCGAATTGGCCTCGCCCGTGGTGCCGAGGACAGCCAAGCCGGTGCAGCCATTGGCCAGCAGCCAGCGGCAATGGGCGGCCATGCGGTCCAGGTCAATCGACAGGTCCGCGCGCATCGCCGTCAGCACGGCCGCGTTCACGCCGCCGTAAAGGGCGTCCTTCATCATTCCGACCTTTGCTTGATGCGTCGCGGCACGCGCGGCGACCGTCCGGGCCAGTCCACGACATGATGTTCCAGCGGCCCGGCCCGGCGCTCGTTCACGACCCGGCCGCGCACCGAGACACCGGCCGTGTGTACGGTCTCCGGATCGCCGGACACCAGCGGGTGCCACCATGCAAGGCCCCTGCCCTCGGCCAGGCGGCGGTAGGCGCAGGTGGGCGGCAGCCAGTCGATGTCGTCCAGGGTGTCGGGGGTCAGCGCAACGCAGTCGGGAACCTTGGCCTGCCGCGCCTCATACTGGCTGCAGCGGCAGGTCGCGCCGTCCAGCAGGCGGCAGGACACGTTGGTGAACGACAGCTCCTGCGTCTCGTCGTCCCGCAGCTTGTGCAAGCAGCAACGGCCGCAGCCGTCGCAGAGCGACTCCCACTGCGTCCTCGTCATGCGGTCAAGCGGCGTCGTCGTCCAGAAAGCCCTGTCCATGCCCTGCAGCTTAGCCAGGGCCGGGCGGAACGGGAAGGGCTAGCGGCGCGGGGCGCCCAGCGGCTGCTGCTGGATCGGCGCGGACCTCGGCAGCGGCTGCAGCGGCACCGGCGCAGGCAAGGCGGGCGCCACGGCGTCGGCCTGCTGGCCGAACTGGATCAGCACCTGGCGCAGCGGGTCAGCCGCCGGGTTGGTCGCTTCCATGCCGAGCACGATCTGCTGTGCCGCCACCGGCCGGCCGTAATAGGCCGCATTCCAATCAGACTTGCTGCCCAGCAGGCTGCCGCTCAACGAGATGCCGGCATAAAGCCCACGCGCCCGGGTGAAGCCCACGATGTCGGCGCGGAGTGCTGCCGTCGTCGCGCCCTCGATCCCGCCGCCCAGGTCCACGAAGGTCGCGCTGGCGTCGGCGCCCAGCTTGAACTGGCTGTCCATGATGGCGCCCAGCCCCTTGTCGGACATGATCATCAGCATGACCTCCGCGTCCTGGATGCCGGCCTGGAAGCCGATGCTGCCGCCGCCCAGGCCGTAGAACGCCGGCGCCGACCACGACCCGGCGCCGTCACGCGCCACCAGCACGCAGCTTCCGCCTTGACCGCCCAGCAGAAAGCCTGCCTTGAACACCTGCGGGCAGATCATCGCGGCGCGGGCGCGCTTGAGCACGTACTGCGCATCGGTGCCGTCCCGGTTGTTCAGCATCTGCTGCGCCGCGAGCGTGGCGCGGTCCACCAGCTGCTGCTGGTCGGACTGCGCATGCGCCGCCAGCGGCGCCAGGGCCAGAACGGCTAGCAGAACGACTCGGCGCATCGGGCATGCTCCTTCTTGAGATGCACAATCCTAGCGGTGGATTATAGTGTTACCAAGCACTGTTGAGGCGTCACTTCAACCGCTCTGGTTCTCGAAACCGGGCGACTCGTTGACGGAGGCGACGCGCCACCCTTCCGGCAGGCGCTCCAGCCGGGTCAGGGACAGGTTATAGACGGATAGGTGCAGGGCGCGGTGGGCGTCGATGTCCATCGCGTGGGCGACGGCAGCCCGGATGGCGCCGCCGTGGCTCACGATCACGAGGTCTTGCCCGTCGAACTGCCGGGCCAGACGCTCCATAGCCTCGCCGACGCGGACCAGCACCTCGGCGACGCTTTCCCCGTTGGGCGGCCGTTCGTCGGCGGCCAGCGGCCAGAACGGATGGGCCGGCGCCGAGAGCAGCGGCGGCAAGGCGGCGTGACGCAGGCCCTGGTAGTCGCCCAGGTCCTGCTCGATCAGGTCGGGTTCCACCGCCAGGTCCTGCGCCGGGTAGCCGGCCGCGAAGATCGCCTCCGCCGTGCGGCGGGTGCGGGAAAGCGGCGTGCAGATCCAGGCCGCGGGCCGGGGCAGGCGCGCCGCCAGCGCCTGGTACATCGGCACCTGGGCCACCAGGCTGTCGGGGCAAAGCTGGACATCCCGCACGCCGTACAGGGTGGCGCGCTCATTCTCCGCCACGATGGCGTGGCGGATCAGCCAGAAGTTGGTGGGCATCATTCGCCTATGCTCAAAAGTGCGCCGCGCAGCCGGGCCTGACGGAACTGGGCTGCAAACAGCCAGATCCCGGCGGCCATCCAGACGGCATTGAGGCCCATGGCCCAGGCGAGGTGGTCCCATCGCACCACGCCCCCGAGCGCCGCCCGCATGCCCTCGAACACGTGCGACGACGGCAGCGCGAGGGCAATCGGCTGCACCGCGGCCGGCAGCACGGACACCGGGTAGAACACCGCCGAGAACGGCGTCAGGCCGAACAGCACCGACCAGGCCAGCGCCTCCGCCCCGGCGCCATGGCGGAGGATGAGGCTGACGACGCCGAGGGCCACCCACCAGCCCATGATCATCAGGTTGGCAAAGAACAGCACCACGACCGGACCCATGGAAAACAGGTTGAAGGCGTAGAGCAGGAAGGCGAGCAGGATCGCCGGAAGCACCCCGGTCAGCATGCGCAGCACCGAGATGCCGATCAGCGCCGACACCATCTCCCACGGCCGGATCGGGCTGACGAAGAGATGGCCCAGGTTGCGGGACCAGAGTTCCTCCAGGAAGCTGATGGCGACGCCCATCTGGCTGCGCAGCGCCACCTCCCACAGCAGCACGCCGCCCAGCAGCGCGCCGGCGGCCAAAACTGCCGCGTTGCCCGCCCGCCCGACCAGGAAGCTCGCCGTGAAGCCCCAGATGCACATCTGCAGGACCGGCCAATACATCAGCTCCAGCAGCCGCGGCCAGGACCGGCGGTACAGCGCCAGGTGCCGGTACATCAGTCCCCAGACGCGCCGCAGCGAGCCGCGCGATGCGAACCCGGCCATCATGCCGCCACCGTGCCGCGGCGCGCGATGTCGAGGAACACCTGCTCCAGGTCATCCCGCCCGTAGCGGTCCAGCAGATCCGGCGGCGAGCCGCTGTCCACGATGCGCCCTTGCTTCAGCATCAGCACGGAGTCGCACAGCCGCTCGACCTCCGCCATGTTATGCGACGCAAGCAGGACCGTGCAGCCGCTTTCGCGCCGGTAGCGTTCGAGCCAGCTTCGCACCATGTCGCCGGTGTCGGGGTCAAGGCTCGCCGTCGGCTCGTCCAGCAGCAGCACGTCCGGCCGGTTGATCAGCGACTTCGCGAGCGCCACCCGGGTCTTCTGCCCCGCGGATAGGTTGCCCGCGGGGCGGTCCAGCAGGCCCGTCAGGTCGAGCTGCGCCGCAAGCTCGCGAATCCGCACCTCAAGGCCGCGCACGCCGTAGAGATGGCCATAGACCCGCAGGTTCTCCGCGACGCTCAGCCGGGAGGGCAACGCGATGTAGGGCGAGGAGAAGTTCATCCGGGCCAGCGCCGCGAACCGGTCGCGCGCCATGTCGTGCCCCAAGACGCGGATGCTGCCGGCCGTCGGGATCAGCAGGCCGAGCAGCATGGCGATGGTCGTGGTCTTGCCCGCGCCGTTGCCGCCCAAGAGGCCCAGCGTGCGGCCGGGCGCCACGCTGAACGCGATGCCGTCCACCGCGGTCACGTCGCCGTAGCGCTTGGTCAGGCCCTGGACTTCGATGGCGTGCATGGGCGGGGATTAGGCGTCTCGAAGCGGTTCGCCAAGAGCCGCGCCCGGACATGCCGGTTGGGAACGGGCGAGGGAGGACGTTATCCCAGGATTATGCGGTCGCCACGAGCGTGCGGCCCTGGAACAGGGTGATCCCCTGCTCCCGCCCCCATCGCACGGCGCTGTCGTCGTCGGCCTGGCTCAGCACCCATTCGGCGGCCCCGGCCTGCAGCAGGGCCGGCGCAATCCGCATCAGCTCCGGCGACCAGCGCAGCCGCGCGAAATCCAGCTCCATCGGCCCCAGGCACAACAGCGGCAGCAACGCCGCCGTGACGCCGCGCAGCAGCAGGCGATAGCCGCGGGCGCGGGCAAAGCCTCGCGCGAAGGCGAAGGCGGCCGGATCGGCCAGCACGTCCGCCGGCTGGATCTCCAGCACGACGCGCCCGCGCAGCTTGCCCGGCAGCACGGCGTCGAAGCGCAGGAACTCGGGACCGAGGATGCTGCCCACGTTCAGGTCAAGGCTGAACGGCCCGGCGCCGCGCAGCTCAGCCGGCACGGAAAGCAAGGCCAGCATCCGGCGGTCAAGAACCCGGGTCAATCTGCGGAACAGCCAAGCATCGCTCTGGATGCTGCGGCCGGGCGCCAAGGTGTCGGTCAGTTCCGAAATGGACAGATAACGCTTCTCCCAGGCGAGGTGCACTTGGGCGCCGTCCAGCCGGTGGATGGGTTTGCGCCGGGCGAACCGGGTCATGTCGGCCGCGGCCAATTGCCGCTCCATGGCTTCCAGGGCGGCGGCGTCCAGCGGCACGGTGGCCGGGGCCGCACGCCGGCGGACCGGCGCGGCCTCGGCATCTTCCTCGAAGCCGGCAGCGGCCAGAAGCTCCGGGCCGTCGCGCGGCAGGTCGAATAGCCGGACCAGGCTTTGGACCGTCGCCGGGCCGATGCGGCCGGCGCCGAGAAGGTGCTCCATGGCCTCCATGGACTGCTGGAGCAATGCCGGCGCCGGGCCGCGCCAGGTCACGGCGAACCGTCCCGTCGGCAGGTCATGCAGGCGGGCGCGCTCGGCCGACAGCAGCGGATCGAGGGCCTCGCGCATCAGCCGCAGGTGGTGCGGCCGCGTCAGCCGCGGCGGCAGCAGGTCGGCGCGCAGCAGCAGGGCGCGCCGTTCCACGCCGGACGCCGTGCAATCGCGCACCAGGCCGTGCAACGCCGCGAGGCCGGCGGAGGCGGCCGGCTGCGTCGCGTGCGCCTGGGCGTCCCCGGTGGATGCCGGCGCGTCCGGCGGCCCCAAGAACGGTTCCTGACGGTCGGACGCCTTGCCGCTCACGCCATGGCCGCCGACTGCGCCATGAGCGGAGCTGCCGCATCGAGCAGGGCCGGGTTGCCGCAGCCCGCCCGCCCGGCAGGCCCGGTGGCGGAGGCACGCTCGCTGCATTGCCGCAGCGAGCAGAAGCGGCCCGGTGCGCAGGCGCCGATGCGCCCGGCCGCCAGCATCGCATCCACCCGGCGTCCCTGGAACCGCCGGATGCCGTGCGCCAGACCCCAGTTCAGGGCGTCGTCCGTTTCAGCGCGATGCAGCACGACGCGCCCCTCGCCAAGCGCCCTGACCGCCTGCGCGACCGCAGGCCCGGCCTCGGGCAAGCGCGGGGACCAATCGAGCTTGACGAGATCCGGCTCCAGCACGGCCGGCACCGTCAGCATCAGCGCGTGGTGCGACACGCAGTCCAGCACCAGCGTCAGCCCGGCAACCCGGAGGCGCGTGCGGGCGGCCATGAAGGCTTCCGGGTCGGCGCAGGCCTCGACGAGCGGGATTTCCACCCCGACCTGGGCGCCGATCGCCCGGCAGGCCGCGGCAAACTGCGCGAACCGGTCAGACAAGATCCCGGTCAGCGTCAGGTTGAGGTGCAGCATCGGACCCAGGCCCCGCGCCCCGGCCGTCAGCGGGCCGCTCGCCTGCAGATCCTGACGGAGCACGTCCAGCATCCGGCCGTCCAGCCGGCTGGCCAGATGTCGGAACAGGAACGGGTCCGCGTGGGCCTGCCCGGTCGCGGCGATGCGGGCTTCCAGCACTGCGACGGAGAAGGTGATCTCCCGGAACAAGGGCTGCAGCCGGGCCTCGCGCCCCGGCACGAGCAGGACCGCGGTCTGCCGCTGCATGAGGTCGGTGATGCGGCTCTGCTCGACCACGGCCTCAAGGGCGTCAATCGTATGGGCGCTGCCCGTCGGCTCGGTCACGGCAGGGTCGGGCAGGGCGTCCAGCACGCGGGCCTGGGCATAGTGCAGCAATGCCGCGCCGTCCCGCTCCAGCGACCACAGCGTGATCAGGCCGGCAGGGTCCGGCACGTCCACCTGGAACAGCCGCGCCAGCGTGTCCGCAACCGGGCTGGCCCCGTCGTCGGAGCGGGACAGCAGCAGCAGGTCGTGGTTGTGCAGCGCGAAGACCTGGCCTTCCTGCCGCTGCGCCGCGTCGTCCATCACGGCGCGGGCGATGCGCCGGTGGTGCGGGCGCGGCGCCGGCGGCGCCATGTGCGACAGATGCAGCACAAGCGCCATGCGGCCGTGCGGCGCACGCAGGGCGCGTTCGACCGCATCCAGCAGATGCCGCCCGATATGGGGGGCCGCCGCGGCGGCGTCTCCACGGAAGCTGGCGATGGCGCTCTGAGATTTCAGTGTCGTGGTCCCCGCTTGGTAGGGGTAAGATGCCGCATCATGATTACCAGCAGGTTAGCAAATTTTGCATCCGTTTTGGGCATGGTGCCTCGGTCCCCGGAGAGTCCCCGGCTGGCGCCCGGACGCCGGATCTATGCCATCGGCGACGTGCATGGGCACTTGCCGCAGCTTCAGGCGCTGCACGAGGCGATTGCCCAGGATCTCAGCGAGCGTCCGGTCAGCCGGCCGCTGCTGGTCCATATGGGAGACTACATCGACCGCGGCCCGGACTCGGCCGGAGTGCTCGCGTGGCTGGACGCAGGGCCGCCGGTGCCCGGCGTGCCGATGGTGAACCTGATGGGCAACCACGAATGGATGTTCCTGGCGGCCCTGGCCCGGCAGGATCAGCGCGAAGCCGACAACTGGCTCGACAACGGCGGCACCGAGACCCTGGCAAGCTGGGGCATGCGCCCGTCCGCCCCGCTCGCGCAGTGGCCGGAGCTGGTGCCGCGCGCCCACGTCCTGTTCCTCCGCGGGCTGGCCGCCTGGTATCAGCGCGACGGCTACATGTTCGCCCATGCCGGCGTCCGGCCCGGCGTGCCGCTGGGCCGGCAGATGTGGTCCGACCTGCTGTGGATACGCGGGCCGTTCCTGGACCGGCGCGGCCCCTTGCTGCCCGACGCCCCCGACCTCGTGGTCGTGCACGGCCACACGCCGCAGCCGGAGCCGACGCTGCGCGCCAACCGCATCGGCATCGACACCGGCGCCGGCCGCGGCGGGCCGCTGACCTGCGCCGTGCTGGACGGCGACGACGTGCGGTTTCTCCAGGCGGAGGCGCCCGGCGGGCGCGAAATGCCCTGGTGACGGCGACGCGCGACTTGCCACCTACGCAGGGGAACGGTAGCCCATGACGATGGACGACATCTCCCAGCCCGGCAAGCCCGGCGGCGACCCAGCCCAGGCCCCACCCGGAGACTCGGTGGCGCTCGATCCAGACGGCCTCGCCGACGCCGTCCGCCGCCTGGCCCGCACCAGCGTCATGGTGATCGGCGACGTGATGCTCGACCGCTACGTTTACGGCACCGTGGAGCGCATCAGTCCGGAAGCGCCGATCCCGATCCTGACGGTGGAGCGCGAGGTGGCCATGCCGGGTGGCGCGGGCAACGTGGTGCGCAACCTCACGGCGCTCGGCGCGGCAGTGGCGTTCGTGTCGGTGGTGGGCGACGACCAGGCCGGGTCGGACCTCACGGGCCTGGTCGGCGGCCAGCCCGGCGTCGAGCCGTGGCTGCTGGTGCAAGGCTCCCGCGCCACCACGGTCAAGACGCGCTACGTCAGCCAGGGCCAGCAGTTGCTCCGCTCCGACCGGGAGGAGACGGGGTCGATCAACCCGAAGCTCGCCGAGCGCATGATGCGCATCGCGCACGACACCCTGGCAGCAACGTCGGTCGCCATTCTGTCCGACTACAACAAGGGCGTGCTGGCCGGCGACATCCCGGCGCAGTTGATCGCCGCGGCGAAGGCCGGCGGGCGCCGGGTCGTGGTGGACCCCAAGGGGCCGGATTACGCCCGCTACGCCGGCGCCGACGTGGTGACGCCCAACCGGAGGGAGCTGGCGGAGGCGACGGGCCTGCCGGTCGATGACGAGGCCGCGATCGTCGCCGCCGCCACGGCGCTGCGCGAGGCGCACGGATTCGGCGCCGTCCTGGTGACGCGGGCCGAGGACGGCATGACGCTGGTGGACGCCGACGGCATCCACCATTTCCCGGCGGAGGCGCCGGAGGTGTTCGACGTGTCCGGTGCCGGCGACACGGTGGTCGCGACGCTCGCGGCGGCGATGGCGGCCGGGGTGCCGCTGCCGATGGCGGCGCGCCTGGCGAACATCGCGGCCGGGATCGTCGTCGGCAAGGTTGGCACCGCCGTCGCGCGGGAGGGGGACCTGCTCTCGGCCCTCAGCCCCCAGGGCGGCGCGCTGCGTAAGGTCGTGACGCTGGAGGCGGCGACCGAGCAGGTCGAACGCTGGCGCCGCCGGGGCTGGCGGACCGGCTTCACCAATGGCTGCTTCGACCTGCTGCATCCCGGCCACGTGCATCTCCTGGAGCAGGCGCGCAGCCAGTGCGACCGCCTGGTGGTCGGGCTGAACTCGGATGCCAGCGTCCGGCGGCTGAAGGGCAGCAGCCGCCCGGTGCAGCCGGAGGCCGCGCGCGCGGCGGTGCTGGCCAGCCTGTCCGCGGTGGACCTGGTGTGCATCTACGACGACGACACGCCGGTCGAGACCCTGGCCGCGCTCCGGCCGGAGCTGCTGGTCAAGGGGGCCGACTATACCCTCGACGCCGTGGTCGGCGCCGACTTGGTGCAGGGCTGGGGCGGGCGGGTCTGGCTGGCCGAATTGCTGCCGGGCTACTCGACGACGGCCACGGTGCAGCGGATGACGGCGGTGCGGAGCGCGGGGTAGATGCGGTCAGCGAATGGTCGCTGAAACACCGAGGCCGTCCGCAAGCCGTGGCGGCCGGATCGCGATGGTTGTCGGCGTGGCGGCTGCGGCCTCGACGGCCGTGATGCGCGCGATCAGGTTGACGACCGGCACGAAGCCGAACAGCGATGCGGAACGGCTATCGATGGAGTGGGGCCTGTTGTCGCCCAAGACGAACAGGTGTCTAGGCGGAACCGTGACCAAGCCCATCTCGGCGATGGCGCTTTCAGGCCAATCGGGCACGATCAAGTAGGATCGCCCATTGGCTAGGGTCTCCCGGATCAGTGTCCGTGTCGCCGCACTCTCGGGATGTGAGGAGAAGCTTTCGACGGGATCTGTTCGGACGACAGCCCCGTTGATGGCCAGCTTGCCATCATGAAGCTCGATGCTGTCGCCAGGCATGCCGATCACCCGTTTCGTCCAGGTGTCCGCAGAGCGGTGCGGCATGCGGAAGGCTACCGAGTCGCCAGCCTCGATGGAGGGGTGCAGCGTCTCGACGGAGATGCGGTCGGAGGAGATGGCGCTGCCGATCATGGCATGGTCGAAGCACTCGAAGATCGCTGTCCCGCCATTCGGCAGTTGCGGAATCATCGACGCCGCTTCCATGCGGTAGCTGATCTGGCGCGTGGCGCAGTCCCGAAACGGTGGTCCGTTGTCCGCAGCGTTCGAGACGGCAACGCCCAGCAACGAAGCCATGGCTTGGACGATGGCCGACAGGCCGAGACGGATAGCGGGGCCAGAATGCATGGGGACCAGTCCTCTGGAGCGATGCCGCAGCAGCCGATCATATCTGGGCGGCAATCCTTCGCAAGCCGCCGACACAGCTGCGGGGACTACTCGGCGCGGAGCGCCGTCTGCAGGCTGTGCTGTCCGTCGGGATCCTGCAGCCAGGCCAGGCGCTGGGCGGCCAGGGTGGCGAAGCGGTGCAGCAGGGCGCGGCGGCGGGCCGGGGACAGGGCATGCACCGGCGGCTCGCGCAGGACTTCGGCGGCCCCGTCGCATGCGACGATCAGCCCGGTGTCGGGCGGCAGCAGCGCCAGCGGGAAATCCGGGTCCACCGCGAAATACACGCAGTCCGAGTAGTCCCGGTACTCCGGCCACTTGTTGTCGGACAGGAAGTCGCGCGCCCCGGATTTCACCTCGATGCAGGCGAACCCGCCATCCGGGCGCAGCGCCATGATGTCCGCCCTGCGGTTGTTCGGCAGCGGCATCTCGTGCAGTGGCGACCAGCCGAGCTGGAAGCACAGCCGGGACGCGGCGCGCCGGATCGCCAGGGACCGCTCGGGGAGGGTCGCAGTGCCGAGATCCATGGCTTGTCCTAAACCACCATCGCGCCAACGGAAACCGTCATCCCGGCCACAAGCCGCGCTTTCAGCCGAGTAGTACGGCGTCAATGGCCTGGGCCAGCTTGACGTCCCGCTCCGACAGGCCGGCGGCGTCGTGCGTGGTGAGGGTGATGGAGACCCGGTTGTAAACGTTCGACCACTCGGGATGGTGGTCATGCCGCTCCGCCAGCAGCGCCACCCGCGCCATGAAGCCCCACGCGGCGCTGAACGTCTCGAACTTGAAATCCCGGGCGACGGCATCCCGGTCCGGCAGCAGGCGCCAATGGGGCAGGGTGGCCGCAAGCCGGTCGCGCGCCTCCTGCGGCAGCGGATCGATCTTGGCGGGACGCAGCATTTCGGTTGACCTCCGGCGCGGGATGGGGCGGATAGGCGCATGCCCACCTATACCCTGCCTCCCGCGCCCGAAGACATCGCCGAGTTGGCCGACCGGGCGCTCGCGGCGATTCCCGCCGTGCTGCGCCGCCAGGTGCGCGGCCTGTCGATCCTGGTGGAGGAGGTGGCCGACGACGAGACCCTGGGCGAGCTGGGCATCGACAACGCCTGGGAGCTGACCGGCCTCTATCGCGGCGTGCCGTTCGGGCAGAAGGACGCGGGCGGCACGCCGCAGGCGCCGGACCTGGTGGTGCTGTATCGCGAGCCGATCCTGCTGGAGTGGATCGAGACGGGGGAGGACCTGTTCCGCCTCGTCCGCAACGTGCTGATCCATGAGATCGCCCATCATTTCGGCTTCAGCGACGCCGACATCGCGGCGCTCGAGGCGGATGGGGAGTAGGCCTGCCGCGAAGGGCGGCGCTCAGGGCTTGTTAACCATGCCTGGGTAGAGTGCGGCCATGCCTGCCGCCTCCAACCGGTGCACTCTGCAACATCCGCTGTTCAGCAAGCTGAGCCAGGTGGTGTTCCGCCCTGCCGAGGCGGACGGCGTGCCGTCCTTGGTCATGCCGCTGGGCCGCAGCACCGCCGTGCTGCCGCTCCGGTCGCTCCAGGCTGAGCTTGGCATCGACGGCGCCTCCGCGGACGGCCAGATGCTGGTCCGGATTGCCCGGTCGCTCGACTTCGTGGCCGACCTGCGGCTCGGCGACCTGCTGCCGGTCGAGGTGCTGGACGGCACGGCGAGTTGGCAGCCAAGCCCGCTGCATCAACAGTTGGCGGCGTCGCGCCTGAGGCTGCGGCTTGTCAGCCAGCTTGGCGAGGACACCTCCGTGGACTGGGCCAAAGCCGAGCCGCAGGCCGTGCTGGCGGCGGCGGCGGAACCCGGCATGCGCCTCGGCCTGCAGGCGGCCTGCATCGAGGTCGCGGCGCGACTAGGCCTTCCGGACGTGGCGGCAGCGGCCCGGCTGGCGGAGGATGCGGCGCATGAGCTGAGCTTCGTCGAGGCGCTGCGGGACTGGCTGCTGCGCCGGGTGCTGCGGCTGACCGAGCGGTTGCGGCGCCTGGAGGCCGGCCTGGCACAGAACCTGTCCGGGTTGGAGCTGCTGTCCCGCGTCACCCGGCTGACCAGCATCGCCCTCGGCAGGATCAACGCGCGGTTCGCCGATGTTGACGGCCAAACTGAGGTCGTGCTGGACGCGCTGCGGGCGCTGGAGGCATGGCGCACCCTCATCCGCCAGCACCGGGACTGGCTGTATTGCAGCCTGCGCGGCTGGGAGCCGATCCTGGCGGCGTGGGATCTCGCGGCGCTTTATTGGTCGGACGGAACTTGGGCGCTGCTGGGCAACACCTACCGGTTCCTGGCCCCGCGCTTCATGCCGATGCAGGAATGGCAGGCGGCCCCCCGCTTCAAGCTGCACAAGGGCGACTTGGGCACGCGGATGATCTGGTGACCCGTGGCCCTTCCTCGCAGCTCCTGTCTTGTGAGGGCCGGGGTTGTGCGGTACGGCATGGGGCAGGATGGCACGGAGGCGGTATTGCGGGTTCTCGGCATCGGATCGCGGATCGACCTGGGGGATCTGTATCTCAGCCTGGTGCGGGAGGGGCATGAGGTGCGCGTCCACGCCGGGGACCCGTCCTATGCCGGCTGTTTCGCGGGCCTGCTCGATCCGGTGTCGGACTGGCGGGCGGAGCTGGACTGGGTCGGCCGCGACGGGCTGGTGCTGTTCGAGAAGGTCGGCCGCGGCGCGGAGCAGGACGCGCTGCGGGGGGCCGGCTACCAGGTGATCGGCGGCAGCGCGCTCGGGGACCGGCTGGAGTACGACCGCGCCTTCGGCCAGGCCGCGTTGCGGGAGGCCGGCCTGCAGATCGCCGCAAGCCATCCGTTCGACAGCCCGGCGGACGCCGCCGCCTGGCTCGCGCGGCATCCCGGGCGCACGGTGCTCAAGCACGACAACAACGCGCGGGCGACCTTCGTGGGCGACCACCGCAAGGGCGCCGACGTGCTGTTCCAGCTGTCCCGCACGCCGCCGGGCCGCGTCATGCTGATGCCGCGGCTGGAGGGGGTCGAGGTCGGCGTCGGCGCGTATTTCGACGGCCGGGCATTCCTGCGTCCCGCCTGCATCGACTTCGAGCACAAGCGCTTCTTCCCCGGCGAGCTGGGCGAGATGACTGGAGAGATGGGTACCCTGCTGTCCTACGAGGGCGCCGACGCGCTGTTCGACGCGACGCTGGGCCGGATCGCGCCGCTGCTCGCCGCCGCGCGGCACGTCGGCTACGTCAACCTCAACATGATCGCCAACGAGGCCGGGCTGTGGCCGCTGGAATTCACCTGCCGCTTCGGCAACCCCGGCTTCGCCGTGCTGGCGCCGCTGCAGCGGGACGGCTGGGGCGACCTGCTGGGCCGCATGATGCGCGGCGGCGCTGCCGGGTTCGCGGCGTTGCCCGGCTGGTCCGTGGGCATCGTGCTGACCGTGCCGGGCTTCCCCGAGGAGCAGCCCGGCGCCGACCCCGCGGCCGACCCGCCGATCTTCTTCCACGAGCCGCCGGGCGGGGCGGAGCTGCCGCACTACCATTTCTCCGACATGCGGCGGGAAGGCGGCCAGTTGTTCGCCCGGCGCCGCACCGGCTACGCCATGGTCGTGACCGGTATTGGCCCGACGGTGCAGCGGGCGCAGGCAGAGGCGGCGGCCCGGGCGCGCAACGTGATCATCCCCGACCTGCGCTGGCGCGGCGACATCGGCGACCGTTTCCTGGCCGGGGAGGGCGCCCGGCTGGCGCGGCTCGGCTGGCTCACCCCGCCGGGGACCGCGGCGGCCGACACTCAGGCGAATGCGGCGTGAGCTTGGACCAGCCAATTAAGGACTGCCTGGCCGCGCGCATCTCGCCGGAGGTCGCGGTGGCGCGCATGCTGCTCGCCGGCTTGGCGACCGAGGGCATCGCCGCGAGCCTGGCGCGGCACCGCCCTGGTCCGGACGACGTGCGGTGGACGGCGATGGCGCGGCTCGTGGAGGGCCGCAACGCGGCGCTCGACCGGCTGGCAGCGGAGGTCGCGGCGAACGGCGCCCAGCATGACGCTTCCGGCGAGGACGGCCTGGCGCGGATCGCCGCGTTCTTCGACCGCGCCGTGGCGCACTCGCCCGAGGCCAGCGTGGCGCTGTACTCGCTCGGCGACCCGGCCATCCTGGCCCAGGCGACGGCCGAGATCATCGGATGGCTGCGCTCGCATCAGCTTCTGCACGCCGAGGCCGACGTGCTGGACCTGGGCTGCGGCATCGGCCGGATCGCGGCGGCGCTGGCGCCGCTCTGCCGGTCCGTGCTGGGCCTGGACGTGTCGGCCGGGATGGTCGCGGAGGCGCGGCGGCGTGTGGCGCTGCCGAACGTGCGGTTCGACCGGACGGCGGGACGCGACCTCGACGCCTTGCCGGGCGGCGCGTTCGACCTGGTGCTGGCGACCGACAGCTTCCCGTACATCGTCCAGGCCGGGCCTGATGTGGTGGACCGCCACGTCGCCGGCGCGGCCCGGGTGCTGCGGCCGGGCGGTGCACTGGTGGTGCTGAATTTTTCGTATCGCGGCGCCAGGGCTGCCGACCGCGCCGACGCCGCCGCGCTCGCCGCGGCGCACGGCTTCAGCATGGAACAGGACGGCACCGCGCCGTTCGGTGTTTGGGACGGCACGGCCTTCGTGCTCCGCCGCTGATCCGCTGGGCCGTCCTGCTGGCGCTGCTTGCCGGGCCGGCGTTTGCCGAGGAGGACCGGGCGGCGCTGATGCTGACGCATCGCGGCGGCGCCATGCGGCTCTTGGCCCACTCGGCCGCCGGCACCATCGACCCGCAGGTGAACTACACCGCGCAGTTCTGGCAGGTGTTCTCGATGGCGTATGACGGGCTGCTGGCCTTCCGCAAGGTGCCGGGTCCCGGGGGCAACGAGATCGTGGGCGACCTGGCCGAGTCCGTGCCGGTGCCGGCCGATGGCGGCCTGACCTGGGTGTTCCGGCTGCGGCCCGGCATCCGGTTCTCCGACGGCGCGCCGGTGCGCCCGGCCGACGTCGCCGCATCTTTCCAACGGCTGTTCCGCATCTCAAGTCCCACGGCGGACAGCTTCTACGGCGCGATCGAGGGCGCCGAGGCGTGCCTGCGCGCACCGGCCGCCTGCATGTTGGAAGGCGTCATGGCGGATGATGCCGCGGGCACCGTCACCATCCGCCTGTCGCGGCCCGACCCGGAGTTCGCGATGAAGCTTGCTTTGCCCCACGCGAGCGTATTACCGGGCACCGTGCCCGACGCGGACACCGGCACCGTCCCGCTGCCCGGCACCGGCCCTTACCGCATCGACCGCTACGATCCCGGCGACAGCCTCCGCCTGGTCCGCAACCCGCACTTCCGCGAGTGGAGCGCGGACGCGCAGCCGGACGGCTTTCCCGACACCATCGACTACGACTTCGGGCTGGAGGACGAGGCCGAGATCACCGCCATCCAGAACGGCCAGGCCGACTGGACCTTCGACGCGCCGCCGGCGGACCGGCTGGCCGAGCTTGGGGCGCGCTATGCGCATCAGGTGCATCTCAGCCCGGTCTACGCCATGTGGTTCCTGCCGCTCAACACCCGCCTGGCCCCGTTCGACGACGTGCGGGTGCGCCGGGCGCTGAACCTTGCGGTGGACCGGCGCGCGCTGGTGAAGCTGTTCGGAGGCGCCAGGCTCGCGACTGAGGCCTGCCAGGTGCTGCCGCCGCGCCTGCCGGGCTACCAGCCGTACTGCCCGTACCCGCTGAACCTGGCCCGTGCGCAGCAGCTTGTCGCCGAGAGCGGCACGGCCGGACAGACAGTGACGCTGGTGATCGACGATAGCCCGGTGGCCCGCGCCATCGGCACCTACATGCTGGATGTGCTGCGCGACCTGGGCTTCGTGCCCCGGCTGCGCAGCCTGTCGAGCAACGTGCAGTTCACCTACATCCAGAACACCGGCAACCGGGTGCAGGCGAGCCTCACGACCTGGTATGCGGACTACGCCTCCGCCGGCAATTTCCTGGGCGGTATCTTTGGATGCCAGGCCTTCCGCCCGGGATCGGACGCCTCGCCCAACATCAGCGGCTTCTGCGACCCGGCGCTGGACGCGCGGCTGCGGGCGGCGCTGGCGGCCCCGGACGGCGGGACGGAACTCGCCGCCATCGACCGCGCCGTCACCGACCAGGCGCCGGCGGTCGTGCTGTTCAACCCGCGCTACATCGACATCGTCTCCGCCCGCGTCGGCCACGTCGGCTACCACGAGCAATTCCGCTGGCTCGTCGGCCAATCCTGGGTGCGATGAGGGCCTGGGTCCGATGAGGGCCGGCACCGCCGTGCTCGCCGTTATCGTGCTCGCCTGCCTGCTGGCGCCGCTCTATGCGTCGCGGGTCTCGGGGACAGACCCGTTCCGCAGCAACGTGAACGGCACGGCGTCTGGCCAGGAGGTGCTGGCGGAAAACACCGCCGGGCTGGGCCTTGGGGTCACACCGGTCGGGCCGACCTGGCGCGGCGCCTACATGCTGGGCGCGGACACGCAAGGGCGGGACGTGGCGGCGCGGCTGCTGTATGGCGGGCGCACGTCCTTGTTGATCGCAGGGTGCGCTACCGTGCTGTGCCTGGCCTTGGCGGTGGTGCTGGGCGTGCTGTCGGGTTTCGTGGGCGGGGCGGTCGATACCGTGCTGGCCGGGCTGCTGGACCTGCTCTGGGCGTTCCCGGTGTATCTGCTGGCCATCTCGCTTTCCATCGTGCTGATCAGCCAGGACCTGCGGATCGGGCCGCTGCTGCTCACCGCCGACAGCCTGGCGCTGCCGGTGCTGATCCTCGGCGTCGTCTATGTGCCCTACGTCGCCCGGCCGATCCGCGCGCAGGTGCTGGCGCTGCGCCGCGCCGAGTTCATCGAGGCCGCCCACGCCACCGGCGGCGCGCCGCTCCACATCCTGCGCCGCCACGTCCTGCCGCAGATTTGGCCCGGCCTGATCGGCTTCGCCCCCGTCGTCATGGCGATGGCGCTGCTGACGGAGGCGGCGCTGTCCGTGCTGTCCATCGGCGTGCAGGCGCCGCAGGCGAGCTGGGGCACGCTGATCGCCGACGGGCAGGCGCTGATCTACACGCGGCCCATGGTCGCCATAGCACCCGGCCTCGCGGTGCTGGCGACGGTGCTGGCGCTGAACGTGGTGGGCGAGGCCTGGCGCGCCTCGCTTGAGACCCGGCGATGATCACCCGGTTGGTCCGCTCGGTCCTGGTCATGTTCGGCATCAGCGTCCTCGTGTTCCTGATCTTCTTCGCGACTCCCGGCGCGGACCCGGCGGCACGCCTTGCCGGGCGCGGCGCGTCCGAGGAGGCGCTGGCCGCCGTGCGCCACGAGTACGGCCTCGACCGCTCGCTGCCAGTGCAGTACGGCCTGTTGATGCACCGCCTGTTCATCGCCGGCGACCTCACGTCGCAGGTGAACCGGGGACAGCGCGTGGTGCCGGCCGTGCTGCGTGCGGCGCCGGTCACCCTGTCCCTGGCCGCGGGTGCCGCGGTGATCTGGCTGCTGGCCGGCCTCGCCATCGGCTTGGTCGCCGCGGCGCGGGAAGGCAGCGGGTGGGACCGTGCGGTGACGGCGCTCGGCTTGGTCGGCATTTCGGTCCCGGTGTTCTGGCTGGGCGAGGTGGTGAACCTGCTCACGCAAAGTCGCTTGCACGACACCTGGGTGTTCCGCTGGGTGCCGCCGCTCGGCTACGTGCCGCTGTTCCAGGACCCCGCCGGCTGGGCGCGTAGCCTTCTGCTCCCGTGGATCACGCTCGCGCTGCTGTATGCCGGGGTGTACGGCCGGGTGCTGCGCTCCAGCCTGATCGAGGCGTTTCGCCAGGACTACATCCGCACCGCCCGTGCCAAGGGCATCAGCGAGGTCCGGGTGCTGCTGCGCCACGCGCTGCGCAACGCGCTGGTGGTGGTGATCGCGCTGTTTGGCCTTGACATCGGCGCGCTGATCGGCGGCGGCACGCTGCTGACCGAGGTGGTGTTCGGCCTGCGCGGCATCGGCAAGCTGACCTACGACGCGCTGCAGAACCTCGACCTGCCGGTGGTGATGGCGGCGGTGCTGTATGCCTCGTTCTTCGTCGTGCTGG
>CAXSHI010000024.1:0-32793 GCA_964236755.1 uncultured Acetobacteraceae bacterium
CATGGCGAAGTACGGCATCAAGAACCCGATCTTCAAGCCGAGCGTGATCAAGCCGAACTACACGGACTACCTGATCTTCGAGGGCATCTCCGTCGATGAGGCGGGCGAGCAGCATTACCTCGACGTGAACGTCGCCTACCGCCAGGCCTGCCTGAACGCCATCGAGTACATGAAGAAGTTCGGCTACTCCGGGGCGCAGGCCTACTCGATCCTGGGCACCGCCCCGGTGCAGGGGCACATCAGCGGCGTGGTCGATATCCCCAACTCCTGCGCGACGCTGTGGCTGCCGACCGAAATCTTCGACTTCGACATCAACCCCGGCGCCGACGGGCCGAGCGGCGGCATCAAGGGCGGCGTGGACATGCCGCTCGCCCCGGACCTATGATTCCGCCATGCCCACCTACGAGTACGACTGCGCGCGCTGCGGCCCGTTCGAGGCCATGCGGCCGATGGCGGAGTTCCAGGCGCCGCACCCTTGCGCCGGGTGCGGCGACCCGGCGCCGCGGGTGCTGCTGTCTGCCCCGCGCCTGGCCGGCATGGACGCCGGGCGGCGCGACGCCCATGCCACCAACGAACGCAGCGCCGACGCGCCGAAGCGGTCCGGGGGCGTGCACCCCGCGTCGTGCGGATGCTGCAAGCCGCGCAGCCGGACCCTCTCGGCGGAGGCCGTCCCCGCCAAGAGCTTCCCGGCCGCCCGGCCCTGGATGATCAGCCACTGAGGGAGGCGACGTGCCATGGACTACGCGATCCACGACCTGGGCGACCTGCGCCTGCAAGGCGGCGCCACGATCCGCGGCTGTCAGATGGCCTACAAGACCTTTGGCACCCTGAACCCGGCGAAAGACAACGTGGTGGTCTATCCCACCTGGTACTCGGGCCAGCACTACGAGAATGAGTGGCTGGTCGGGCCGGGCATGGCGCTCAACCCCGACAAGTACTTCATCATCATCCCCAACATGCTTGGCAACGGCCTGTCGTCTTCGCCCAGCAACACGCCGGAACCCTACAACGGCCCGCGCTTCCCGCACGTCACCGCCACCGACAACGTGCGCGCGCAGCATCGGCTGGTCACTGAGAAATTCGGCATCGAGCAGGTGCGGCTGGTGGTGGGCTGGTCCATGGGGGCGCTGCAAACCTTCCATTGGGGCGCGCTCTACCCCGACATGGTGGAGCGCATCGCGCCGTTCTGCGGCTCGGCCAAGTGCTCGCGGCACAACTTCGTCTTCCTTGAGGGTGTCAAGGCGGCGCTCCAGGCCGACGCGGCCTTCGCCAGCGGATGGTACAAGAGCAAGCCCGAAACCGGGCTGCGCGCGATGGCGCGCGTCTATGCCGGCTGGGGCTTCTCCCAGGCGTTCTACCGGCAGGAGCTGGACCTTTCGGCGCTCGGCTACTCCTCGCTGGAGGATTTCCTGGTGGCGTTTTGGGAAGGCCTCTTTTTGTCCAAGGACGCCAACAACCTGCTGGCGATGCTATGGACCTGGCAGCACGGCGACATCAGCGCCAACGAGCTTTACGAAGGCGACCTGCGCCAAGCCCTTGGCGCGATCAAGGCGAAGGCCTTCGTCATGCCGGGTCAGACCGACCTCTACTTCCCGCCCGAGGACAGCGAGTTTGAGGTGGCGCACATGCCGAACGCCCGGCTGATCCCGATCCCCTCGATATGGGGCCACTTCGCCGGCGGACCCGGCACCAACCCGGTCGATGTCGCCTTCATCGACGCCAGGCTGAAGGAGTTGCTCGACAGCTAGGCGGGCGCCCTCAGCCCACCGGCGGGCGGTTCGCGGCGTAGCCAAACCGCCGCTCCAGCGCCCGGCCGACGGTCAGCGCCGGCGCCTCGTTGAACAGCCCGCTCCACACGCAGATCGTGTGCGGCACGTCGTGTTGTGGGCCGGCTTCCTCCTCGCCAAGATCGAGCCTGGCCCGTGCCAGCGACAGCGGCCCGCGGGTGTGGGCGCGCTGCAGCCCGGTGGGCAGGCACAGGCAGGGATGGCCGGTGAAGTTGGTGATGACCAGCATTGGGCCGGTCAGACTCGGCCCGATCACCGCATCCACGCCGCGGAACAGGGTGTCCGTGACCTGCATGACCATCGTGCGGAACCGGTCGAGCTGCACGTGGTCCACCGCGGACAGGAAGCGCGCCTTGCGGAAGGCGTTGGGCCACGCCTCCTTGGATTGCCAGGTCAGGGCGTCGTCGCGGTCCGACAGGGTCAGCGCCTCGAACGACGCGGCGGCCTCGGCGAACAGCACGCTCATCAGCGCGTCGTACGGCAGGTCGGGCCGGGTCAGCGGGACCAGCGTGACGCCGAGCTTACCCGCGGCTTGCAGCGCCGCACGGTCCAACGCGTGCCCATCGGCGAAATCCGCCTCGACATAGCCGAGCCGCAGACCGGCAACCGGGCGCGTGCTGTCCCAACCAAACGGCGCATCGATCTGGAAGGCGTCCAGCGGGTCGACGCCGCGGATGGCATCCAGCACCAGCGCCGCGTCCTCCACCGTCCGGCAGATCGGCCCGATCTTGTCGAGCGACGGGCACAGCGCCATGGCGCCGCGGCGCGACACCCGGCCAAAGGTCGGCCGCAGCCCAACTGTCCCGCAGCGCGTCGAGGGAGCGACAATGGACCCCAGCGTTTCCGTGCCGATGGAGAAGCCAACCAGCCCAGCGGCCGTCGCCGACGCAGAGCCGGCGCTCGATCCGCTCGACCCTTCCTCGGTGTTCCATGGGTTGCGCGTGCGGCCGTCATACCAGATGTCGCCGTAGGCCAGGGCGCCCACCGTCGTCTTGCCCAGCATGACCGCGCCGGCCGCGTGCAGTAGTGCCGTGACGTGGGCGTCCTCTGCCGGCATCTGCCCACGATACGGTTCTGCCCCCCAGGCGGTTTCGATACCGGCGGTGTCGATGATGTCCTTCATGCCGTAGGGGATGCCGTGCAGCGGGCCGAGCCACTCGTTGCGTTGGAACATCTGATCCAGCTCCGCAGCGCGTGCACGGGCGGCGTCGGCCGTCACGGTTGCGAAGCACTCGAGTCGCGGGCCGATTGCAGCGACGCGGGCGAGGTAGATGTCGGTCAAGCGCATGGCGGTCAGGTAGCCGCGGCGAAGCCAGGCGCCCAAGTGGGTCACAGGCGCATAGGCGATGGCAGCGTCGCCGTCCGGAGGCGCCGGGGCATCGTCAAACATGGACAGTCCGGCCTCCCCGGGCGGGACATGTCCTGGCAGGCGCGGATCGAAACGGGTGGCAGGCGCCAGCGTCGCCGGCAACGGCACTGCGCGTCGCCGCAGCGCCAACTGGGTCTGGGCGAGAAGGTTGTCCGCCATCAGTTCGCGTTCCGCATCCGTGTAGCGGACGCCAAGCAAGCCTTCGGCTGCAGCGATGGCTGCGGCTGATGGCGCCGCCGTTGCGTCGGATTCCGCCATCGCGTCCCGCTCCCTCGATCAACTCGTCCGCCAGGCAGGACGTTACAGCCGTTCCGCTCCGAACGCCGCGGGGTGCCGGCTCAGCGTGCCCCGCCGCCGGCCGCGGCGCGGTCCGGC
Source organism: uncultured Acetobacteraceae bacterium (assembly GCA_964236755.1). Lineage (GTDB taxonomy): Bacteria > Pseudomonadota > Alphaproteobacteria > Acetobacterales > Acetobacteraceae > CAHJXG01. Next base: position 3,532 of record CAXSHI010000024.1, read on the forward strand.
TGGTTGCCGTTCTCCGTGCCTGCCGGCTGCTTGTCGGACTTAGCGATGCTCGCCGCACGGTTCGCCGCGCGGCTTGTCCTGCTCTGGGGCTTGTGGACAGGGTCGCCCGACACGGGGCTGCGGGTGGTCTGCCCCCCACTTGTCTGGGCAAAGGCCAGTCCGCTGGACAAGCCGAAAACCAGGGCTGTTGCCCATAGCAGTTTGACCGGCATGGAAAATCCTTCTCGTGACGAGGCAGGGGCAAGCCCTAGCCTCATGATGGATCAACGCGGCCAACGCCGCCGGGCGTTGGCGGTTGCACCCGGCCCTCCGCCAGCGTCCAGCTCGTTGTCAGAAGTGATAGCCGACCTCGACGAACACGGAGTTCTGCTCCGTGCCCGGCACGTAGCGCGGGATGTTGCCGAACTTGTTGTGCCAGTACTCGTAGCCGACGCCGGCCTCGATCTTCTTCGGGGTGTAGCCGAGCAGTCCCCCGACATCGACCATCAGCTTCGGGTGCAGCAGGATCTCGGTCCCGTGGTTGAAGTCGCCTGTGGCGCCCTTGCCCTTCGGGGTGACCAGGTTGGCGAAGCCGGTGAAGTTGAGCGGGACGGGGCCGGCCGCGAAGGGGAAGGCCCACGCGGCCTCGATGGTGAAGGCCGGGTCGAAGTTGGTGCCGTTGCCGTTCGACAGGTAGGCGCTGGTGTCCCACTCATGCGACAAGCCCAAGGTGACGTTGAGGAAGCCGCGCGGCAGGTTGAACGAGAACTGCGGCCCGAAGGTGATCAGCTTCTTGTAGGATGCGAACTGGTCGTTCTGGGTGTCGAAGTCGAAGCCGATCAGCAGGCCTACGTCGCGGATCGGGCCAAACGAGAACATGTTGCTGCCCGTGACCTTGTTGCCGCTCAGCACCGAGCGGAACACCGCGTACACCTCGGCCGAGTTGGAGTCGGCGTGGCCGGTTACGCTGTTGGCCGGGTCGCCGCGGGCGCTGAAATCCTCGAAGTCGATGCTGGCGAAGTTGGAGCCATAGGTCCATCCGTTCGCATAGGAGACGTTGCCGGCGACCTCGTTGACGTTCTTGGCGTAGCCGGGCTGCTTGTCCTGCGGGAGATAGCGGATGCTGAGATAGGTGTCCTGAAACTCGATCCCCCAAGCGAGGGATTCGCGCGGCGTCAATGCGATCAGGGCGAGGGCTGCCGCCTTCGCCTTCCAGGCATGCGTCATTGCTGTGCTTCCCCAAAATGGATGCTTGGTCTCCCAAAAGAAACAGCAAGACCCATGCCAGATGCGCAAATTTCGTTTTCGAGATGCTTTCAGGTGCGCAGGCTGATCAACGAAGCTCCGACTCAGCATCCAAACCAACGCAATTGATTAAAACCCGTGCACAAAGCCAAATATTAAGCTATCTTACGCTGAAACAAGCCAAAACGCCTAGTATATAGGCAAAATTTGCTACCTAGCCGCAAGCTGCCGGGCGGCCAACCCGTGCCGGCGCATCAACCCGGCCACGTCCAGGCCGGGGATGCAGCCATCCTCCACGACCCAGCGCCCGGCCACCATCACCCGGTCCGCCTGGGACGCCCCGCAGATCACCATCGCTGCCAACGGGTCCCCCGCCCCGGAAAACCGCAGCTCATCCAGCGTGAACAGCGCCAGGTCCGCCGCGGCACCCACCGCAATGCGCCCCAACTCCGGCCGGCCGATGCAGGAGGCAGATCCCTCGGTGGCCCAGCGCAGGGCGTCGCGATGGCTCACGGCGCCGATCCCGTTCACCCCGCGCTGCAGCAGGAACGCCGCCCGCACCTCCTGCATCAGGTTCGACCCGTCGTTCGAGGACGAGCCGTCCACGCCCAGGCCGACCGGCACCCCGGCCGCCTCCAACGCGCAGACCGGGCAGGTGCCGGAGGCGATCAGCTGGTTGCTGCAGGGACAGTGCGTCACCCCAACCCGGGCGCGCCCGAGCCGCGTGATCTCCGCCGCGCTGAAGTGGATGCCATGCGCGAGCCAGGTGCCGGGCCGCAGCCAGCCGCACTCCTCCAGGTAGTCGAGTGGCGTGCAGCCGAAGCGCGCTTGGCAAAACGCGGCCTCGTCCACGGTCTCGGCCAGATGGGTGTGCAGCCGCACGCCCCGGCGCTCCGCCAGCGCCGCCGTCTCCCGCATCAGCCGCGTGGTGACGGAGAAGGGGGAGCATGGGGCGAGCGCGATCTGCAGCATGGCGTGCGGCGCCGGATCATGCAGGCGGTCGATCAGGCGGCTGCTGTCGTCCAAGATGGCGTCGGCGTCCTGCACGACGCTGTCGGGCGGCAGGCCGCCGTCCCGCTGCGACAGGTCCATCGAGCCGCGGGTGAGCACGGCGCGGAGGCCCAGGCGTCCCGCCGCCGCCGCCTCGATGGCGATGGCGTCCTCAAGCCCGGGCGGGAACACGTAATGATGGTCGGTCGTGGTGGTGCAGCCCGACAGCAGCAGCTCGGCCATCGCCACCGTGACGGCGGCGTCCAGCGCCTCCGGCGTCAGCCGCGCCCAGACGGGATAGAGCGCCTGCAGCCAGCCGAACAGGGTGCGGTCGAGCGCTGCGGGCAGGCACCGGGTCAGGGTCTGGTAGAAGTGGTGGTGGGTGTTGATGAGGCCCGGCAGCACGACGTGCCGGCTGGCGTCGAACGCCGTGGCGGGCCGGCCCGGCGCGCCGCCTGCGGCCAGGAGTTCGACGATGCGCCCGTCCTCGACGACGATCCCGCCCGGGGCATCGCCGAGCACGGCCAAGGGGTTGCGGAGCCATAGCGCGGAGGGTTGGGTCATGGCGCCATCGCATGACACTTGCCGCCGGGACGCAAGCGCAAAAGGCGCCGCGCCGGCCGGGGTCACGCCCGCGCGGCGATCAGCCGTGCTCCGCCGGGAACGCGAACAGCTTGGCCGGGTCGATGGAAAGCACGGCCCGCTCCGGCGGGGGCGTCTGGTGCAGGCCCAGGAGTTCGTCGCCGGGACAGCCGACCTGCCACCGCGTCCGCCAAAGCCCGGCCTCGAACACGCAGTCGCGGCGGATGGCCGGCAATCCATGGTCCCGGCTGATATGCACTCCGTCCGGATGGGCGAGGGCGATGCCCGCCGCGTCCGCCGCGAGGCCGATGCAGGTCGCCGGCACTCGGCATCGCCCGGCGGCCACGACGTGCCCGTCAGGGGCGCCCCGCACCTGGAGCCGGCCCTCGGCGCCCATGGTGCGGGCGGCGGTTGCGGTCGCCGGGCTGGAATACATCGCCCGCGGCGTGTCGGATTGCGAAAGCGCGCCGTGCTCCAGCACCAGGATACGGTCCGCCAGGCGCCACGCATCCAGCCGGTCATGGCTGACGAACAACGCGGCCCGGCCGTCGCGGCGGAGCATGTCTCGGATCAGCGGGCGAAGCCGGTCGCGCACCGTCCCGTCGAGGCTGGACAGCGGCTCGTCCAGCAGCAGGAGGTCCGATCCCGTCGCGAGCGCGCGGGCGAGGGCGACGCGCTGCTGCTGGCCGCCGGACAGCGTGCCCGGGCGCCGGTCGGCGAGGCCCGCCAGCTCGACCGCGTCCAGCAGCGCCCCGGCCGCAGCACCAGGCCGCGCCGTGCCCGGCGGCAGCGCAACCGCCACGTTCTCGCGCGCCGTGAGATGCGGCCACAAGGCGTGCTCCTGAAACACCATGCCCAGGCCGCGCCGCTCCGGAGGCACGAAACGGCGGGCCGACGGGCCGTCCACATCGACGCCGCGCAGGCGCACGCGCCCGGTCTCTGCCCGTTCCAGCCCGGCGGCGATGCGCAGCAGGGTGGTCTTGCCCGATCCCGAGCCGCCGACCAGCACCGCGATCTCGCCGCGGCGCACGGTCAGATCGACGCCGCGCAGCACGGCGCGCCCGGCATAGGACCGGTGCAAAGCTTCCAGCCGGAGCACGCAGTCGCCGCCGTTCACCGGTCACGCCCGGCGAGGAGCAGGACCCCGCCGGCCACCGCGCCGCACAGCAGCATCGCCAGCAGCGCCAGGCGCGCCTCGGCGGCGAAGCGCAGCGACTGCTGCAGCTGCACGAGCAGGACCCCGACCGGCTCGCCTCCGGCGGGCGCCAGCATCTGCGCCAGCGGCAGCTCGAAGAACAGCCGGCAGAACGCGAGCGACCACGCCCAGGCGAGCGGACGCAGCAGCGGCGGCAAGTATATCCATTCGATCCGGTCCGCGAGCCTGATCCCGTGCACCCGCGCGGCGTCGCCGTAGGCGGCGCTCCGGGCGCGGATCGGCGCGCGCATGAACAGGGCGAGCAGCGGCAGCTGCGTCGCCGTCTCCCCCAGCAGCAGCGCCAGCGGCGTGCCGGTCAGCGGCAGCGGCGGCCCGTTGAACGCGATGACCTCGGCCGCGCCAAGCACGATGCCGGGCACCGCCATGTTGACCATCGGCAGCCAGGCGAGCGCCGTGCCCAGCCGCGAGCCGGCCCGACCCGCGACCAACGCGCAGGCAAGGCATAAGGCAGCGAGGGACGCGACGAAGGCGTATAGCAGCGAGGCGAGCAGAGCGCGCCCGGCCCCGTCGGGCACGCCCCCGGCTTCCGGCGACGCCGCATCCGTCGCCAGCGCCAGCAGCGGCACGCCGCAGCCGAGGGAGAGCAGGAGCGCCACAACACTCCAGCCGAGCCAGCGTTCCCACCACGACGCCGGCCGCAGCGGCGGCGCACGGCCACGGTCGAGCAGTGGCGGGGCGGACCGGGGAAGCAGGAGGCGGATGGCCGCCGGCAGCAGCGCGACCAGCATCAGGAGGTCGCCGGCCTGCGCCGCCCGCGCCCAGGAGATCGGCCAGTTGGCCAGGCTCGCATAAACCTCGCCCACCAGCAGCGGCAGGCGCAGCCGCGCGCCAAGCGTGGCGGCGAGGCCGTAATCCTGCGTCGCCTCGACGAACACGATCAGGAACGCGGCGGCGGCGAACGGCAGCATCGGCCGGGCCGAGAGCAGCGCTCGCCGCCCCCGCCCGCGCACGTGCAGCAGCACAGCGTCCTCAAGCCCCGGCCGGCGCGCGGCCCAGCCGGCCCGCGCCGCGAGCGTCGCGACCGGCAGCCCTTTCAGCGCCGTGAGGCCGACCAGGCCGGGCCAGCCGAGCAGCGCGTCGCGCAGGGAGGCGGCGGAGCGGAGCGCCGTGCTGCCCAGCAGGATCTGCCACCCGGCCGCCACGAGGTAGCCGGGCAGCAGGAACAGCAGCAGCAGGGTGGCGGCCAGGACGCGCTGCCCACCCCAACGGCGCCGCTCCAGCATCATGCCGAGCCACAGGGCCGGCGCCAGCGCGCACCCGGCCGAAAGCGTCGCGAGGCGGATGGTGTTCATCGCGGCCATGCCAAGGCTGGGGCCGTCGCCCGGCGGCGGCGCGAAGGCCGGCCCGAGCGCAGGCACCAAAGGCAGCAGCAGGAAGCGCAGGAGCGGATAGGTGACGAACACCGCGGCCGCCACCGGCAGCAGCGCGGCCGTGCGGGCGGCGCTCACGGCGCGATCTCGCGCCGGAACCAGCCGATTTCCTCGCCCTGGCGGGTGCCCCAGGCGCCAGCGTCCGGGTGCACCAAGGCCAGGTCCGCGAGCCGGGGCAAGCCCGGCGGCACGGGTGCGTCGGCAGTCGGGGGCCACGCGAACCCTTCGGCGGTGGACTGGCGCACGAGCCGTTGACCCTCCGGGGTCAGCAGAAAACGGACGAAGCGCCCGGCGGCGGCCCGGGCCGCCGGGCTTGCGCGGGCGCTGACGCCGATCACCGCCGGCACCAGCCCGGCCGGCTGCGGCACCGTCACGCGGAACCCCGGGTCGCGCTCGGCGAGCGCATAGGCGGCCTCGCTGGGCAGCACGCCGAGCGCCACGTCGCCGCTCCTGAGCCGGGCGATCAGCAGCGGGTTGGCTGCGAAAACGCCGAGTCCCCGGTCCCGCAGCGCGCGCAGCAGGGAGTGCCCGGCGTCGATGCCGCCCGCGGCCTCCATGGTGGCGGACAGCACGGGGTAGGCCGTGCCCGACGCGACGGGACTGACGAGGCCGACGCCGCCCGCGACCCGCGGCAGCGCCGACCAGGCGGGTGAGGGCGCCTCCGCCGTCCGCCGGGTCACGAACACGCCCGCAAGGATCAGCCCGGTCGGCAAGTAGGCGCCGTCGGGCGGCAGCAGCGCGCGGGCCTCGGGGGTCCAGTCCGCGTCCGGCCATTCGGCGTCGGGCCGGTCCGTGCTGTCCGGCGGGTGCCGGGCCAGCAGGCCGGCGCGGTCGAGGGCGGCCATCGCGGCGTCGCCCACGAACCACGCGACCGTCCAGCGCGGGTGGTCGCCCTCGGCGTAGATGCGGGCCTGAAGCGGGCCACCGCCCATGTTGACGTAGGTGACGTGGAGGCCCGTCTCGGCCTCGAAGGCGGGGATCATCGCGCCGGGCGGTCCCATGGCGGAGTAGATGACCAGCCCGTCGCCGCCCGACGGCCATAATGCGGCGACCGCGGCGACCGCGGCCATGGTCAATGCCGCGGCGGCAAGCCGCAGGCGGGTGGGCCGCATCCGGGGCCTCGCCGGACGCGGCAGGCTCAGAGCGGGATCTCGACCGAGGCGAACACGCTGCGGCCGGGCTGGGTGTAGTAGAGCGGCGTCTGCTTGGCTCCGGCATACAGGTCGAACGCGGTGATCTTGCGGCTGTCGAGCAGGTTCTCCACCTGCAGGCCCAGCTTGACCGGCGGCAGGCCCGGCCGCTGCACCTTGTAGGACAGCGCGGCGTCGAGCTGGTTGAACGGGGACAGGCCCTGCCGGAGGTTGATGTCGCCGTATCGGCTGCCGACCCACTTGTCGAGCAGCGTGGCGTTGAAGCCTTCGTTCACATAGATGACGCCGCCGGCCGCCGTCGCCTCGGGCGCGTTGGCGATGGGCTGGTGCGTGGCGCGGTTGCGGGCCACGTTGCCGCTGGCGTTGGCATACAGGCTGATGCCGTGGCCGATGGCGAGCGTCGCCTCCGCCTCGATGCCGTAGTAGTCCACGGCGCCTTGGTTGAAGTAGATCGTGTTCACGCCGACGTTGCGGCTCGCGACCATGTTGGAAAAGTCGATGTAGTAAAGATCGCCCGAGACCGAGAGCGCGCGGCTCTGCCAAGTGGTGCCGACCTGGTAGTTGTCCGTCTGCTGCGGATCGACTTTGCTCTTGGACGGATCGGCGTTCTGGATATAGTTGAGGTTGGGCGCTTGGAAGCCCTTCGCATACTGCACGTACGCGGCCCAGTTGGGATTGATGAGGTAACGCGCCGTCACCGCCGGCAGCGGCGCGCCGTAGGCCTTCCGGTCCTTGAGCGGCAGCCCTGTCCCGACGTTGACCCGGGCGTTGAGCGAACGCTGAAAGTAGTCGTACTTGATGCCCGGCGTGATCGTCAGGCCCGGCAGCGGACGCAGCTCCAGCTCCAGGTAGGGCTGCAGGGTGAACAGGTCCTCGTGGTCGAGGTAGGTGAACGCGGCCAGCGAGTTCGGGGCCAGGATGCCGCCGCGGGTCAGGTCGATGTTCGCCTGGCTGTAGCCGTTCGACTGGTTCTCGATCCAGGCGCCGACCTTGATGTCGCCGTAGGAGCCGGCCCGCTTGATCTGGAACGTGTCGCCGAACGCGCGGTAGAGGTTGTTCTGCACCGTGCCCGGCACGTCCGTCTTCGAGTACGCAGTTCCGGAAAAGGAGGCGTTGGACACGTCGATCCCGCGCGTGCCTTTCAGGAAATAGCCATAGGTGTAGAGCTTGCTCTCCACGGACCAGGCATCCGAGATCTGCGACTTGATTCCGATGTAGTTGAAATCGGAGTCGCTGTGATTGAAATTGTATTTGTAGTAGTTCTGCAATTTCGGATCATTCGAGAAGCCGTAGTTCGGGCCGAACCCCCTGATCTGTGCCAGCGAGGCGCCGCGGGCGAAGTACTGGTCCGTCGCGTTGTACATGCCGACGATCGTGAGCGTCGTGTTCGGCCCGAGCGGCGAGACCGCCTTGGCGAACAGGTTGGTGCGCTTGGCGCCGGCATAGGTGAGCGCGCCGTCGCTCGACGTGTGCTCGCCGTCGAACACCGCGGACCCGCCGCCGGGCAACGGCCCCGTGTCGAGCTGCGCCCCGTACAGCACCGTGTTGAAGCTGCCGCCCGAGGCGTAGGGCGTGAGCGTGGTCCGCACCGCCGGTGCCTTGCTTTCGAGCGCGATGGTGCCGCCAAAGGTCGCGTTGCCGATCGTGGACGCCGTGCCCGGCCCGCGGTCCACCGAAATCTGCCCGAGGTCGCGGTTCATGAAGTAGGACGAGGTGTGGTGGGTGTAGTTGTTGCTGTCCCCGAACGGGATGCCGTCCAGCGTCACGTTGTACTGCCCGTCGGTGAAGCCGCGCACGCTGACCTGGCCCGAGAAGGCGTTGCCGGGGCCGTTCTGCTCGATGGCGAAGACGCTCGGCGCGAGGCCCACGGCCTGCGCGTAGTCGGATTGCGCCGGGATGTTGTTCTGGATGAACGGGCCGCTGATGACGGAGGTCGGCTGCACGGCGCTCAGCGGCGCACGGGTCGGCGCCTGGGCGACGGCGTCGTTCGCGCGGTCGTCCTCAACGCGCACCTCGCCGAGCGGCAGGACCTCCTGCGCCCAGCCCTGCGCCGGGCCATACAGGAGGCAGACGGCGGCGACGGCCTGCAAAGCGGGGGTGCATGTCTCAATAGTACACCCAGCGCGGAAGAATTCGCGTTCTTTGCCTTTGAACATCCTATGCGTGATATCGAAAAAATTGTGCTTTGGTATGATAGTTCCATGACGTGCAAGCACTTGCCTGCGCGTCTCTGGCGCGTGGGGCGCCGACATGCTTTCTAAGCGTCATGGCTCTCCTGCGTGATCTGCCCCGTGACCTGACATGACATCCCAGGCGTTCTCGGCCTTCGCGACGTCTGGTGCTGCGGCGCTGGTGGAGTTCATCGAGGCGCTGACGGTCGTGCTCGCCGTGGGTGCGGCGCGGGGATGGCGCTCGGCGCTCGGCGGCGCCGCCGCGGCGCTGGCGCTGCTGGCCGTGCTCGCCGCGGTGTTCGGCCCGGCGCTCGGCTCGCTTCCGCTCGGTCCCGCCAAGCTTGCGGTCGGCCTGCTGCTCGTGCTGTTCGGCATGCGGTGGCTGCGCAAGGCGACACGGCGCGCGGCCGGCATCGTCCCCTTGCGCGACGAGGACGCGGCCTTCCGGCGGCACCGCGACCGGGTTGGCCGCATCGCTGCTCCCGTGGCGTCGTGGGACGGGCCGGGCGTTGCGGCGTCCTTCCAGGCCACTGCGGTCGAGGGTCTGGAGGTGATCTTCATCGTGGTAGCGGTCGGCGCGGGCGGCGCGGATTTGCTCGGGCCTGCGGCCCTGGGCGCGGCCGCGGCCCTTGTGCTTGTCATCGCCGCCGGGGTGCTGCTGCACCGCCCGATCACCCGCGTGCCCGAGAACACGCTGAAACGCCTGGTCGGCGCTTCGCTGGCTGGCTTGGGCACATTCTGGGTGGGCGAAGGCGCCGGGCTGGGCTGGCCCGGCGACGACCTGGCCATCGTCCCGCTCGGCGTCGCCTACCTGCTGCTCTCGGTCCTGGCTGCCACCTCGCTCCGGCGGCGCGGCGCGGCGCGGCCGTCTTGACGCTTCTGCGGCGCTGCCTGCACGAACTCTGGGCCTTGTTCGTCGATGACGGCGCCGTCGCCGTCGTGGGCTGGGTCGCCGTGGCCTGCCTGACGCTCCGCCAGGTGACGGCTGGGATTTGGTCCGGGCCGATCCTGTTCGCGGGCTTGTCGGCGATCTTCCTGCTGACGACACGGGCGAAACCATAGCAGACGCACACAAAAACGAGGGGAAGGCTGTTCACCCGCCCCTCGCGCAGCCGTGGCCCTGACGCTTGCGGGCTTAAGCCTTCAACGCGCCTACTCTGTCCCGTTCGCCGCGACGGTGCCCATCTTCGCGCCTGAGCGCCGCGTCGGGTAGGGCTTGCCGTCCATCAGGCCCTCCCACATCACCTCGTTCATCAGATCGACCGGCACGCGGTCCTCCGCCGAGAAGTCGAAGCCCCGCGTCGCCTTCGCCCAATAGGCCGCGTCGTGCCGCGGCAGGATGTCCGGGCCGTCCGCATACTTCACCCCGGTGTCGGCCAAGGCGAGCGAGGTCGTCTTCAGGATCGTCGAGGCGATGGCGTTGTAGGTCCAGTTGCCCGACGAGGACACGTCGAACACGTCGGTCATCGGCCGCTGGTAGGCGGTGTTCAGGTTGATGTGCGGCGTGCCCAAGATGTCCTCGATGGTGCGCAGCACGCTCACCTGATTGTAGCGCGTGCTGATCACTGCCCGCTTCCTCACGTAGGCGCCTACGACGTAGGTGGTCGCCCGGTGCGAGTCGAGGTGGTCGGGGCCGTCCTGGCAATCATCCTCGGTCACGATGATCACGGTGTTGTCGGCATACGGGCTGTGCGCCACCGCCTCGACCAGGCGGCCGACGGCGAGGTCGTTGTCCGCTTCCTGGGTGTCGGGCGTGTTCACCCCGGCGAGCGCGGTCGCGAAGCTGCCGGTGTGGTCGTGGCTCAGGCGTACCGTCTCAAGGCTCGGAAGGTTATTGTTGGCGATAAAGCCCATGAACTCGCGGTTCCACTCGTTGAAGGTCCACTGGTCCGAGACGTTCATGTCGAACCCGCGGAAATACACGTCGGTGAACGGCGCCAAGGTCGGGTTGAGCGCCGCGACCTGAACGACGCCGGACTCGCCTGGGTTCTCAATCGGTTTGCCGTCGGGATAGGTGATGGGACCGATGTTGTTCGTGAGGAAGCCGTAGTTTCGCACGGTCAGGCCCGCCTGCAGCGCTGCGTCGAAGATGTAGCCGTTCTGGATGCCGAACGGGGCATCAACGCCCGCCACGTCGGCAATGCCGGGCAAGAGGTTGGCGGTGCCGCCAGGCAGGCTGGACGATCCGGCGGTGAACAGCCCCTTCGTCGCCGTATCGCGGTCCGCCGCGGTCGGCAAGCCGATGGGCACGTTGCGGTTCGCGCCCTCGGACTCATAGGACAGGCCGCGGTTGACGCCGGCGTAGTTGATCTGCTGCGTCACCTCCTCCGTGCTGGTGATGCGGCCGCGCATGGTCCAGGACCAGCCGTCCATGCTGCCGTCGCCGGGGTCCATGAAGTTGTCGAGCGTCACGAAGTTGTTGGCGAGCCGGTGGAAGTTCGGCGTGATGCGCCGGCCGAACTGCGTCAGCGACGGGTCGGCGTTCGCGCCGTTGGTAAGGTCGCCCAGGATCTGGTCGAAGGTGCGGTTCTCCTTCACGACGTAGATCACGTGCTGGACTTTCTTGTGCAGAAAGCCCATCACCGACTCGTCGCTCGTGTCGGGCGGGACGCTGTAGAGGTTGTTGCGGGCCACCGCAGCCGTCATGGTCGCCATGTCGGCGCTGCTCGGGACCTGGGCGCTGACCAGGGTCGCATGCTCCAATTGGAACTGGTAGTTGTTCGACGCCTTCGCCGCCGCCGCCGCGGCCTTGTTGCCGCCGGGGTAGGTGAGGTTGGTGATGAGGGCGGTGTTGCCCATCAGGTTTCCGGGGTTCGGCCCCGTGTCGCTCTTGCCGTTGATGATGTACATCCACGTGCCGTCGGCGCTGAAGGTGACGTCCTTCGGCGCGTAGGCGGTCGGGATCAGGCCGGCGACCGTGTGGGCGTTCGCGCCGGCCAGCGGAATCACGGCAATGGAGTTGGAGCCGTTGTTGACGGCATAAAGCGTCGTCTCGTCGGGCGAGAGCGTCACGGCGAAGGTGGCGGCGCCCGTGTAGTGCGGACCGGTCAGGACCCCGGCCGGCGCGCGCGCGTCGATCCTGGCCGTGACCTGGTTGCTGCCGGTGTCGATCACCGCGACCTGGTCGGCATTGTCCTGCGCCACATACAAGGTCGATTGCGACTTGTTGAGCGTCATCCCGCTCGCGTTGCCGTCAAGCTTGACGCGGGTGAGGAGGCGGCCGGCCGAAGGCGACGAGATATCGACCGCCACCACCTCGCGGTCGCGGTTGGAGGACACGTAGGCGGTAGCGCCCTTGATCACCACCGCGAGCGGATACTCGCCGCCGGCAACGCCGTCCGTGCCCTCGTTGCCCGCGAAGTAGGGGCGCAGGTCGTGCTCGTAGCGGACCGCCATGGTCGCGGTGTCGATCACGCTGATGGAGTCGTTGTAGTTGTTGGCGACGACCAGCATTGCGCCGTCGCCGGAGATGCCGAGGCCGCTCGCGTTCGGCTGCACGGCGAGGCCGACGCCGCCGGCGGGGGCGGCCGGGCTGGCCGCACCGCTGCTGGCCGGCACGACCTTGTGGCCCAGGGCGATCTTCGCCGCCTGCGACCAGACGCCGCCGGCCTGGGTGTAGGCATAGACCGCGTCGTCGTTGCCGCCCGCGGCATACAGCGTGCCGCCGTCCGGCGACCAGACCAGGCCGATATGCGCGTTCGCCTGCTTGATCGCCTGGAGCAGCTTGGGCGCCGTCTTGTTGGCGCCCGAAACGTCGTAGAGGAAGATGTACTGCGTCGAGTTCAGCACATCGACCGCGCCGGTCTTGTCGTTCAGCGTGTTCTGCCCGGCGCAGATGATCGCGAGCGTGGCGCCGTCCGGGCTGAGCTGCGAGCGCACCGCCTCGCCGGCGACGAAGTTCGGGTAGTCGGGCAGGCCAGGGTTCAGGTCCTGCTGCACCGCGTTGGTCAGCGGCGCAGTCGGCGTGACGAACTGCCCGGTCGGCAGCGGCAGCGTGCCGTTGTTGCCGTCGATCAGCGTGTTGTCCGCGGCGTGCGCCAACGGCAGCGCAGCCAACCATGTCGTGGCCAGCAGGCCCGCTTTCAGAATGCGTCGGTGTTGAAGCACTGCCATGATCCCTCTGTTCTCGTAAGCCGGCCGGCTCGACAGGCGACAAGCCAGTCCCAGGCCGCCAAGTCGGCACTTCTAACAGACCAGGACAAATCAATCCTGATTGGAAGAAAGACAGTTTAGAGAAATTCCGACCGTCTGCCGTGGCTTCGGCACGTATTTGGTGAATGCCGCCCGCCGCAATCGACATCCACTCGGGACCGTCGCGGCCTTGCTCCGTTTTCGGCCGACTGGTTGGCCCCGCCCGTTCCCCGTCATTCCCAGGCCAGGATGCGCCAGCCGCGCCCGTTCGATGAGGCCCCAATCCGGATGACGGCGCTGCGGACTGCGCGGGCGGTGCCGCGTTGCGCGGTCGCGGTGATGCGAACCACCTGCACGGCTGCCCGTTCCGCACGTTCGCCATAGCCCACGTCGCGCAACGCGGCGCGCACGACCGGGTCGGCCATGGCCGGGTCCGGGTCGCCGTCCGAATACAGGGTCAGATGCGGCGCGAGCGCCGCCAGAAGGGCCGGCGTCATGCCGAACACGTCGCCCAGCTCGCCCAGGGTCTCGAACGGCGCGCCGGGCGGGCCGTAGCGCAGCCCCGCCGCCTGGTACTGCGCGGCCTTGACGACGCGGCGCGCCGAGCGGCGGCCCGGCGCCCGCCAGTCCGCGACCGCGGCGGCGATGCGCCCCGCCTGTCCCGCATCGGCGCCGAGCCGGAGCAGCAGCGCGCCGAGCAGGTCCGGCGACGCGACGTTCGGGTTTATCAGCCCGGACTGGTCCGCGACCTCGATGCCGACATCCGCGCCGGACAGCCGACCGACCGCGGGCAGGACGTCGCGGGCCGCCCCGCCACGCCGCAGCAGGTCGAACAGCGCCGTGTGGATGGCGCCGTCCGCCACGGCCTCAAGCTCGGCGGCGCTGCGCAGGTTCGCCGTCAGCTGCGCGTCCGACCGCGACGACGCCGCCAGCATCGCGAACAGCAGCGCCACCGGGAACAGCGTCCACAGCACGATGAGCAGCGCAAAGCCGGCGTCGGCCGGGGGGCGGCGCCCTGGTCTCGGCCGCCTCATTCCTCAAGCGCCTCCCGGACCGGGCCGACGAGCAGCGGCGGCCAGTGGCGTCCGGTGCCGCCGGGGAACACGATGCGGATGCGGATCAGCGCCGGCAGCTTGTCGGCGCTCCAGTCGGGGAGCCAAGCGCCAGACGCCCAATATGCCAGGTCGAGCCGCTCCACGCCGTCGAGCATGACCGTCTCCTGCACTTCCGGCATCCCGCCGTAAAGCTCGGCGTGGCGGTGCGGCGCCCAGCGCAGCAGCAGGCGCCCGGCCTCGGCCGACAGGGTGATGTCGGCCCGCTGCGCCTGCCCGCCGCCATGCAGGGGCAGCTCGGTGGTGAACGACAGGCGCTGCGCGGTGCCGCGCAGCGTGGCCGGTTCCGGATAGGTGCCCGGGTCTGCCAGGGCGACCATGCGCCGCAGCGCGTGATCGACGGCGGCCAGGTCGCCGGTCCGGTCGTGGGCCTCGGCCTGCAGCCGCGCCGCACGGATGCCGAACTGCACGCCCTGGGTCAGCAGTGCGAGCACGGTGCCGAACACGGCCACCGCCGCCAGGATTTCCAGCAAGGTAAAGCCGGCATCACGGGCCGCCGCCTGCCCGTCAAGGGCGGCCCGCCGGCGCGAAGCCCACGCGCCGCGTTTCAAGCAGGATGCGCTGCAGGCCGGCGCCGCCAGGCCACGAGATCTCGACCGCGACGGTATAAAGCGTGTTGCTGGCGACGGGGGACGAGGGCCGGGGCGGCACCGGCGCCGAGGCCACCGGCACGATCCGGGTCCGCCACCGGAAGCCGCCGCCGTCGTCGCCCTCCCCCTCGCCCGCAACCAAGCCTGTGCCGGTCAGCGCGTCGAGACGCGACTGCGCGCGCGAGACAGCCTCTTGATAGGCTGCAGCCGTCCGCGTGATCCCCATCGCGACCGCGCCCTGGCGGTAAAGCAGGACAAGTGCGGGAACGGCGACAGCAAGGGCCACGAGCACTTCGAGCAACGTGAACCCGGCCTCGACCCGCCCAGCCTGCTTGTCCCGGCGCACGAACATCGGGGCCAGATTGCCAGAGCGGCACGCGAAGCGCCTGCCCGGCACCGGGCCAAGCGGCAAACGTCATGGCAATGTCATGAAGGATGAACGCGCGGAGGTCACATGTCGCCGGCGAGGAGCTTCGTCGCGTGGTCGAGCGCCTCGATGCACTCGTCGCTGTCGCCCTCCGCCTGCTCCCTCAAGGCCCGCTTGAGGTCCGCGTCGATCAGGCGCTTGATGCGGGCGTCGCCGGTGAACGTGGCCGCCTGCTTGGTGATTCCGGCATGGCGGGCCGTGCAGACCGCTGCCTCATCGGCCGGAGCGGCGACGGCGGGACACGCGAGAAGCAAGCCGAAAACGACAAAGCGCATGGGTCGAGTTCCTTGAAGGTGATGGAAACGCGGTTGCGGTTGGCGATGCGTTCATCTGGTAGCCTTTCTCAGCCACGGCCTGACGGGCCGCGCACGTCAGATCACGATGCGATCGGGGCGCCTGCCCGACCTTTCCATGCCGAGAACCTTGGCGACCGGGAGCGTTGAGCGCCAGGGCCGGCGTGGGACGGTTCCATGAAGTTGCAGAAGCGCTCGCATGGGCGCCGCTTGAACCACCGCGCGCTGCCGGGGCGCTGCCGCGTGCGACATGGCCTGGCCCGCCACGCCCAGGCACTAATCCGTGGGCGTCACACCTGATCGTAGTCGATGACGACCCGAGGCGTCGTCGGGTGCGCCTGGCAGGTCAGCACGAAGCCCGCCTCGATTTCCCAAGATTCCAGCGAGAAATTCAGCTTCATCTCGACGGCGCCCTCCAGGACCCGTGCCCGGCAGGTGCTGCACATTCCGCCTTTGCAGGCAAACGGCAGGTCAAGGCCCGCGCGCAGCGCCGCGTCCAGCACCGACTCACCCTCCGCGACGGGGACCTCCGCACGCCGCCCGTCCGCCACCAGGCCGGCCGTCGCGTAGGGCGCCTCGATCCGCGCCGGCGCGGGCTTCGGGCGCGGCTTGCCGCCGAGCGCCGACACGAAGCGTTCCACATGCACCTGCTCGGGCCGCAGGCCGAGGTCGGCCAGCGCCGCCCCCACCTCGTCAATCATGCCGGTCGGTCCGCAGAGGAACACGTGGTCCACCGTTTCCGCAGGGATCAGGTGCCGCAACAGGAGCCGCACCTTCTCCATGTCGAGCCGGCCGTTCAGGATCGGCACGTCCTGCTGCTCCCGTGACAGCACGTGGAACACCGAAAGCCGACCCAGGTGGCGGTCCTTCAACTCCTCCAGCGCCTCCCGGAACAGCATGTCGCCCGTCGAGCGGTTGCCGTAGAACAGGAACACGCGGCTGTGCGCCTCCCGGCCGAGGATGCCCCGCATGATGGACAGCACCGGCGTGATGCCCGACCCGGCCGCGAAGCAGACGTAGATCCGTGCCGCATCCGTCGCGGGCGCCATGCCGAAGCGCCCCGTCGGCGTCATGACGTCGAGCAGGTCGCCGGCGCGGATGCCGCCGTTGGCCCATTCGGAGAACAGGCCGCCATCCACGCGCTTCACGGCGATCCGCAGCTCGCCGTCGTCCGGACCCGAGCAGATCGAGTAGGAGCGGCGCACCTCCTCCCCCTCAAGCGTCTTCCGCAGGGTGAGGTATTGGCCGGGCGCGAAGCGGTAGTCCGGCCGGAGATCCGGCGGGATCTCGAACGCGATGGACACCGCGTCGGCCGTCTCCCGCCGCAGGTCGGCGACGCGGAGGACGTGGAAGCGCGGCGCGGCGGACATGGCGGCCCTAATGGCACTTGAAGTAGTCGAACGGCTCGCGGCACTCCTTGCAGCGCCACAGCGCCTTGCACGAGGTCGAGCCGAACTCGGACAGCACCTGCGTGTCGGACGACGAGCAGTTCGGGCAGACGACCTCCTCCATGCCGAACAGTTCGCGCCGTCCGCCCCCCGGCTTCGGCGGGGCGATGCCGTACTCGCGCAGCTTGCGGCGGCCGTTCTCCGTCATCCAGTCGGTGGTCCAGGCCGGGGACAGCACGGTCCGCACCGGCAGGCCTGGGATGCCCGCCCGGTCCAGCGCCGCCTCGATCTCGAACTGGATCATGCCCATCGCCGGGCAGCCGGAGTAGGTGGGCGTGATCGTCACCTCCACCCGTCCGTCCCGCACCTCGACGCCGCGCAGCACCCCCAGGTCCGCGACGGTGAGCACCGGGATCTCGGGATCGCAGACGGTCTCGCAGGCTCGCAGCGCCCGCGTCCGCAGCGCCTCGGCATCCTGCTCCGGCGGGTTCACCAGGCCGCCCCCGGGTAGGTGCGCTGGGTGTGCTGCATGACGCTGAGCAGAAGGCCCAGGTGCTCGCTGTGCCGCCCGGACCGGCCGCCGCTCTGCATCCATTGGGTCTTGGGCCGGCTCAGCGTGGCGCGGGACAGCACGGACCCGACCGTGTGGTCCCAGGCGTCGCGCAGCGTGGCCGGGTCGATGATCGTGCGGCCGTCCACAAGGCTGCGCTCGGCCGCGTCGCACTCGAACATCTCGCCAGTGTAGCCCCAAAGCTGGTCCACCGCCTCCTGGGCGCGCCCATGGCTCTCGTCGGTGCCGTCACCCAGGCGGATCACCCACTCGGAGGCGTGCCGGAGGTGGTAGGCGCTTTCCTTTTCCGACTTCGCCGCGATGGCGGCGAGGGTGCCGTCGGGACTCTCCGTCATCGCGCGCCAGTACAGGTCCGCGAAGGCGGAATAGAAGAGCTGGCGCACCATCGTCTGCCCGAAATCCCCGTTCGGATGCTCGGCCAGTAGCAGGTTGCGGTACTGCGGCGCATCGCGCAGGTAGGCGAGCTTGTCTTCGTCGTTGCCCGCGGCCTCCTGCTCGGCGGCGTAGGCGTAGAGCGAGCGCGCCTGGCCGATGAGGTCGAGGCCGATGTTGCCGAGCGCCATCTCCTCCTCAAGCATCGGGCCATGGCCGATCCACTCGGACAGGCGGTGGCCGAGCACGAGCGCGTCGTCGGCCCGGCGCAGCGCATACAGCACGAGCGGGGTCTCGTTGACCCGTATGGAGGTGGTGGCCATGCCGCGGCCTCCGCTCACATGTGGCCGACGTCGTCAGGCACGTCGTAGAAGGTCGGGTGCCGGTACGCCTTGGACGCGGTCGGCTCGAACATCATGCCCTTGTCCGCCGGGTCGGAAGCGATGATCGCCTTGGACGGCACGATCCAGATCGACAGGCCCTCGCCCCGGCGCGTGTAAAGGTCGCGCGCCGCCTGCAACGCCAGGGTCTCGTCGGCGGCATGCAGCGAGCCGACGTGCTTGTGGGCCAGGCCGTTCCGGCTGCGAAGGAACACCTCCCACAACGGGGTGTCCGGCGTCTTCGGGTCGGGCATCGCGGCGTCTCCTGATAAGGGCCTCAAGCCGCTTTCCGGCTGGCCTGCTTCGCCGCATAGGCTGCTGCCGCTTCCCGCACCCAGGCGCCTTCCTTATGCGCGCGCTGGCGGGAGGAGATGCGGCCGCGGTTGCAGGGGCCGTTGCCGGCCAGGATCTGCCGGAACTCTTCCCAGTCGATCGGCCCATGGCGCCAATGCCCGGGCGCGGTCCCGTCTCCGCCCGCCCCGTCTTCGCCCGCCTCGAAGCGCAGGCCGGAGTCCGGCAGGGCGAGGCCCAGGAACTCGGTCTGCGGGACGAGCGCGTCCAGGAACTTCTGCCGCAGCTCGTCATTGGAGAACCGCTTGATCTTCCACTTCGTGGACTGGTCGCTGTGCGTGCTATCCCCGTCCGGCGGGCCGAACATCATCAGGCACGGCCAGTACCAGCGGTTCAGCGCGTCCTGCGCCATCTCCTTCTGCTCCGGCGTGCCCCGGCACAGCGCGATCATGATCTCGTAGCCCTGGCGCTGGTGGAAGCTTTCCTCCTTGCACACCCGGATCATCGCCCGGGCGTAGGGGCCATAGGAGCACCGGCACAGCGGGATCTGGTTCATGATGGCGGCGCCGTCCACCAGCCAGCCGATGGCGCCGATGTCCGCCCAGGTCAGGGTCGGGTAGTTGAAGATGGACGAGTACTTGGCCTTGTTCGCCAGCAGCTCGTCGAACATCTCCTCCCGGCTTTTCCCGAGCGTCTCGGCCGCGGCGTACAGGTAGAGGCCATGGCCGGCCTCGTCCTGCACCTTGGCGAGCAGGATCGCCTTGCGGCGCAGCGTCGGCGCGCGGGCGATCCAGTTGCCTTCCGGAAGCATGCCGACGATCTCGGAATGGGCGTGCTGGGAGATCTGCCGGGTCAGCGTCCGGCGGTAGGCGGCGGGCATCCAGTCGTTCGCCTCGATGCGGTCCTCGCGGTCGATCCTGTCTTGGAAGCGGGCCGCCAGCTCGGAGTCTTCCGCTGCCTTTGCAGGAGCCGCTGCATCGGGGCCAGACAAGCCTTGCGTGTACATGACGTCCTCCGTTTCCCAGCCTTTGCAACATGACACAGAAGTTCGCATAGTCAAAAATATTCTGTAATGCATTCGCCAAAGGCGTCAGGGGCCGAACCGGCGCTGGAGACCTTCAGCGGGTGGCAGGGGGCCATCCTCCGTCCGGCCATGCTGGCCCAGCCAGCGTTCGGACCCCGGCAGCAGGGCTTGGTAAACCGCCCGGCAAAGCTCGCGTGCCGGCACGCCCGCCCAGCCCTCCGGCAGGAGCGCGCGCGGCAGCAGGGGGTCGCGAAGCACCACGCGCCGGTACTCGTGAACCAGAAGAATGCGGGCGACCAGGGCGTCAAGATCGGACAGCCGCCCGTCGGCGCCGATCCAGTCGGACAGCGGCCCGAACGCTTCCAGGAAGCGCCCGTAAGCTGCGGCGGTGTCCGCCAGGGGCCAGACCCGTGCCGCTAGGCGCCGGGCCGTTTCCAGGCTCATGCGACCTTCGATCTGGATGGGGGTCTCGGCCTCAGCTGGCACCTGCCGCGTGGTCGGCGCGACCCAGATCCCAGGTCCGGCGCTCCCGAAGCCCGCCCCCTCCAGCGCGGCCCGTGCCGCATCCTGGTCGGTCCCACCCTCCGTCAGGAGGATGTGGAACCGGCCGTCCCACTCCTGGGGCGGCGCGCCGTAAACCCGCTCCGCCGCGGCGGTAAAGCTCTCCTGGCCCTTGCCGGTCAGCCTGTAGAAGCTGCTCCGTCCGACACGCCTGCTTTGCAGCCAGCCATCCGCGGCGAGACGCGACATTGCCGTGCGGACGACCCCACTGCCGATGCCCATGCCGGCGAAGAGGCCGAGGAGGGACCCCACCCCGAGCGAGCCTCCGCGCGGAACAACGGCGTCGCCGAACACCGTGATCACGATGGACCAGGTCCGGGACGGCCGGCTGCGGAGGTGTTCCAGGATCGGGATGAGCAAGGGTGACGCCGTCACGTCTGCTCCGACCGCCCCCATGGCACGCCCGCGACGATCCCGAAGGGCAGCCGCGCCCAGGGCGGCGGCGGGCGCGTCAAGTCCGGATCAGAGCCTCGTCCTGCGGGAACATCGTGCGCTCGACCAGCGCGCAGACGATATGGGCGGCGATGATGTGGAGCTGCTGGATGATGGCCGTGCGGGTTGACGGCGCCTGCAGCAGCAGGTCGCACGCCTTGATCATGGGGCCGCCCTGGGCACCGGTGAAGCCGATGCAGACGAGCTGCTTCTCCTTCCCCGCGGCGAAGGCCCGCAGCACGTTGGCCGAATTGCCGGACGTGGAAATGCCGAGCAGTACGTCGCCCGGCTGCCCGAGGCCGAGCACCTGGCGTTCAAAGACGTGCTCGTAGCCATAGTCATTGCCGGTGGCGGTGAGCACCGACGTGTCCGTCGTGAGCGCAATCGCCGCGAGCGGGGCGCGGTCGTATATAAGACGCGAGATGAACTCGCCTGCGATGTGCTGGGCGTCGCCGGCGCTTCCGCCGTTGCCGCACACCAGCAGCTTGCCGCGGTTGCGCAGCGCGGCGACGATGGCATCGGCCATGTCGGTCAGCACCCGGCGGTGCCGCGCATCGCTGCAGAATGCCTGGGTCGAGAGAAGAGTCTCATCCAAGTAGGCTTCAATGAAATCCATGGTTCACTTTCCAAGCTGCCGCGGGGAGGTCGGTAGAGAGGCAAGCAGCCTCTTGCAGCCATCAATCGGTCCAGCCAACGGGCCACGACTGCGGCATGCCAGCGCGGCCGCCCGGCTAATGGATTTTCCAGCCTTCGGTGCCGTGCCGGGTGAAGTGGCAGGTCATGACCTGCCCGTCCTGGCGGCTCAAGGCGCGGATCACGTCAACGCGCCGTTCAGGCTGCACCAGGAACGTCAGGAAGCCGCCGCCGCCCGCTCCGGATATTTTGCCTGCCCGCGCGCCGGCGTCGAGCGCCGCCTGGACCGTCCGGTCGATCGGCTTGCTGCTGATGTTGTCGGCCAACTGCTTCTTGGCCTCCCAGGTCTTGCGCATGCAGGCGGCGAAGGTGTCGAAATCCCCCTTCAGCAGGCACTCCTTCATGCGGAAGGCGTCCTCTTTCATCGCGTGCATTGCGTTGAGCGTCGTGCCGCTGTGGTGCGTCAGGTTGTCGGTCTGCTCCTTGATAATCTGGGCGGAGGATCGCGAGACCCCGCTGTTGAACAGGACCAGCGAGGTTTCCAGCTCCGAGATGATCCAGTTCTTCACGCGCAGCGGATTGACGATGACGCGGTCGTCCGGGTGGAACTCCATGAAGTTCACGCCGCCGAAGGTTGCCGCGTATTGATCCTGCCGGCCGCCGCCCAAGCCAGCGTCGAGCCGCTCGATCTCAAACGCCAGATGCGCGATCTCATACTCGCCGAGGGGCAGGTTAAGCCACTCGACGAACGCTTTCACCAACGAGACGACCATGGTCGAGGAGGTGCCAAGCCCCGAACCCGGCGGCGCGTCGCAGAACGTGGTGATCCGGCAGGGCAGCGGCCGCCCGCCGTTGAACTGCGTGACGATCCGGCGATAGACGGCGCGGTGCAGGATGAGCGGGCCAGTCAGGTCCATGGCGTCGTCCGCCATGATCTCGCATCGGCTGTCGATGTCGGGCGCAGAGATGGTGACGCGCCCGTCTGTCGTCGGTTCGATGATGGTGTAGGCATAAAGGTCGATGGTGATGTTCAGAACGGCTCCGCCGAATTGGTCGCAGTAGGGCGACACGTCGGTGCCGCCGCCAGCAAAGCCCAGGCGAAGGGGAGCGCGGGAGCGTATGATCATGGAGTCGTCGCCTTCGTCTGTTGGTTCTGGCCTTCCTCGAACATAGCGAGGGAGGAGGGAAAGCTGATCCAATCCTGCCGGTTGATGAGTGATGATCTGAACGACGCTCAAAGTGTCCTCATTGAAAGAATCTTATCTAATTAAATACAAGACCGCAACGGGGGCATCGTGTTCAATCTGGATTGCGAGGGCGCAAACCGGGCTCTGGCCGCTCGGAGAGTGCGATGCCGCAGCAGGTCCTCGCGGCAGCGTCCCCCGCAATGCCGCGCGGTCATGCCGGACCCCAAGCAGCGCCAGCATGGTCCCGCGCCCGCCCCATGGCGAGGACGCCGGCTCGTCAGCGCGATGAGGAAGGAAGTCCGGCATCGCGTCCGGACCCTATGCGCACGACCCAGGCCAGGGGCGCCTGCTCGGGCTGCGGATGACCGGCACAGCGTGGGCCGGGCCGCAGCATCATGCATCGTCAGCCTAGAAGAACTCGAACGCGCCGGCGTCCTCGCTTTTGATATGGTGCAGGTCGTCGAGCGGGCGGCCCAGACGGTGCGCCAGGTCGGACATGGTCACGGCTTGGGCCGCGGCGGCGGCGTCGCCCACCCAGCAGATCGGCAAGGTCGGCGCGAGGGCGTCCAGGAAAGCTGCCACGCCCTGGAGCTGCTGCGTGAGAAGATCAAGCGTCTGGAATGCCTCAACCGCCCGGTCCTGCTGCCCGAGCGCCTGGGCGACGCCGCTCAAGGTGGACTGAAGGTCGCACGCGAACTGCCCGGCGTCGGCGACCTCGCGGCGCACCGCGCGCAAGATGTCGGCGACGCTCGCGGCCGGAGGCGCATCTCCCTCCGCGGCGCGGCCTGGCGGCGTCTCGTGCATCTCTGGCGGTTCAGAACAGCTCAACGGAACCAACATCGGCAGGTGCCGCCTTGGCGCGACGCTCGGCGGCAAAGACCGTGGCCTCGCCTTGCTCGATGGTCATCTGACGCGCGCGGCCGGAGGCCGGCCAGAACTGGACGCGCCGGCCCCGGTCGCCCTGCAGGCTCCCCCCGGTAAAGGCGATCCGCTCCCTCTGCAGAAAGTACTTCGCGAACTCGGCATTCTGGGTGCCGATGTCCGTGAGGCCCTCAAGCATCCTGGCGCCGCCGAACAGCTTGGCTTCCAGGCGCTCGCGCCGCGCGCCTTCCCGAAGCAGGCCGTTGACGAGCAGCTCCATGGCGTGAACCCCGTAACGCACCGTGTCCGCGCCGGTGCCGGCCTCCTCGCCGCTTCCAGGCAGCAGGAAATGGTTCATGCCCCCTACCTTGGCCAACGGGTCGCGCAAGCACGCTGCAACGCACGAGCCGAGGATCGTGGTCAGCACGACCCCCGGGTCGCCCGTGACGTGGAACTCGCCCTGCACCACGTGGACGCGCCGCTCGGCCCCGGCATCCGGGGCCGAGAATGCGCGCATCGCCTGCGCTCCGAAGGACGGCGTCACGTCAGGGGTCCGAACACGGCCTCGATCTTCTGCTTCAGGGTCGCCACGGTGAACGGCTTGACGAGGTAGTTGTTGACCCCGAACTGGACGGCGCGCTGCACCAGGTCCTTGTCGGCCTGCCCGGTCAGCATGATGTAGGCCGTCTTGGACGTCGGCGGGTGCGTCCGGATCGCCCGCAGCAGGCCCAGGCCGTCGAGCTTGGGCATGTTGAAGTCGGAGATGACCAGGTGCGCCGGTGCTGCGACGAGCTTGCGCAGGCCGTCTTCCCCGTCCGCCGCCTCCTCGAAATCCTTGAAGCCGAGTTGCTGCAGCCCGCCCCGGACGAGCAGGCGCATGGAGTGCTGATCGTCCACAATCAGGACCCGCAAAGACGAAGCAGTGGGCATCAGGATTCCTTCCCGCGCTGAAGATTGGTGATTTCGATGATTTCGGCCGCAATGCCCTCAAGCCGGACCTGCTTCTCCACAGCCTGCGTCTCGAACGCGACCTTCGGCATGCCGTAGACGACGCAGCTCGCCTCGTCCTGGCCGAGCGTGCGCGCCCCGGCCTGGCGCATCGCCAGCAGGCCCTGCGCGCCGTCGCGCCCCATGCCGGTCAGGATCACGCCCAGGGCGCGCGCTCCCGCTGCCTTCGCCACCGAGGCGAACAGGACGTCCACGGACGGCCGGTGCCCGCTCACCGGAGCGTCGGCCCGCAGGCGGCACCGCCAGGGTCCGCTTCCGGCGATCTGCAGGTGCGCCGGCCCGCCGGGCGCCAGGTAAATGCGTCCGGGCAGCAGCGGCGCCCCGTCCGTCGCCTCGCTGACCTCGGCCGCGCAGGCGCGGTTGAGGCGCTCGGCGAAGCTCCGGGTGAAGGTCTCGGGCATGTGCTGGGTGATGACGGTCGGGGGGCAGTTGGCGGGCAGTTGCGTGAGGATGGTGAGCAGCGCCTCGACGCCCCCGGTCGAGGAGCCGATCGCCAGCACGCGGCCGTCGGGCCGGAACCCGGACGCGGACGCCCCGGGCAGAGGCCGCGCCGCGGTCGCCGGGTGCGTCGTTGTCGGGTGAAGCCGGGGGCGGACCCGGGCGCGGGCCGCCGCCCGCACCGTCGCCGCCAGCGCGTCGAAGGCGTGGAGGCCCGCCACGGACGGCTTGGCCACGCAGTCGAACGCGCCGAGTTCGAGCGCATGCAGCGTCGCCTCCGCGCCGCGGCTGGTCAGCGTGGACACCATGACCACCGGCATGGGCCGCAGGCGCATGATCTTCTCCAGGAACTCCAGGCCGTTCATGGCCGGCATCTCGATGTCGAGCGTGACCACGTCCGGGTTGAGCGCCTTGATCGCCTGCCGCGCTTCCGCGGCGCAGGTGGCCTGGCCCACGACCTCGATGCCGGGGTCGCGCCGCAGCGCCGCCGTGATGAGGCCCCGCATGGTGGCGGAGTCGTCCACGATCAGGGCGCGGATCATGGCCGGCCCTCCATGCGGCGGCGGTAGGTCGTGATGCCGGTGCTCTCGAAATGGGGGACGGCCTCGCCGGTCAGGCGCTCGGAATGGCCGATGTAGAGGTGGCCGCCGGGTTCCACCAAGGGCATGAAGCGGTTCCACACCTTGGCCTGGGTCTCCTCCTCGAAGTAGATGACCACGTTGCGGCACATGATGGCCTGGAAGCGGCCCTTCATCGGCCAGGAGCCGATCAGGTTCAGCTCGCGGAAGGACACGAGCCGGCGCACCTCGTCGGCCACGCGCCATCCTTTCCCGCCCTCGCCGTCGGGGGCGCGCACGAACCAGCGATGGCGCAGGTCGGACGGGACGGGCGCGATGCTGGCCTCGTCGTAGGCGCCGGCGCTGCCCTCTGCGAGCACGACCGGGTCGATGTCCGTGGCGAGGATCTTGACGTCAAGCCCGGCTGCGTCCGGCATCAGCGACAGGATCGTCAGCGCGATCGAGTAAGGCTCCTGGCCGGTGGAGCACGCGGCCGACCACAGCCGAACCCGCCCGCCCCGCCGCGCCTCCTTCAGCAGCGTCGGCAGCACCGCCGTCTTCAGGTGCTCGAAATGGTGCGGCTCGCGGAAGAAGCGCGTGACGTTGGTTGTCAGCGCCGTCAGCATCTGGCGGCGCTCCTCCCCGCCTGCTGGTGCGGCGACCAGGGCGCGGTACTCGCGGAAGCTGCGGAGGCCGAGCGCCCTCAGCCGCTTGGCCAGGCGGGAATAGACCAAGGTCGCCTTGGCCTCCGACAAGGCGATGCCGGCATCGGCGTGCAGCATCGCCGCGATGGCGCGGAAATCCTCCATGGTCAGAGGATACTCGCCATCCACGAGCGGACGGCCGCCGTCCGTCTTCGACAGGATGGCGCTCATGCTGCGTCCAGCTCTTGCGCGGGCAGGACATGATCCAGCGAGACCAGGCTGACCAGGCGGCCCTCGATCGCCAGCAGGCCGCGGACAAAGGCGCGCACGCGCTCGGACGCGACGTCCGGCGGCGGCTGGATCGCCTCGTCGCCGACCGTCAGGATGTCGGAGACCGCGTCCACCAGCAGGCCGATGACTTGGTGGCCGACCTGGGCGACGATGATGGCGTGGCGCTGCGTCGGTTCCGAGGGCGGCAAGCCGAGGCGCGCGCCGAGGTCCACGACGGGCAGCACCGCGCCGCGCAGGTTGACCACGCCCCGTATGTAGGCGGGAGCGTGGGGCAGGGGGGTCGCCGGCGTCCAGCCCCTGATCTCGCGCACCGCCATGATGTCCACGCAGAACTCCTGGGGACCGACGCGGAACGCGATCAGTTCGCGGCGCGCCGTCGCGTGCGCGGGGTGGGTCGTGTCATGCATGGGCGGGACCTGCTGCTAGGGTGAACTCGGGGGCCCGCCCGGCGGAGCCGCGGGAGGCGGTGACGACGGCGTCCACGTCGAGGATGAGCGCCACGCGGCCGTCGCCCAGGATGGTCGCGGCAGCGACGCCGGGCACGCGGCGGTAGTTGGCTTCCAGGCTCTTGATGACCACCTGGCGCTGGCCCTGGATCGCATCCACGAGCAGCGCGGCACGGGAGCCGTCCTCGCTCTCGATCAGCAGCGTGACGCCGCGGGCGGGGTCCAGCGGCTCGGCCCGGTAGCCGAGCGCCACGCCGACGTCCATGAGCGGGATGTATGTGCCGCGGATGGCGATCACCATGGCGCCGCCGCCCAGGCTGTGCACGTCGCCCGCCCGGGGCTGCAGCGTCTCGATGATCGCGGTGAGCGGCGCCACCAGCGTCTGCCCGGCCACCGACACGACCATGCCGTCCAGCACCGCAAGGGTGAGCGGCAGGCTCATGGTGAAGGTCGATCCCTGGCCCGGCCGCGAGGTGATCGCGATGCGGCCCCCCAGCGCCTGGATCGAGCGCTTCACCACGTCCATGCCGACGCCCCGGCCGGAGATGTCGGAGACCGTCTCGGCCGTCGAGAAGCCCGGCAGGAAGATGAGGTTGTCGGTTTCCTCGTCGCTCAGCACGGCGTCGGAGGCAATCAGGCCCTTCGCCACCGCGCTGGCCCGCACGCGCGGGCGGTTGATGCCCCCGCCGTCGTCGGCCACCTCGATCACGATGCGCCCCGACCGGTGCCGGGCGGCGAGGCGCACCGTGCCGTCCGCGGGCTTGCCGGCCACCTTGCGGTCCTCGGGCCGCTCCAGCCCGTGGTCGATGGCATTGCGGATCATGTGCGTCAAGGGATCGGCGAGGTGCTCGATCACCGTCTTGTCCACCTCCGTCCCTTCGCCCTCGGTGACGAGGCGGACGGGCTTGCCGGTCATGGCCGAAACCTCTCGCACCAGGCGGGGCATGCGCTGGAACACCGATTTCACCGGCTGCGCCCGGATCGCCATGACGCTGTCCTGGATCTCGCGCGTCAGCTGCTCCAGGTCGCCGAGGCCGAGCGCCACGTTGGAGGACCGCGGCAGCCCGGCCTCCGACACGCGCTGGGCCAGCATGGCCTGGTTGATGACCAGCTCGCCGACCAGGTCGATCAGCCGGTCTACCCGGTCGAGATCCACGCGGATCGTGGCCTTGGCCGCTGCCGAAGGCGCGGTGGCGTCTGCCGAGCGCGAGGCGCGGCCGGGTTCGGGCGTGCCCGCATCCGCAGCCTGCGCGACGGCAGCCGGCATGGCCGCGCTGGGCGCCGCGGTGATGCAGGCGACAGGCGGCGCCGCGACGGCGTCCTGGGATTGCTGGATCAGCGCCGCCAGGTCGATGCCGCCTGCGGCGCTGGGCGACGGCTCGGCTGCAGCCAGCGCGACATCGAGTTCACAGTCCCCATCGACGAACTCGAACACCTCGCGGATCGCGCTCTCCGGCTGCGCGGTGGTGAGGTCGATGGTCCAGGCAAGGTAGGCGCCCTCGGGATCGAGGTCGGGGAGGGCGGGCAGCGCGCTCGCGTCCAGCGTGACGGCGGCTGACCCCAGGCGGCCCAACTCGCGCAGCAGGACCGCGCTCTCGTTCGCCTTGGCATAAAGGTCGGCCCCGGGGCGGAACCGCACGGTCCAGGTCTGCTCGGCCGGCGTGGCCGGCACGTCGAGATCGAAGCGCAGCGGCTGGAACGCGAAGCCGTCCATGTCGCCGCCAGCCGCACCGTCCGCGGCGGCATCGGGTTTCGGGGCCTGCGGCTGGGGGCTGCCGCTCAGGGCCTTGAGGTCCTCGACGAGCAAACGGTCGCGCTCGGCATCCGCGGCGCCGCCGTCGCGGGAGATGCGGACCAGGTCGGCCAGCGCGTCGGCCGAGCGCAGCATCACGTTCAGCACGCGCGGGTCCGGCGCCAGGCGCCCGGCGCGGACGTCGTCCAGCGCGGTCTCGAACACATGGGCGAAGCGCACCAGGGCATCCAGCCCGAAGGCGCCCGCACCGCCCTTCACGGAGTGCACGGCCCGGAACACGGCGTTCACCGTTTCCGAATCGCAGTCGCCGCCCTCCATCATCAGCAAGCCGGTCTCAAGGGCGGCGAGCTGTTCCTCGCATTCCTGGAAAAAGGTGTCGCGGATGGCGGCCATGGGGTCCATGAGATCACTCCTCAACGGATGCGGCGGTCAGGCCGCGACGCGGCGGAGGGCGTCCACCAGCTTGACCGCGTTGAACGGCTTGATGATCCAGCCGGTCGCGCCAGCCTGCCGGGCGCGGCTTTTCTTCTCGGCGTCGCTCTCGGTGGTCAGCACCAGGATCGGCGTCGCCCGGTGGAGCCCGCTTTGGCGCACGCCCTCGATGAAGCCAAACCCGTCCATGCGGGGCATGTTGATGTCGGTCACGATGACGTCCGGCGTCTCGCCCTGCAGCACCTCAAGGCCGTGGACGCCATCCACCGCCTGCACGACGCGGTATCCCGCCTGCGACAAGGCGAGCAGCAGCATGTCCCGCATGGTGCGCGAGTCGTCCACGGTCAGCACGGTCTTGGCGACGGTCATTTTCTAGGCTCCAAAGGTCGGGATGAGGGAGGAAGCGCCGAGCAGGGCCATGCCGTCGGCGAAGTCGCTTGACGGAGCAACCACGCGGAAGCGCGTGCCCTCGGCTTGCCAAAGGGCGTGCGCCGAGAGGAGCACCTGCAGGCACTGTCCTCCGAGCTTGCGGACGCGGGAGGCGTCCAACTCCGTGTCCAGCCCCCGGCGCGCCATCAGCTCGGCGGCGAGCGGGGCCGCGGCCCTGAGATCCAGCATCTCCGGCAGCATCAGCGCCGGGCCAGGCTGTTGGGCATCCGCAGTCAGGATCGTGTCCATGGTTCAGAACTCCTCCCAGTTGTCTGTGCCGGTCGCGGCGGCCTTGGCGGGCGCGGGG
>CAXSHI010000025.1:0-32738 GCA_964236755.1 uncultured Acetobacteraceae bacterium
TGCAGATGCCGGACGCCCGCAGCCGCACCTCGGTCGGGAACAGCTCGGGGATGTACACGCCGAACAGCACCGCGACCAGCACGTAGATCGGCACCGTCAGCGCCAGCCCGGCGACCGGCAGCCACACCGGGTCGTGCACGAAGGGGTAGATGCAGCCGAACAGCATGGACAGCGCCGCCGCCGCGACGATCATCCGCCGCCGCCCCACCCGGTCCACCAGCAGCGCCCCGATCAGCGACCCCGCTGGCGCCCCCAACGCCATGATCAGCGAGTAGCCGAAGGAGGTCGCGACCGACAGCCCCTGCTTGGCGAAGAAGGTCGGCAGCCAGGTGATGAAGCCGTAGATCAGCGTGTTGATGACGACAAGGCTGACGCACCCCAGCACCATGCGCCCCAGCAGCGGCGGGGCGAACAGGGTGGACAGCGCCCGCGACGGCGCCGGGCCGGGCGGGGGCGCGGGCGGCGGCAGCGGGGCGCCGCCCGATGCCTCTTGCTCGATGGCAGCCATCAATGCCTCGGCTTCCTGCTGCCGGCCGACGCTTTCCAGCCAGCGCGGGCTTTCCGGCAGGCTCTTGCGCGCCCGCCACACCAGGAGCGCGCCGACGCCGCCCAGGATGAA
Source organism: uncultured Acetobacteraceae bacterium (assembly GCA_964236755.1). GTDB lineage: Bacteria > Pseudomonadota > Alphaproteobacteria > Acetobacterales > Acetobacteraceae > CAHJXG01. The sequence goes on from CAXSHI010000025.1 coordinate 620, forward strand.
CATGGCCCGCCAGCCGAACGCCGGCACCAGCAGCCAGGCCGCCAGCGCCGACACCGGCAGCCCTGTCACGACGAACACCGCGACCAGCCCGAGCCAGCGCCCCCGCTGCGCCGGCGGCACGAACTCGGTCATGGTGGAATAGCCCACCACGTTCTCCGCCCCCAGCCCCAGTCCCATGACGAAGCGCAGCGCGATCAGCACCGCCATGCTGGGCGCGAACGCGGCCGCCAGCGACGCCAGCCCGAACACCGCCAGGTTGGCCTGGTAGGTGAAGCGCCGCCCGAGCCGGTCCCCCAGGAACCCCGTCAGCAGCGAGCCGAGCATCATGCCCAGGAAGGTGCTGGACACGAAGGCCGCGTTCTCTCCCAAGGTCGAGAACCCCGACCGCAGCGTGGCCCCCAGCACCGCGGCGCCCAAATAGATGTCGAAGCCGTCGAAGAACATGCCCAGGCCGATCAGCCGCAGGATGCGGTGGTGGAAGGCCGAGACCGGCAGCCGGTCCAGCCGCGCCCCGGCGTTCACGCTTGCTCCTGCGGTCATCGCTGCTTCCTCCACCCCGGGCCGCGTTTTCGCTGGCGTGCTCCGTTGCGTTCCAGGATGGCTGCTTCGCCGCCGGGCCGCAACGCCCGGCGCGCTGGAGTGGTGCCTCATCAACCCTCAGACTGGTGAGGAGCGGACCTACGCCTCCGCTTCCTTCAGCAGGGGCCAGGCCGCAGTCCATTGCTTGGTCCGCAGGCGTTCCAAGTAGAACTGGTGTTTCTCCCGGGCAAAGCGTGGCGTCGGTCGCAAGGTCAGGCTCAGGAGATCATCCAACCCAAAGGGGGCTGCAATCTCACAGCCCTCCTCGTGGTTCCGCCTGACGGCAACTGCCGTCGCGGTCTCGGGCCAGCACCGCATCGCCTCGGTGGCTGAGGCATAGGGAGCATCACCGTTGCGCGCGTGCATCCGCGCCTGGTTCTTGACCGACCAGAGCATGGACGGCTCTGCCGCCCGAAGCGCAGCCTCATGCTTCCGATCCGCGGCGGGGTCAGTCTGCCGGGGGTCATGCCAGATGACGTCAACATCGCCGGCAGGCGGCGCATGAGGGCGTCGGTGCAGGTGATCCCAGACAGCATTCCTGACGAAACCCGCTCCGATCCAGCAATCCGGCAGGCGTAGGGCGCGCACCACGCCGAGAATGTGCCAGCGAAGCGGGTCTGCCTGGATGATGCTCCGGATTTGGGAGACGGCGTCCATGGCGGGAACCTGGAGACTCCTTCGCGAACGGGGAAAGGCTGCTCGCCCGGACGCCGAACTTCAAGCTGAGACGCACCCTGTGCTGGCGTGTCCTGGCTCATCGACCGGCTGCATGGTAGGGCGTGGGCGCAACACGGGAGGGCAGCGGCGCATGATCCACCATTATACCGACGGCACGGTCGCGGCGTCCGTCATCGGGGATGGCCCGCCGGTCTGGGTGTTCCACTCCTTGCTCGCCGACGCCGGAAGCTGCACGCCGCTGGCGGCGGCCCTGTCGGCCAGCCATCGCGTGACGGTCCCGGACCTGCCGGGGTTCGGCGGGTCGGCGCCCGTGGACGCTGGGCTGGAGCCGGTGGCGGACCGGCTGGCCCTGGCCATCGGGGAGGCGGGCGGCCCCGTCGCTATCGTCGGCAACGGCTATGGCAGCTTCGTGGCCCTCCTGCTGGCGCTGCGGCATCCCGCCCTGGTCAGCCGCCTCCTGCTGGCGGGCACCGGGGCGGCGTTCGACGAGCCAGGCCGCGCCGCCTTCCGGGGCATGGCGGCGGCAGCAGCGGGAAAAGGCCTGGCGGCCATCGCCGACACCGCCATGCGCCGCCTGTTCTCGCCTGCGTTCCAGCAGGCCAACCCCGCCCTGCTCGCGGAACGGCGGGCACGGTTCCTGGCGACCGACCCGGCGATGTTCATCGCCGCCTGCAGCGCCCTGGCGGCGCTGGACCTGCGCGACGCCGTGCGCGAACTCCGCATCCCCATGCTCGTCCTGGCGGGCGAGCTTGACGAGGCCACGCCCCCGGCGATGGCCCGGCAGCTGGCAGAGCTGCTCCCGGACGCGGCCTATGCCGAGCTGCCCGGCCTGGCGCACGTGCCGCAGCTGCAGGACACGGCGGCGTTCGTGGCGGCGGCCGGCGGGTTCCTGGCCCACCGCCCGGCCTGACCGCAGCCCCCGCGCGGCCCCAACCCGGCCCACCCGAGCATCGGCGCTTGCGTCTGGCCTCCCCGCCGGGACTCCGATAGGCTCGCCATAACAAATCGGGAGGGACGGCGATGTCGGTCCTGTTGAATGAGGCGGCGCTGGAACGGTCTGCCGTGCGGCGGGTGACGTGGCACTTGGTGCCCTTCCTGATCGTCTGCTACTTCGTGGCGTTCCTCGACCGGGTGAACGTCGGCTTCGCCGCGCTGCAGATGAACCACGACCTCGGCTTCTCCGCCACCGTTTATGGTTGGGGCGCCGGCATCTTCTTCCTCGGCTACTTCCTGTTCGAGGTGCCCAGCAACGTCCTGCTGGAGCGGGTGGGCGCGCGCAGGTGGATCGCGCGCATCATGATCACCTGGGGCGTCGTCTCGGCCGGCATGGCGCTGGTGACGGGCACCTGGTCGTTCATGGGGCTGCGCTTCCTGCTGGGCGCCATGGAGGCTGGGTTCTTCCCGGGCATCATCCTTTACCTGACCTACTGGTTCCCGAGCGAGCACCGGGCCAAGGTCGTCGGCATCTTCATGGTGGCGATCCCGATCAGCAGCCTGCTCGGCTCGCCGGTGTCCGGCGCCATCCTCGGCATGAGCGGCGTGCTGGGCCTGCGCGGCTGGCAGTGGCTGTTCATCCTGGAGGCCGTGCCGTCGGTCCTGCTGGGCGTCGCGGTCCTGGCCTGGCTGCCGGACCGGCCCGCCACGGCACGCTGGCTGCCGCAGGATGAGCGGGACTGGCTCAGCCGTCGGCTGGAGGCCGAGCGCCAGCGCACGGCGACCGCGCGCAAGGTGCCGTTGTGGCAGGTGCTGAGCCAGCGCAAGGTGCTGCTGCTGGCGCTGGTCTATGCCGGGAGCGTCGCCAGCAGCTATGGCCTCACGCTGTGGCAGCCGCAGATCATCAAGAGCTTCGGGCTGACGGACATCGAGACCGGGCTGCTGAACTCCGTGCCCTTCGCCTTCGGCTGCGTGGCGATGATCTGGTGGGGCCGCCGGTCCGACCGGAAGCGCGAGCGGCTGTGGCACACGGCGGTCCCGCTGTTCGTCTGCGCCGCCGGGCTGGTGGCGTGCATGGCGTTCGCGGCGAGCCTGCTGCCGACCGTGCTGGCGCTGTGCTTCACCCTGCTCGGCGTTTACGCGGTCAAGGGGCCGTTCTGGGCCACGGCCACCGAGATGCTGCCGGCCGCGACGGCGGCTGCGGGCATCGCCGCGATCAACTCCATCGGCAACCTCGCCGGCTTCGTGGGGCCGTTCCTGATCGGCGCCATCAAGGATGCGACCGGCAGCTTCACCCTGGGGCTGCTGCCGCTGATCGCGTTCGCCGTGGTCGCCGGGTTCGTCGTGCTGGCGATGGGCAAGCAAAGCCCCGCCGTCGCCGTCGCGGCGGAGTAGCGCCATGCCGGACGCGCGCACGGTGGATCATGCGGTGCACCAGTGCCAGCCCGGGACCCGCCTGCCATTCGGCGTGCTGGGATGGCCCGCCATGCTCCGCCTGCTGGACCGTCGAGACCCCGGCTGGCGCGACTAGCGCAGCCCAGCAAGCACCCGGAAGGACCATGCCCATGCAGCCACGGCCCATGATCTCGCGCCGGAACGGCCTGAAGCTGGCCGCCTCGGCCGCGGCGTTGGGAGGCGGCCCGGCGGCATGGGCTGCCGATGCGCCGGCGCCCACCGTGAAGACGGCCGTGAGCTTCGCGGTGCCGCCGGGCGCCTGCGACTGCCACGTCCACGTCTTCCCCGACCCGGCCGAGTTCCCGTTCTGGAGCGGACGCGGCTACTCGCCGCCGGTCGCCACCGCGGACGAGCTGCTCGCGCTGCAGAGGGCGCTGCACATGGACCACGTCGTGATCGTGACGCCGAGCGTCTATGGCGCCGACAATGCGGCCACGCTGGACGGCATGCGGCAGCTGGGGCCGCAGCGGGCGCGCGGCGTCGCCGTCATCGACGACAGGACGGGCGCATCCGACCTCGACGCGATGCACCGCGCCGGGGTCCGCGGCATCCGGGTCAACTTGGAAACGGCGGGGATCGTCGATCCCGGGGCCTCGGCCAAGAGGCTGGAGGCCGCCGTGCAACAGATCGAGGGACGGCCCTGGCATCTGCAGATCTATACCCGGCTTCCGGTCATCGAGGCGCTGAAGGCGCAGCTGGCGGCCGTGCCGGTTCCCTTGGTGTTCGACCACTTCGCCGGCGCGGACACGGCGTTGGGTCCGCGGCAGGCCGGGTTCGCGACGGTGCTGGACATGGTGCGGTCCGGCAAGGCGTACGTGAAGATATCCGGCGCCTACCGCGCCTCGGCCCAGGCGCCGGACTACGCCGATGTCGCCCCGCTGGCGCGGGCCTTGATCGCCGCCAACCCGGACCGGCTGGTCTGGGGCAGCGACTGGCCGCATCCCGACAGCACGCCGAAGCCTGGGCGGAGGCCAACCGACCTGGCCCCGGCGCAGCCGATCGACGACGGGCGGGTGCTGAACCTGCTCGCGGAATGGGCGCCCGATGCCGCGGTGCGGCAAACGATCCTGATGGACAACCCGACGCGGCTCTACGGCTTCTGAACGGCCGGGACCGCGCGCGGGATGCTGTCCTGCGTCGGCACCGGGATCGCCGGCGACCCAATAGGAACCATGGCCTAATCCCCGCTTGGCTGGTCGATCATCGCACCTGTCAGACGCCCGACTCGCGCATTGATGCCGACAAGCGAGCGAAATCCCACACGTAATCAGTTGTTGACATCTGCGGTTTTTTTCTCATGAAGTATCCCAGTCTAAAAACGTGAGCGAGCCGCAAATGTCTTTTTTGTGTCGATGTTCATAAATAAACGTCTGCCGCTTGCGAGCATAGCCGGCGCTCTGCTGCTTCTCTGCCAGGCGGCGCGGGCGAACGAGACGGATGACGAAATCAACCGCCTTGTGGCCCAAGCGCAGGATCAGGCAGCCGCGCACGCGACGGGGGACGTGGCAAGGACAATCGACGAAGTCTCCAGGCTGGTTCCCAACGCAAGCCCGGAGGGCGTCGCGGCGATGACCAAGCTGATGGAAAATCTCGATCACCTGGTGCTCGACACGCAGAAGGCCGCCGACGCAGGCGCCGGCCCTGAAATCCCGGCCTCCCCTTCCCTGCCCGCCCCGCAGGCGCGCCCGGTGTCGGCCTCAGCTCCCGCCGGGCTGCTCGACCTGTTGCGGCGCAGGGGCGACGCGGCGTTCCAGGCCGGCGACATCTCGGGAGCGCGGCGCTACTACCAGCGCGGCGCCGAGGCTGGGTGCGGCGCGTGCGCCGAGGGGCTGGCGAGGACCTACGACGCGAGGGAGCTGCACCGCATGGGCGCGATAGGGGTCGCGCCCGACCCGGCGCTGGCGAAGACATGGCGCGACCGGGCACGGCAGATCGGCCAGAACGGCGCGCCTCAATAACCGACGGATCGGAACTGGATCAGAATGCGAGTACCTTTTGCTGTCCTCATCGCCGCCACGCTCAGCCTGCCCGCCGTCCGCGCGGCGGCCCGCCCTCCCAACGCGCCGCCGCCGCCGGTTCCGGCGCAGGCCCCGGCATTCGTCGTCGGCGTCGAGGGCGCAGGCGTCGGGGGCACCGACCTGCGCGTCGCAACCGACCTGGCCAACGTCCTGAACGGGCCTGACCTGCGCGTCGTGCCGATCATCGGGCAGGGGTCGGTGCGGAACCTGGACGACCTCCTGCACCTGCGCGGGGTGGATGTCGCGGTCGTGCAGGCGGACGTGCTGAGCACCGCGCAGGCCCGGCAGCTCCTGGTGCCCGGCACGGAGCGCGCGATCCAGTACATCGCCAAGCTGTTCGACGAGGAGGTGCACGTCATCGCCGGTCCCGACGTGCGCATGCTCGACGATCTCCGGGGCAAGACAATCAACGCGGACCTGCCGCGGTCCGGCTCGGCGCTGACGGCGCGCCTGCTGTTCAGCACGCTGGGCATCCCCGTCACCTTCACCGCCGACCCGCAGGACGTGGCCATCGAGCGGCTCAAGCGGGGAGAGATCGCCGCCGTCGTGCGGGTCACGGGCAAGCCGGCCGACATCTTCCTCAAGCTGCCGGCCGATGCCGGCCTGCATCTTCTCGCCTTGCCGCGGGACGACATGCGGCTCCTGCAAACCTACGCCCCGGGGAGCATCACGCACGCGGACTACCCGAACCTCGTTCCGGACGAGCAAGCGGTGGACACGCTGACGACGGGAGGGGTGCTTGCGGTGTATGCCTGGCCGCCGGGCAGCGAGCGTTACCGCAACGTGGCGCGGTTCGTGACGACGCTGTTCGCGCGCATTGGCGACCTGCAGCAGCCGCCCGCCCATCCCAAATGGAAGGAGATCAACCTCGCCGCCGACGTGGCGGGCTGGACGCGGTTCCCGGTCGCGGCCGAGGCGGCGGCGCGCGCGTTCGACAGCTCCGCGCACCAGGAGTTCGCGCGCTTCATCGCCGCGGGCCCCGCAACGGCGGGCCTCACCCCGCAGCAACGATTGGCGCTCCTGCAGCAGTTCGTGCGGTGGCGGCGCGTCGAGCGGCCGAACGGCTAAGTCAAGGCGGGGACGGCTCGTCCCGGCCGCCCCGCGTCGAGCGCTGCCTGTTCAGGCGGCCGAGGCCCGCCCCCGCAGGTCGTCCAGCGACACCGGCGCCGCGTGGGGCCGGGTCGCCAGCATGGCGTCGATCAGCGCCAGCGCCTCCGCCCGGCCGCTATTCGCCGCCTGCTCGAACGGGGTCCAGGTCTGCACGAAGTCGAGGGCGGCGAACACCGCCCGGTAGCGGCGCAGTTCGCCCGGCGTGAGCGGGATGCCGCGGACGAACGCCTTGTGGGCGGAGATGGTCAGCGCCCGGCGTGGGTCGGCCGGGTCCAGCTCGAACTTCAGCGCGTCGCCGCAGAACAGGATGCGCCGGGCGCGGTCATGCAGCACCGCGTGCCCGGCGAAGTGCCCGGCCGTCAGGTGCAGCGTGAGGCCCGGCAGCGGCTCCAGCACGTCGTCGAACGGCCAGCTCACCTGCAAGGCACCGGACCATTCGAGGTCGCCGGGGTGCAGTGCAAGCTCCGGGTCGAAGCGGTCCTGCAGCTGCCACAGCGCGCCGTAGGCGTGCGGGTGGGAGGCGGCCAGCACCTGCATGCCGCCGAGGTCTGCGATGTGGAGGAGCGCCGCCTCGCTGAACACCGAGCAGCCCTCGAAGCCCATGTTGCCGTGGGCCGTCTGGATCAGGTAGGCGCTGGGGCCGATGCCGCTCACCGGCTCGTTCCAGAAGCGCCACACGCCCGGTTCAAGCTCGGCCCAATGGCAGGGGAAGCGGCCCTGCGCCTCCTCCCGCGTCCAGAACTGCCAGCCCTGCTGGGGCACGACGTGGCGGGCGTCCAGGCACATGGGGCAGGACGGGGGCGACGCGAAATGCCGCTGCCAGTAGCCGCAGTTGTCGCAGACAAAGGCCGGCAGGCGCAGCGCGCCGGCGAAGGGAAGGTAGCCCGGACTCACGACGCCGCTCTCATGACAGGGTTTTCAGGGCGTTGTTGTCCTCCGTGCCGCACCGGGACGCAAGGGCCGGCGCCGGCGCCCGGCGATCTGGTTCAGCAGCTCCACCAGCACGGAAAACCCAATCGCGGCGTAGACGTAGCCCTTCGGCACATGCGCGCCGGAGCCGTCCGCGATCAAGGTCATGCCGATCAGCAGCAGGAAGCTGAGAGCCAGCATCTTCACCGTGGGATGGCGATTGATGAACTCGGACACCGGCCCGGAGGCAAGCAGCATGACCCCCATCGCGATCACCACCGCCACGACCATGACCGAAAGCCGGTTCGCCATGCCGACCGCCGTGATGACGCTGTCGAGCGAGAACACGATGTCGAGCAGGCCGATCTGCACGACGGTGCCGACAAAGCTCGCGGGCGCCGAAACGGCCGCCTCGTGCTCGCCCTCTCCCTCGATGCGCGCATGGATCTCCTGGGTTCCCTTGTAGACCAGGAACAGCCCGCCGCCGATCAGGACTAGGTCGCGCCAGGACACGTCATGCCCGGCCACCGCGAACACCGGCGCGGTGAGCCGCGTGATCCACGAGATCGCCGCCAGCAGCGCGAGGCGCGTCGCCAGCGCCAGCGCCAGGCCAGCCCGGCGCGCGCCCGCCTGCCGCGCCGGCGGCAGCCGCCCCGCCAAGATCGACACGAAGATCAGGTTGTCGATGCCGAGCACCACCTCAAGCAGCGTCAGCGTCAGCAGGCTCGCCCACACCTGCGGATCGGCGAGCCAGGCCGCCACCTCCGTCATCAGCGCGTCCATGTCACGGCCCCCCTGCGCGACCGCGGCGCCGGTCCCACCATCCCTGCGCCGCGCCGAGCGCGCGCAGCGTGGGCCGCTTCAGGAACGGAAGGTCCTCCGCCAGCAGCAGGGCGCCGAGCGGGAGCATCCAGAAGCCGAGGATGGGCAAGAAGCCGACGACACCACCCAAGATAAGCGCCAGGCCCAACGGGACCCGCACCCACCCGGCGCCCGGGCAGCGCAGCCATTCCATCGCCCGGCGCACCGGCCCGGGCAACCCGGCCAGCAGGCGGTGCAACGGACGCTCATCGACCATGTCGGATTCGGCCACCATCCTCTGACTCCTGCGCAATGGGTCCCATGCCGGACGGAGGGCGAGGCCATTGCAGGTGGAGCCAACGGTCCGGGCCAGGCAAAGGCCATGCGCCCGACGCCTCGGCGTGGCACAAGGCGATCCGACATCGCGGGGTTGGCCGGCATGCCGGCGTCCCAGCCAGAGGGGCCCGGATCAGTTGCACGAACAGGTTGGAACGGAGGCGGCCAAGATCAAGCCACCTGGCGAGGGGCGGAGCGCAGCCGATTGAGTCCCCGCCGCAAGAACCCCCCGGCATCGGCGGTGCCGCCGCCGGGGCGGACGGGCGGGCGGCGGTGGCGCCGGGTTGTGCTGGGCATGCTGCTCGTCCCGGTGCTGCTGCCGTCCGTGCTCGTGCTGGCCTTCCGGTTCGCGCCGGTCCCCGTGACCCCGCTGATGGCTCTCCGCGCGGCGCAGGGCTACGGGCTGCAGCACGAGTGGGTCCCCCTGCGCCAGGTGTCCCCCGTCCTGGCGCGGGCGGTGGTCGCGTCGGAGGACAACCTGTTCTGCGGCGAGCGCCTGGGCTTCGACGAGGCGGCGCTGCTCGGCCAGGTCGCCGCCTGGTGGCGCGGCGCCCGCCCGCGGGGCGCCAGCACCATCACCATGCAGGTGGCGAAGAACGTGTTCCTGTGGCCGGGGCGCGACATCGTGCGCAAGCTGGCCGAGGCGGTGCTGACGCCGCAGATCGCGCTGGCCTGGCCGAAGCAGCGGGTGATGGAGGTTTACCTCAACAGCGTCGAGTTCGGACCCGGCGTCTATGGGGCGGAGGCGGCGTCGCAACGCTTCTTCCACCGGCCCGCCTCCCGGCTCACGCCCCTGCAAGCGGCCCGGCTCGCCGTCGTGCTGCCCAACCCGCTGCATTGGTCCGCAGCGAACCCCAGCCCCTACCTTGCGGAGCGGGCGGCCACCATCCTGCGCCGGGCGGAGGGGCTGGGACCGCGGCTCGCCTGCCTGGAGCCGGCCGATGCGAAGTAGCGCCTACGTGCGTGCAGGCAGCCCACGCAGGAACAGGGCGACGCTGTCCCGGCACCAGGCGTCGAGCGCCCGGGCATCCAGGCTTTCGCCAAGCCCGATGGCCCGCGCTTGCGGACCGGCCAGGACGAGGTGCTGGAACTGCTCGGCCAAGAAGGCGAGGCGCGCCGGGTCGTCATCCGGGCGATGCACGCACAGCACGCGGCCGACCCCCTCGATGCCGGCGCGGGCGCCGGCGTCGCGAAGCGCCTCGGCGAGTTCCGGGAACCGCCCGGCCTCCGCCACCATCAGGCGGCGCAGCGCCAGCGCGGACGGCGTGAGGGCCACGGCCAACATGCGCCGCCCCGCCGCCAGCAGCGCGGCATCAAGCGAGGGCGCAGCCTCCACCGCCGCGTCGAACCCGGTCAGCCAGGCGCCGATCAGGCGCTGCGCCACGGCGAGGAACACCGCTTCCTTGTCGGCGAAGCGGGCATACAGCGTCCGCTTGGACACGCCGGCCTTGGCCGAGATCGACTCGATGCTGGTCGCGGCGAAGCCGTCCCGCAGGAACAGCCCGGCGGCGGCGTCGAGGACGCGCGCAGCCAGCTCGGCCGATGCGGCGGCGGTCGGACGGCCGCCGCTGCGGGGCCGGTCAATAGTAGCGATAGTAATGCGGCCGGTGGTAGTAGCCGGGCTCGCCGACCGGGACGAAAATGCAGCCGCCGAGCGTCGCCGCGATGCCGAGCGCCGCCAGCGCCCGGACCAAGCGGCGCCGCACGCGAGGGTGGATAGTCATGGGAAAGCCTCCTGCTGATGCCAGGCGTAACGAAAACGCGTCCGGTGCGTTGCATTATTTTAGATGGTGTCGATCCCGGCGCTTGGCAACGGCGCGGCGCCCGTCCCGGCGGCCCGGGCCATGCGGCCCCCCGCCGTAATCTTCCCCCGCCTTGACCCCCGTGGCCGGGCACCTTATCCCCGCCGCAACTGGAGACATCCATGAACGCTGTGCATGCCATGCTGATCGCCATCCTCCAGGGGGCGACGGAGCTGTTCCCTGTCAGCAGCCTGGGCCACGCGGTTGTTCTGCCGTCGCTCGTCAACTGGGCGATCGACCAGCGGTCGCCGGAGTTCCTGCCGTTCCTCGTCATGCTGCACCTCGGCACCGCGGTGGCCCTGCTGGCCTATTTCTGGCGGGACTGGCTGGCGCTGGCCTTGGGCGTGCTCGGCCTGTCGGGGCCGGAGCGCACGCGGGAAAGCCGGCGCGTGTTCATGCTGATCGTCATCGCGACCATCCCGGCCGTCGTGATCGGCTTCGCCTTGGAGAAGTTCGTGCGCGGCCTGTTCGGCTCGCCGGTGGTGGCCGCGAGCTTCCTGATCGTGAACGGCGTCATGCTCCTGGCCACCGAGCGGCTGCGGACCCGGGCGGCCGACGCCCGGCCGATGGCGACACTCGGCGTCGTCGATGCTGTGGTGATCGGGTTCTGGCAGTGCCTCGCGCTGATCCCGGGCATCTCGCGCTCGGGAGCGACGATCGTTGGCGGGCTGCTGCGGGGCGTGGACCACGCCGGGTCCGCGCATTTCTCGTTCCTGATCGCGACGCCGATCATCCTGGGCGCCACCGTGCTGGAGGTGCCACATCTGCTGCGTGAGTCCGTGTCCCCCGGCGTGTTCCAGACCGCAGCACTGGCCGCCGTGGTCGCGGGCGTCGTCGCCTGGCTCAGCACCGCGTTCCTGATGCGCTACTTCCGCCAGCACGAGCGCACGGGGCTGAACCCGTTCGGCATCTATTGCATCGCGTTCGGCGCCGCGGCGCTCGGCGTCATCCTGAGCTGACCCCGGGGAGGCCTCGCCAACGCCAGGCCCGCCCCCGCCCTTTCTTGCCGCCTGCGCCGTCCGCCTGTATCGGAGGGCGGCGAGGGCCTGGCTGGGCCTTGGATCATCCTTCGGAGCGTTCAGAATGGGTCCGCAGATCGGCGACTACCCCGACGTGCCCGCCTTCATCTACGGCATCACCCGCGAGATCTGGGAGGACCGCGGCATCGGCGGCAAGCTGGAGACGTACTACGCCGCCGACTGCCTGGTGCGCGCCGCGACCGGCCTCACGTCGGACAACGGCGGCGTCACCGCGCAGACCCTGCAGACCCTGCACCAGTTCCCCGACCGGCAACTGGTGGGTGAGGAGGTGATCTGGACCGAGTACGGCGACGGTTCCTTCCTGTCGTCGCACCGCCTGGTCTCCGTCATGCGCCATCAGGGAGACGGCAGCTACGGCGTCGCCTCCGGGCGGCTGGTGAAATCCCGCATCATCGCCGACTGCTGGGTCACGAACGGGCAGGTGACGGAGGAATGGCTGGTCCGCGACCAGGCGAGCTTCGCCCGCTGCCTGGGCCTCGACCCGCGGGAGCTGGCGCAGCGGATGGTGGCGCACGATCTGCGCATGTCGGGCGAGGTCGGCTTTTTCCTGCCGGAGCACGACCTGCCGGGCCGCTACCGCCCCGTGGTGCAGGAGGGGGCGGAGATCGCGCTGTGCTGCGACGGCTACCGGCGCATCTGGGGCCAGAAGGACACCTCGGCGATCCGCGACCTGTATTTTCACGGCGCGAGCCTTGCAGCCCCCGGCGGCGAGACCTTCCACGGCCACGACGACATCGACCACTTCTACCTCGGCTACCTCGCCAGCTTCCCCGACGCGGTGCTGACGGTTGAGAGCGCCACGGCCAACCACGATGCCGGCCAGGCGCCGCGCGTCGCCCTCCGCTGGTCGCTGCGCGGCACCCATTCGGGTTTCGGCCATTTCGGCGCGCCGACGGGCGCCCCGGTCTATGTCATGGGCCTCAGCCACGCGCTGGTCGTGGGCGGGCGCATCCAGCAGGAATGGATGGTGACGGACGAGGTGGTGATCTGGAAGCAGATCGAGGCGCATCTGGAAAGCCGCGCCGGGGCAAGGTAGCGGCGCGGCCGGGACCGGGCAGGCCCCAAGCAGGCATTCGTAGCTTGAGCTACGAATGCCTGCTTGGGAGTTGTTGAAGACGCATCATCTTTCCTGCTGCGCGTGGACACGCTCCGCAGAATGATGCTTAGCCAGCCGCCTCCGCCAGGTTGAACTCGGTCAGCACCGTGTCGGCGGTGAACTCCGCGCTGTGCCAGGCGCCCGGCGCGAAGCGGATGGCGGTGCCGGGGTGGAGCGGCACGCTGCCGGCCTCGCATTGCAGCCGGCCGGCGCCGCTCATAACCAGCAGGAACTGCTCGTGCGGGTGGCTGTGCCGGGCGGAGATGTGCCCGGCCTTGATGTGCACCTGCCGCATGGTGGCGCCGGCGCCGGGCAAGGCGTCCGGGGGCGGGCCGGACAGGTCCCATTGTGCGGTGGCGACGGACTCCATGAGGTTCTCCAGGCGAAGTGGGTTCAAAGGGAGCGGGCCAGGTGCGGGGCACGAACACAACGCCTAAGCCAAGCCGGCCCGCCGATCAACACCTGGCGGCCCAGTGAAGGCGGCCCAGTGAGGACCGTGCTGCTGGTGGGCACCGGGCACGCCCATGTGGCGGTGCTGCGCCGCTTCGGCCTGCGCCCGCTGCCCGGCGTGCGGCTGGTGCTGCTGACCCGGGAGGTGGACATCCCCTATTCCGGCATGCTGCCCGGCGTCGTGGCCGGGCATTACGGCTTCGACGACGCGCATATCGACGCCAGGCGGCTTGCCCGGTTCGCAGGCGCCCGGCTGCATGTGGGGGAGGCGTCCGGCATCGACCTCGCGGCCCGCCGCGTGCTGTGCCGCGACCGGCCGGCGGTGCCGTTCGACCTGCTGTCGCTCGACATCGGCTCCCGCCCGAACACCGGCGACGTGCCGGGCGCCGCGGCGCACGCCATCCCGGTGAAGCCGATCGACGGCTTCCTCGCGCGGTTCGCCGGCGTGCAGGCGCGGGTGCAGGCGGGGCGGTCGCGCCGCATCCTGCTGGTCGGCGGCGGCGCCGGCGGGGTGGAGCTGATGCTGGCGGTCGCGCATCGGCTGCGCCGGGAGGCGGAGCCTGGGGCGGATCTAGGCTTCACCCTGCTCGCCGGGTCCGACGACATCCTGCCCGGCTTCCCGCCCGGCTTCCGTGCCCGCCTCCGCGCGGCCCTGGCACGGCACGGCGTCGCGGTCCGGACCGGCGCCCGGGTCGCCGCCGTCGAGCCTGGGCACGTCGTCCTGGCTGATGGCTCCCCGATTGCGGCGGATGAGATCCTTTGGACCACCGAGGCCGCGCCCGCGTCCTGGCTCGCCGGGACCGGGCTGCCACTGGACGGCCGGGGCTTCCTCAGCGTGGACGAGACATTGCGCGCGGCTGACGGCGTGTTCGCGGCTGGGGACATGATCGCCTTCCGCCCTGGCGCCATCCCGCGCTCGGGCGTCTATGCGGTGCGCGCCGGGCCGGTTCTGGCGGGCAACATCCGCGCCGCGCTCACCGGCGGCCAGCTGCGCCCGTACCGGCCGCAGGCCCGTGCGCTGGCCATCGTCTCGACCGGCGGGCAGCACGCCGTCCTGACCCGCAACGGCGTCACGCTGGAGGGCGGCTGGGCGTGGCGGCTGAAGGACTGGATCGACCGGCGTTTCATGGCGCGGTTCAAAGACCTGCCGCACCGGCCCGGGCCGCCTGGCGCCTGACGCGCTTGCAAGGGCCAGGATCAGGACCGTTCCAGGCCTGCGGTCGTCTTGCCGACCCCGCGCGCATGCCGGCCGGTGCCGCGGCTGCCTACGGCCCCCGCAGCCAGACCTCGAAGGCGTTGCGCGGCCAGGGCGCGCGGGTGTGGACCGGCCCCCGCACCTGCACAGGGCTGCCCGGCGTGCGGACCGCGTCGGCCAGCGCCCTGGCCGCCCCTGCGTCCTCGTCGTGGAAGTAGTGCACCGTCAGCCGGCCCTTGGTTCCGGCTCTCTTCTGCATTTCGAGACGCGCGGTGAGCGGCTGCAGCAGCGCGGCGACCCGGTCGTTGGCCGCATTGGCCGTCGCCGACGCCGGCCGGGGATGCAGCACGATCAGGCTGTAGGGCACCGGGGCGGCATCGGGCGGAAACGACCCCACAGCCGTCTTGCCGGCCGGCACGGCCGGGGGCGGAGCGGAGCTGTCTGCGGCCGTCCGTCCCGCCGCCGCGACAGGTGACGGGATGGAGGGTCCGGGCTGCGGATTGCCGACGCCGGCTTCCGGCGTCTGCGGCGCGGCTGCGGACGGGTCGGCGGCTTGCGCGGACGCCTGGGTTGCGGACGGGGCTTCGCCGGACGGCCGGGTCGCGCCTCCGATGCCGTGCCACGCCGCGAACCCGCCCGCCGCCGCCAGGGGCAATGCCAGGACCCAGGCTCTCCGGCGAGCAAGGTCTGCCAATCCGGCGCGCCTGTCCGGCCTGAGTACGGACGACAGCTTCGCACCGAGCGGAGACGCCGCGGCAAGGATGCGCGCCCGGGCCGTCGCGACCCATGGCGCGGGCGGCGGGGCCGGGCCGGCCGCGGCTGGCTGCGGCGCGGCAGGCGGTTCCCGCAACGGCGCTTCCGCCGGCTTGACCCAGGGAGAGGGCACCACGGACGGCAGCAGCGCGGCAGCGTCGGCGAATGACCGCGGTTTCGGAGCGGGATCGCCGGCAGTGTCGTTGCTCAAATCGGAACCCTCCTCACGCCACCCTGCCGGGGCGGCGAAGATGCGGCGCGGCGCGGCGCCCGGCAAGTCATGCTGCTATCGATATGCTTGTGCGTCATGCCCGTCCCCGGATCAAGGCGGAATGCGTGGACCTGGGAGCGGAGGCTGGTTAACCTGAACCGGCCTGGCGCCGCGACAAGACGGGGCAGGAAGGGGAGAACACCATGCAGAGACGTCAAGTCCTCGCCGCCGCGACCGCGGCTGCGGCCCTCGCCGCCACCCGGGCGGCCCATGCCGACCGCCTGCAGCTCGGCGATCTGCCGGGCACGCGCTACCCGGACCCGCGGGTCGAGGTCCTCGACAAGCGGTTCCACGGCAAGGTCGGCAACGCCGCCATCGAGCGGATCGCCACGGGGTTCCGCTGGGCGGAGGGGCCGGTGTTCTTCCCCGCAAGCGGACGGCTGGTCTGGAGCGACATCCCCAACAACCGCATGATGCAGTGGTCGGAGGCGGACGGGCACGTCAGCGTGTTCCGCAACCCGTCCAACTACTCCAACGGCAACACGATCGACCGGGAAGGCCGGCTGCTGACCTGCGAGCATGACGCGCGCCGGGTCACCCGGACGGAGCACGACGGCACGATCACCGTGCTGATGGACAAATACCAGGGCAAGCCGCTGAACGCGCCGAACGACATCGTGGTAGCGTCGGACGGCGCGATCTGGTTCACTGACCCGGGCTACGGCATCGACGGCCCCTACGAGGGCCACAAGGACACGGCCGAGCTGCCCCGGAACGTGTACCGCCTCGACCCGCAATCCGGTGCCGCCAGCGTGGTCGCGGATGACTTCACCCGCCCGAACGGCATCTGCTTCTCGCCGGACGAGAGGACGCTTTATGTCATCGACAGCGGAATCACCCATGGCGGCCCGGCGAACATCCGGTCCTTTGCCGTGAGCGGCGACAAGCTGTCCGGGGCCAAGGTGTTCGCCGAGAACTTCGCGCCGGGCTTCACCGATGGCATGCGCGCCGACGCCGAGGGCAACATCTGGTGCAGCATGGGCTGGGCCGACTCGAAGGAGGACGGGGTGCGCTGCTATGCGCCCACCGGCGAGCTGATCGGCAAGGTCCACCTGCCTGAGACCTGCGCCAACCTGTGCTTCGGCGGCCGCAAGAAGAACCGGCTGTTCATGGCGGCCAGCACCTCGGTCTATGCCGTCTATGTCGATGCGGTGGGCGCGCTGAAGCCGTGAGGCCGCCTAAGCAGGCATTTGTAGCTTGCGCCACGAATGCCTGCTTAGGAATCGTTGACGACGCATCTTGCCTGCTGCGCGTGGAGCAAAGCTCCGCTTTCTCCGGAGACACGCTCCGCAGAATGATGCTCAGTCCCGCATGAAGCGGCCGCGGACGCCGCACGTGGTCGCGGCGGCCCACCGGGCCAGCCCGGCCACGTCGGCCCGGCGGGTGATCATGAAGTAGCAGCCGTAGCGGACCAGGTCGGCCGCAAGCCATGCCCACATACCGTATCGGCTGAAGATGTAGCCGCGGTTGCGGAACTGGTAGAACTGCTTGCCCGTCTCCCGCGGCACCACCGCGTAGAAGCGCCCGAGCAGGATTGGATGGATCTCCGCCTGCGATCCCGGATGCAGGAAGTGGGCGGCGGTGTCGAGCACGATGCGGGCGCCGGCGCGCCGGGCGCGGAACAGGAACTCCACCTCGTCGCCGCGGATGAAGAAGCGCGGGTCCGGCAGGCCGATCCGCCGGAACAGCCCGGCGCCGATCAGCGCGCCGTTGAACAGATGGGCGAAGCCGGGCACCGGGCCGTGCCGCACCACGCTGTCCACGTCGAACAGCGTGCGTCCGGCGATGCGCACGGGAAAGGACAGGCGGCGCGGCTCGTCGGCGTCGATGACGAGCGGGCCGACCAGCTCGGCACGGCGCGCGCCGGCGGTCGCGAGCAGGCCGGCGAGGCAGCCGGGTCCGCGGGGCCGGCCGTCGTCGTCCATCAGCCAGAGCCAATCGGCGCCGTCGTCCAGGGCGCCCTGTATGCCCGCGCGGAACCCGCCGGCGCCGCCGAGGTTGCGCGGCAGCCGGATGCACCGGACGCCCGGGTACTCGTCCAGCAGCGCGCGCGTCGCGTGCTGGCTCGCGTTGTCCACGACGACCACCGCGTCCGGCCGGCGCGCCTGGTCCAGCACGGCGTCAAGGCATTGCCGAAGCAGCGCGGGCCGGTCCCGGGTGACGATGACGGCGACCACGCGCGGCTCGCACGCCGGGGCGGTGCGGAGCAGGGGCATATGGCTCGTTGGGCGAAGCTGCAGCAATTCCGGGCACCCGCGTCTTCTGGTTCTCATGCTGCCGAACCATGGCCCATGATCTACGTTGCGTTGATTAGGTTGAACCGCTGTCAAACGCAAAGGTGATGTCATATTACGATCCGATATATCCACCCTGGATCATATGGACGAAGCAGCCGGCACGAGCGAGCTTGTTGCTGGTACAGTTCTGATGAATGTTCTATTGGATCGTCCAACAGCTTTGCAGCCGCTTTACTGGCGCATTGACGATGCAGACAAGGCGGTGGTTGGCGCGGTGCAGGCCGCCGACGGCGGAGCGTTGTGTATTGCGCAAGGCGCCACCGTGTCGTTCGACACCTACTTCAACGCGCTGTTTGAACGGCACTGGCGCCTCTATACCCGTGCCGGCTCCCTCACGCTGTCGGTGCAGGTCGAAGGCCGTGCCCTCCTCAGGATTTGGCGCCGCATCCCTGACACGGGCCGCACGCTTGTGCACGAGCAGGAGGTTGCCGGGCCGGCCCGCATCGCCCTGCCGATGGACGCGCCGCATTACCGGCAAGCCGGGCTGTTGTGGTTCGGCCTGACGGCGCTCGGCGGGCCGGCGGCGCTGCGAAGCGCAAGCTGGTCCACCCCGGACATTGGGCAGCCGCCGGCCCGGCTCGGGGTGGTGATCTGCACCTTCAACCGGGAGCCTGAACTGGCCGCGGTGCTCGCGGCCATCGCCGGCGGCGCGGATCTCGGGACCGCGGTCGCCCGGGTCATCGTCGTGAACCAGGGGCGCCCGGGGCTGGCTGCGCAGCCCGGCATCCGCGCCGCCGCCGCCCGGCTCGGCCCACGGCTGCGGATCGTGGAGCAGGCCAACCTCGGCGGCGCCGGCGGGTTCGGCCGCGGCCTGCTGGAGGCGCTCGACGACCCGGCCGTCACCCATGCCTGCCTGCTCGACGATGACGTGCGGGTGGAACCCGAGAGCCTGCGCCGCATGGCCGCGTTCTTCACCTTGGCGCAGGACGGCCTGGCGCTGGGCGGCCACATGCTGGACAGCGTGCGCCCGACCAGCCTCTACGAGGCCGGTGCCGTCGTGCTGCCGAACTGGACGCCGAAGCCGCTGCACCACGGGCTCGACCTTTGCGAGCCGTGGGCCTTGGACAGGCTGCTGGACCCGGACGCCATGCACTTCAACGGCTGGTGGATGTTCGGCTTCCCGAAGCGGTGGATCGAGCGGGTCGGCATGCCGCTGCCCTGCTTCATCCGCGGCGACGACATCGAGTTCGGCATGCGCCTGCATGAGGCCGGCCTGCCCACCGTGCCGCTGCCGGGCGTCGCAACCTGGCATGAGCCGTTCTACCTCAAGCTCGGCGGCTGGCAGCTGTACTACGAGACGCGCAACGCCCTGGCCTGCGCGGCCTTGCACGGGGACTTCACGCCCAACCGGGTGGCGACCCTGCTGCTGAAGCGGCTGCTGACCCAGCTTCTGACTTACCGGCATTACAGCGCCGCGCTGATCGTGCGGGCGGTGCAGGACGGCCTGCGCGGCCCCGCCCTCCTGGATGGAGACCCCCGGCCGTTGCACGCCGGCCTCGCCGAGCTTCGCCAGCGTTATCCCGACGCATGGACCCGGCGGGAGCGTGTGCTGCCTGCGGCGCCGGTCGGCGCATCCCCGCAGATCTGGCCCGGCTTCGTCATCGCGATGGGGCGGGCGCTGCTGGTGAACTGGTTCGGGGCAGTCCCGGCCGATGCGCCGCCGCGGGCGCTGCGGGTGGACGACCTCGTCTGGTTTCGGGTCATGCGGTCGGATTGCCTGGCCGTGGACACGCATTGGGACCGCGACCTTCCGACGTTCCGGCGCAGCCGGGCGAGTTTCCGCCACCTGCTCGCCACGGGGCTGCGCGCGATCTGGATGCTGCGCCGCGCCGCGCCGGACCTGCGGCGCGCTTGGCATGCGGCTTCACCGCGCCTCACGTCTCAATCCTTCTGGCGCGCCTACGTCCAGCAAGGAGCGCCGGACCCTTCAAGAAACGTCGATTGAAACGGTCAAAAGTACTTGCCCGAAGGAGTGATGTCCGATTTTGAAATGAGACATTGCCTGCAATGTTTGTTCACTGTAACATTGCCGAGGCGGCGAGGGCGCCGCTGACCACCAAGCGACGTCTGATGCCAGGGGTCGCGTGCATGATCGTCCCGTCATCGCGGGATGGCGCAGGATGGCAGAGGGGCCAAAGCGAAGCGCCGTTGGCCTGGCACATGGGAACCGCCCGGCTATCCCTGGAACGTGGGTGGAGGACGGCAGATGTGCGCATCCAAATCGGGGGGCGCCTTGGACACGTTCGTCTCACCGACCCGGCCGATGTTCCGCAACCGGCTCCTGCAGGTGCTGCCCGCTGCGGAGCTTCGGCGGCTCCGGCCGTATCTGGCCCGTGTCCGGCTGGTCAACGGCGACGTCCTGCATCGGGCCGACGGTCGGGTCGAGCAGGTGTATTTCGTCGAGCAGGGCTACGTCTCGCTGATGGCGGAGGCTGGACGCGCCGGCCGGGTTGAGGTGGGCCTCGTCGGCTGGGAAGGCGTGGTCGGGTCACCGGTGCTGCTCGCGGGTGATCCAGCCTCATCCCTCCAGGCCGTGGTGCAGGTGCCCGGGACGGCCTACTGCATCCGGGCCGACATCCTGAACGCCAGCCTGGAGCACGCGCCAGCGCTCCGCCGGGCGATGCGGCAGGCTTTGGAAACCCTGGTCGCGCAACTTGCGCAGATTGCGGCCTGCAACAGCCGCCATGCGCTGCCGGAGCGTTTGGCGCGCTGGCTGCTGATGGCGCATGACCGCGTGGACGGCGATGAGCTGCCGCTGACGCAGGATCTGCTGGCGGTCATGCTGGCGGTTCGCCGGCCCGGCGTCACCATTGCCGTCAGCACGCTGCAAGCGGCTGGCCTGCTGCGGCACAGCCGTGGACGGATCGTGATCCGCGACCGGCCGGGTTTGGAAACGGCGGCCTGCGCCTGCTACGCCCACCTGTGTCGTTTTGTTGAGACATTGGGCGTTCCAGTCGCATAATTTATTCTAAGGTACGATTTCGGACAAATCAGGCGCCGGTAGACGTTGCGTAATGCCGTTGGATGATGCCTAGCAGTAGTTCTGCTTGAGCTTCTCTTCAACCGTTTTACGTGGAACCAGCAATGTCCGTCGTGCCCGCGGCCGGAAACATCAGCTTCCGCAATGAACTGCTGCGCGCCTTGCCGCTCGACGAGATCCAGCGGCTGCGTCCGCATCTGATGCCCGTCACCCTCGTCACGTCGCAGATCCTTCACGAGGCCGAGGCTCCGATCGACGAGATGTTCTTTCTTGAATCCGGCCTGGCGTTCCTGACGGCGGATACCAAGGATCATGGCCTGGTCGAGGTCGGCACGACGGGACGCGACGGCTTCGTCGGCCTGCCCGTGCTGCTCAGCCCCGAGCCGATCAGCGTGCATCGTGCCTTTGTCCAAATCCCCGGCCGCGCCCATCGCCTCCGCGCCACGGCGTTCCGCGAGATGGCGGAGGCGCTGCCGACGCTGCGCGACCGCTGCCTGCGCTATGTGCAGGTCATGCTGATGCAGAACTCGCAGATTGCCGCGTGCAACGCCCGGCACGAGCTGCCGGGCCGGCTGGCGCGCTGGCTGCTGATGAGCCGGGACCGCATCGACGGCGACGACCTGCCAATGACGCAGGAGTTCCTCTCCTTCATGCTGGGGGTCCGCCGGGCCGGCATCTCCGTGGTGGCGAACTCGCTGCAGTCGCAAGGCTTGATCCGCCAGTCGCGCGGACGCATCACCATCCTGGACCGTGCCGGTTTGCAGAAGAAGGCGTGCACCTGCTACCGCATGATCGAGCAAAACCGCGCCAGGATCATGGGTGCCCCCCGCGCAGAGGGTGCGCCGACCGGCCTGGACCCGGAGCAGGAAACCTACCGTTCTCCGTGAGCCGGCACCGGCCACAGCATGGAGGAGGCGCAAGCATGGCCGAGGACGACGTCGCACCGTTGAACGACGCCCAAGCGTCCCTGAGCCGGCTGGCCGCCGCCGGGGCGCCGCCGGCCCGCATCGCGGAGGAGGTCGGCGCCATCGTCGCCGGGTGGGCGTCCGAGCCGGACATGGCCGGCAGCACGGCGCAGGCCCGGATCGAATGCCTGTGGGACGGCTTCACCCGGGACGCGGCGGAGCTGCAGGAACAGATCGGCGACGCCGCCGGGCCGGACAGGGAGGCGCTGACGCTGGCCCGGCGGCAGCTTGCGGCGCTGCAGGCCGTGGCCGCCGCCCTGCTCGCCGCGCACGGACGGCTTTCCGGCGCATAAGTCCGAGGGGAACGGCCCCGGCCTGTCCGGCGCCGCGCCGGCTTGCAACGGCCCCCCCGCCCCGACATAAGGAAGCCCAACGGGACAGGGCCCAGGCAGCGCCTGCCATTCCGTGAAAGGGAACGTTGAGATGTGGGTCTTGCTGTTGCTTCCCTTCATCGGGTTGCTGTGGGTGCCGTTCTACAACGCCGCATCGCCCGCGCTGTTCGGGTTCCCCTTCTTCTACTGGTATCAGCTCGCCTGGGTGCCCGTGACCGCGGTCCTGACCTGGATCGTTTATCGCAGCGCCGGCCATGGGGATGAGCCATGAGCGTCGCCGCCGACCTCGACTGGACGGCGCTGTCCGTCTGCGTCTTCTTCTTCGCCCTTGTCACCGTCATGGGGTTCGCCGCCTCGCGCTGGCAGAAGGGCACGGCCGACCACGCCCATCTCGACGAGTGGGGACTGGGCGGGCGCAACTTCGGCACCTGGATCACCTGGTTCCTGGTCGGCGGGGATTTCTACACGGCCTACACCGTGATCGCGGTGCCGGCCCAGGTGTTCGCCATCGGCGCCCAGGGGTTCTTCGCCCTGCCCTACACCATCGTCGTCTATCCCATCGTGTTCGCCATCATGCCGCGGCTCTGGACCTTTGCGCAGGCGCACGGCCACGTCACCGCCGCCGACGTGGTCTATGGCCGCTACGGCTCCCGCGGGCTGGAGCTTGCGGTGGCCGCGACCGGGCTGCTGGCGACCATGCCGTACATCGCGCTGCAGCTCGTGGGCATGGAGGTGGTGATCAAGGCGCTGGGCCTCACCGGCGAGTTGCCGCTGATCGCCGCGTTCGCGATCCTGGCGCTTTACACCTATTCGGCCGGGCTACGCGCCCCGGCGCTGATCGCGTTCGTCAAGGACATCATGATCTACATCGTCGTGCTCGTGGCGGTGGCGTTCATCCCCTACAAGCTCGGCGGCTACGGCGCGGTGTTCGAGTCGGCGGCGCAGGCGTTCGCGGCCAAGCCGGCGGGGGGGCCGGCGTCGGGGCTGGTGCTGCGGGCGTCGCAGTACTGGCCGTATGCGACCCTGGCGCTCGGCTCGGCGCTGGCGGCGTTCATGTATCCGCACACGCTGACCGGCATCTTCGCCTCGCGGTCGGCCAACACCATACGCAAGAACGCGATCCTGCTGCCGGCCTACACCCTGCTGCTCGGGCTGATCGCGCTACTGGGCTACATGGCGCATGCGGCGGGGATCAAGCCCGCGACGCCGAACGACACGGTGCCGACGCTGTTCCACGCCCTGTTCCCCGGCTGGTTCGCAGGCTTCGCCTTTGCCGCCATCGCCATCGGCGCGCTGGTGCCGGCGGCTGTCATGTCGATCGGCGCCGCCAACCTGTTCACCCGTAACGTGTGGAAGGCCTACGTCAACCCGGCCGTCACCCATGCCGGAGAAGCGCAGGTGGCCAAGATCACCAGCCTGGCGGTCAAGGGCGGCGCTCTGCTGTTCATCCTGTTCGCGCCGGTGCAGTACGCGCTCGACCTGCAGCTGCTCGGGGGCTTGTGGATCCTGCAGACCTTCCCGGCCGTCGTGTTCGGGCTGTTCTTCAACTGGTTCCGCGCCCCGGCGCTGCTGCTCGGCTGGGCCGTGGGCTTCTTCGGCGGCAGCGCCATCGCCTACATGGACGGGCTGAAGCCGCTGCATACCGTCATAATCGGGGGCGCGAGCTACACCGTCTATGTCGGGCTGCTGGCGGTGCTGGCGAACGTCCTGGTGGCCGCGGTCGCCAATGTGGCTCTGCGCGCGACGGCTTTGACGACGCCGGCCGGCGCGGACTAAACAGCGACGCTCCTCCCTGCCCTGAACCGATCCCACGGGGAATCTGAGGTGCAAGCATGAGCGATCTGAGGCGATTGATAGCGGCCCCACGCCTAGCTGCTCCCCGCCGCGCGGGCCGCTGGGTGCTGCTGGGGATCATCGGGATCGTGGCGCTCGCCGCGGTGAACGGCAGCTTCTTCGTCGTGCAGCCGACGGAGATGGCCGGGGTGCGGCGGTTCGGCGTGGTGACGAGCACGGCGCCCGTCGGGCCGGGCCTGCACTCCAAGACGCCGTTCGTGGAAACGGTCGATACCCTACAGGTGAGCCTGACGACGTTCCAGGCCCCGGATCTCGGCGTCTATACCATTGACAACCAGTCGGTGCGGATCGGCATCGGCATCAGCTACCGCGTGCCCTCGTCCGCGGTGTTCCGGCTGCTCTACAGCGTTGGGCGGTCGGGCAACGTCGATATCGACGGCAATCTCCGCCCCATCGTCGCCGACCGCGCGCTCCGCGTGTTTGCCCGGCGCAACACGGTCAGCATCTCGGCCGAGCGCGAAAGCATCGCCAACGAGATCCGGCGGTCGGTCCAGGAGGCCATGGAGCAAAGCTTCGGCATCGAGGTGGTGGATCTGCAGCTGAGTCGGATCGAGTACAGCGCCGCCTTCACCCAATCGGTCGAGGCCGCGGTGCGCGCCAAGAACGACGCCCTGCAAGCCGAGAACACCGTCGCCAAGATTCGCTACGAGGGCGAGCAGGCCAAGGTGCAGGCGGAGGCGCAGGCCGTCGCGGTCACCACGCGCTCCGAAGGCGAGGCGCGCGCCGCGGTGGTGCGCGCCCGCGCCGAGAAGGAGGCGGCGGTGCTGCGCGCCGAAGGGGAGGCGCAGGCGACCGCCTTGCTGGGCCAGGCGCAGGCCTCGGCCGTGCAGCAGGTGGGCGCGGCGGTGGCGGCCAACCCGCGCGTCGTCGATTACGAGACCACCCGGCGCTGGGACGGCAAGCTGCCAGCGACGATGCTGGGCGGCGGGACGGTGCCGCTGCTGAGCCTGCCGGGCGCGGCGCCGGGCCGGTAGTAGGCGGCGCTTGCCGCCGGCCGCGCCCTGGGCGAGCATCCCGGCGCAGGACGAGGAGGTTTGGCGTGGGTTGGCGAAGATGGGCGCTTGCGTTTCTTATGATGATCGGCAGCGCGACGGCCTGGGCCGAAGTCCCGTTGAAGCTGGGCGTGCTAACCGACCTGTCAGGCGTTTATTCGGACGCGACGGGCGCCGGATCGGTCGTGGCGACGCGCATGGCGGCTGAGGACTGCTTGGCTGCCGAGTGCCGGGGCATGCCCATCGAGGTCATCGCCGCGGACCACCAGAACAAGCCGGACGTGGCGCTCGCCATCGCGCGGGAATGGGTGGATACCGGGCACGTGGACGCGCTGGTCGATATGTCGAACGCGGCGATCCAGCTCGCCATCGCGCCGTTCGTGGCGCAGAAGGACCGGGTCGCGCTGTTTGCCGGCGGGACCGCCCGATTGTCCGGCGACGCCTGCCAGCCGGAGCACATCGTGCAATGGATGTGGGACACCTACGCGCAGGTCGGCGGCGTCGCGCGCCGCCTGACCCGCCCGGGGACGACGTGGTTCCTGGTGACGGCGGATTATGCGTTCGGCACCCAGTTCGAGGCCGACGCCAAGACCATCGTCGGCGCCGCGGGCGGCCGCGTGCTCGGCTCGGCCCGCCACCCGTTCCCCAGCAGCGATCTCTCGTCGTTCATCCTGCAGGCGCAGGCGTCCGGCGCGGACATCGTGGCGCTGGCCAATGCCGGGGCCGACACGGTGAACGCGATCAAGCAGGCGCACGAGTTCGGCGTGGGCACCAACGTGGGCACTGGGGCGCAGCAACTGGTGGCGTTCTACCTGTCGGTGCTGGACGTGAAGGGGCTGGGCCTTCCTGCTGCGGCCGGCACCGTGCTGACCGAGGGGTTCTACTGGGACATCGACGACGGCACGCGCGCCTTTTCCCGGCGCTTCCGGGCCCGGCAGGGCGCCATGCCGTCGCAGATCCAGGCCGGGCTTTACTCCGCCGTACGCCACTACCTGAAAGCCGTCGCGGCGTCCCGCAGCACCGATGCCCGCACCGTGATCCGCCGGATGCACGAGCTGCCGATCTCCGACGAGGTCGTGCGCCATGCGGAGTTGCGCCCCGACGGCCGCATGGTGCACGACTTCTACGTATTTCACGTGAAACAGCCCGAGCAGTCGCACGACGCTTGGGATCTCTACGCGCTGCTGGACACGATTCCCGGCGCCGAGGCATTCCGCCCGGTCGCCGCCGGCGGCTGTCCGCGCCTGCTGCAATGATGCGAGGCACCATGGCCCACCGTCTCATCGACCTGTCCGTCCCGCTGCGCGCCGACATCGCCAGCGACCCGCCGGACATGCTGCCGAAGATCGAGTACATCGACCACCACCAGTCTGCCCCCCGCATCGCCGAGTACTTCGGCGTCCGCGTGGACCAGCTCCCCGAGGGGCAGTACGCCGCCATCGAGCGTTGCGCCATCAGCAGCCACAACGGTACCCATGTGGACGCGCCCTACCACTACTTTTCCCGCATGGACGAGGCGACCACACCCGGCGGCGTGCCGTCCATGCGCATCGACGAGGTCCCGCTCGACTGGCTGTACCAACCCGGCGTCAAGCTGGACTTCCGGCATCTCCCTGACGGGTACGTGGTGCAGCCCGGGGACATCGAGGCGGAACTCGCCCGCATCGGCCACGCGCTGCAGCCAATGGAGATCGTGGTCGTCAACACCCGCGCAGGTACCCGCTACGGCGAGGCGGACTACGTGGACACCGGCTGCGGCATGGGGCGCGCGGCCACGCTTTGGCTGACCGAGCGCGACGTCCGCGTGGTCGGCACCGACGCCTGGAGCTGGGACGCGCCGTTCAGCCACACCCGGCGCCGGGTGCAGGAAACGGGCGACGCCGGGCTGATCTGGGAAGGGCACCGCGTTGGGCGGGACCGCGCCTACTGCCAGATCGAGAAGATGCACAACCTGGAGGCGCTGCCGCCGGACGGGTTCCTCATCTCCGCCTTCCCGGTCAAGCTGCACCGCGGCTCCGCCGGCTGGACCCGCGCCGTCGCGATCCTGGATGCCTGACGGCCGG
Source organism: uncultured Acetobacteraceae bacterium (assembly GCA_964236755.1). Classification (GTDB taxonomy): domain Bacteria; phylum Pseudomonadota; class Alphaproteobacteria; order Acetobacterales; family Acetobacteraceae; genus CAHJXG01. Next base: position 27,529 of record CAXSHI010000025.1, read on the forward strand.
GGCCGCGCCGGCCCGGCGCTCCTCGCGCTCGGGGCCGCCCTGGCGCTGGCCGCGCCGTCCCGTGCGGAGCCGGCCGCCGAGGAGCCGGCGTATGGCGCCGAGCTGGAGGGCTTCGCCTACCCGTTCTCCGTGCTGCATCGCCAATTCACCTCGCAGAACCAGCAGCTGGCGATGGCCTACATGGACGTGCAGCCCGACCAGCCCAATGGCCACGCCGTCGTGCTGCTGCACGGCAAGAACTTTTGCGCCGCCACCTGGGAGCAGACTATCGCGGCGTTGCGTCAGGCCGGCTACCGGGTGATCGCGCCGGACCAGGTCGGCTTCTGCAAATCGACCAAGCCGGAGCAGTACCAGTTCAGCTTCCAGCAGCTTGCCGCGAATACCCATGCCCTGCTGGCGGACCTCGGCGTGTCCCGCGTGACGGTGCTGGGCCACTCCACCGGTGGCATGCTCGGTATCCGCTATGCGCTGATGTACCCCGGCGAAGTCGAGCAGCTCGTGCTGGTGGACCCGATCGGGCTGGAGGACTGGAAGGCCAAGGGCGTGCCCTGGCAAGGCGTGGATGACTGGTACCGGCGCGAGCGGGATGCCACGGCTGATCGGACTCGCCGCTACGAGCGCGCCACCTACTACGCCGATACGTGGCAACCGGAGTATGAGCGGTGGGTGCAGATGCTGGCCGGGATGACGCGCGGGGCCGGGCGCGACCGGGTCGCCTGGGACTCGGCCCTGCTTTACGACATGATCTTCACCCAGCCGGTCATCTATGAATTGGGCCAGCTTTCGATGCCGGTCCTGCTGATGATCGGCGACAAGGACACGACGGCCATCGGCAAGGACCTGGCGCCGGCGTCCGTCCAGGCCACGCTGGGCGACTATCCCAAGCTCGGCCGGGCCGCCGCGGCGGCGATCCCGCAGGCCCGTCTGGTCGAATTCGCCGACCTGGGCCATGCGCCGCAGATCCAGGCGCCCGACCGGTTCCACAAGGCGTTGCTGGATGGCCTACTGCCGTCCAGCCTAACGCCGGGGCGCTGACGGCCCGCCATGGCCGACGCGCACGGTCCCATCTACGCCTTTCTGCGCGGCACCGGCCGCGACGGGCGCGGGCGACGCCTGGCCGACGTGCTCGCGTTCGACGACGCGCGGATCGAGGCGGTGCACGACTTCATCCAATGGCTGTTCCCCTTGGCGGAGCGGAGCCGCGCCGTCCCCGGCGCGCCGGTGCTGGGCGAGGCGGAGGCGGCGGCGATCCGCGGCGACCCGCAGGCCCAGGCCGGGCTGCGCGCCGGCCTCCAGCGCATGGCGCGCTTCTATGCCGGCACGGAGGGCTGGCTGACCGGCCACGATCACAATCACCTGCGCATCACCCGGATCATCGCCGCGGCCCGGGATCTGCTCGGCCCGGGCGATGCGGCCGCGTTCCATGCCGGGATCATGGCGCGGGTCACGGCGGCGGGCGGCGCGGTCAACCGCGACAGCTTGCGCTACTGGCGTGCGGCGCTAGGTTGACCCATGTTGAAACGTCCCGACGCTGTGCCCGTGGCCGCCAGGCGTTTCCATAGGCTCGCGGCCTGCGGAGTCCTGCTGCTCACCACATGCGCGCTGTGCGGTCCCGCCTCGGCCCAGCCGTCCCAAGCGCCCGCCTTCACCGAAACAGCTTGCGACCTGCCGAACGTGTTGCCGGGCATCCTCCCGAGGCTGCGGTGCGGGACGGTCAGCGTTCCCCGCGATTACAGCCACCCGGGCGCCGGGCGGTTCGCGCTGGCCGTGGTCGTTGCCCAAAGCGCAGTCCATCCGGCGCTGCCCGATCCGCTGCTTTACATCAGCGGCGGTCCCGGCGGGCCGCTGACCGTCTATGCCGGCGATCAGGCCGCACATCCCTACGCGCCGGGCCGAGACCTCATCCTGGTCGATCAACGAGGCACCGGCCGGTCGGAGCCTCACCTTTGCCCGGACCTCAAAGAGGATTTCGTCAACGCCACCGCCGCCGCCGCCATGGAACCTGGAGCGGAAACGCAGGCCTGACGCCATGCGGTCTACGCAGCCTGTCGAGAGCAGGCGGTCGCCCAAGGCATCGACCTCAAGGATTTCGGCACGTCCGTTACGGTTGAGGATTTCAACGCGGTGCGGCAGGCGCTCGGCGTGGCGCATTGGAACGTCTTTGGCGTCTCCTACGGCACGACGGTCGCCATGACGCTCATGGCCCGCTATCCCGAAACGGTCCGTGCTGCCGTACTTGATTCAGTCAACCCGCCGGACTCGTTGTTGCCCCGCCATTCGAGCAACGTCGCCGCGGCGCGAAATGCATTCTTCAGCTTCTGCAGCGAGGACGAGGCATGTGCCTCCACATTTCCAGACCTCGCCGGTACTTACCAAGACACGTTGAAGCGGCTGGCTCAGGCACCCCTGTCCGTGCGCCTTCCAGCAGAGGCGCACCATCCCAACAACCAGGGACCGCTCACGGCGTCACTGTTTGAGCTTGTCGCGGGCCGCCTGGTTTACTACCCGAGGGACTACCCGGGCCTGCCGCGCCTCGTTGCGGCGGTGCATGACGGCGATGCGTCGATCTTTGCCGCGAGCTTGGCATCCTTGCTGACCCAGACGTGGGACCGGGACACCGGAACGAGTTTCGCCGCGAATGCTGCGGTCGATTGCCGCGACCGGCCACGGTATCGCGAACCGCTTGCCGCCGACGCGGACATTTCTGAACAGATCTCGCTATCGAGCGTTTGCTCGGACTGGTCTGAACTTGGGGCCGCCGCCGGTGGTTCCGCTCGACACAACCCTGCCGACCTTGGTGCTAGCAGGGCAGTTCGACCCCAACGCCACGCCGGCGGTCAGCCGCCACGTCGCCGACCTCATCGGCGGCCACGCCCAATGGGTGGAATTCGCTCGCAACGGCCACAGCGTCCGGTCCGCCAGCCCCTGCGCGTCCAGGATCGTGGCGGACTTCGTGGACCAGCCAACCCGGCCGCTGGACACGTCATGCGCCAGCCGGCCCGATCCGACAAGGTTCTTGCCGCCGCGCTGACTCCGCCCGCCTCACTCCCCCCGCCAAACCGGCGCCCGCTTGCCGAGGAACGCCTCCATCCCCTCGCGGAAATCGCTGCTCATGTAGCACATCAGCAACAGGTCGTGGTCTGCGTCGTCCGACGCATCCGCGTCGCCCGGCGCCACCGAGCGGTCCCTGATGCGGCGCAGCGCCTCCTTGGTGGCATGCAGGGTCAGCGGTGCATGGGCGGCGACGAGCCGGGCGAGTTCCTCCGCACGCACCGCGAGCGCCGCCGCGTCCGGCAGGATTTCGGTGACGAGGCCGATGGCCCGTGCCTCCTCCGCCTCGATCAGCCTGGCGGTGAACACCATGTCTTTCACCCGGGCCGGGCCGATCAGGGCGGCCAGGCGGGCGTAGTTGGACACGCTGAGGCAATTGCCCAGCGTGCGCGCGATGGGAAAGCCAAAGCGCATCGTGCTGGCGGCGATCCGCAGATCGCAGCACGCCGCCATGCCCGCCCCGCCCCCGGTGCAGGCACCGGCGATGGCCGCGATCGTCGGCACCCGCAGCCGTTCCAGCGCCCCCAGCACGCGGTCGATCCGCGCCTCGTACTCCAGCGCGTCCTCCGGCGCTCTGAACGCGCGGAACTGCGAGATGTCGGTGCCGGCCGCGAACGCCTTGTCTCCGGCGCCGGTCAGGATCAGCGCCTGCACCGACCGGTCCGCCTCGATCTCGGCGCAGATCTCGGCCAGGCGCTCGTACATGCCGAACAGCATGGCGTTGCGCGCCTGCGGGCGGTTGAAGGTGACGCGGGCGATGCCGTCGCGGACCTCGTAGAGCAGGTCCTCCGTGGCCGGGCTGCCCGGCATCAGCTCTTGACCAGGCCGCACCCGCCCTCGCTCATCGGCCGGAACGCCTGGTCGGGGAGGGTCGTCGCGGCGAGCTTCAGCACGTCGAGCGGCCCCTTGCTTTCCGCCAGCGTCTTGACCTGCATGAGATACGACGGATGCACCTTGCGCCCGTCCTCGCGGATGCGCCCGGCGCCGAAGCAGTCGTCGTCGGTCGGCATCGACTTCATGTGCGCGACCGCCGCCTGCCCGTCCGCCTTCACCGCGGCGGTGCCGAGCGACGCCGCCGTTTTCAGGTAATGCAGCGCCGCCGCGTAGCACCCGGCCTGGATCATGTTGGGCGGCTGCGACGGGGTTTTCGGCTTCATCCGCTCCCAGAACATCCGCGTGCGGTCGTTCAGGTCCCAGTAGAAGCTCCCGGTCAACACCAGCCCCTGGCTGTCCTCAAGGCCCACCGAGCGCACGTTGCCGTCGTACATCAGCATCGCCGCGATCCTCATGAACTGGGTCAGCCCGAACTCGTGCGCCTGCTTGATGCAGTTCACCGTGTCGGTGCCGGAGTTGCATAGGCCCAGCACCTTGGCGCCCGACGCCTGCGCCTGCAGCAGCAGCGAGCTGAAATCCGTCGTGTCCGGGAACGGGTAGGTCCGCGCGCCGAGCACCTTGCCGCCCGCCTCCTGCACGAAGCGCGCGGTGTCGCGCTGGAGCTGCTGGCCGAACACGTAGTCGGCGGTGATGAAGAACCAGCTGTCGCCCCCGGCCTTGACCATGGCGCCCCCGGTCGATTTCGCCAGCATGTAGGTGTCGTAGGTCCAGTGCACCGTGTTCGGGCTGCACTGCCCGCCGGTCAGGTCGGTCGTGGCGGCGCCCGAGTTCAGATAGACCTTGTTCTTCTCCCGGCAGACCGTATTCACCGCGAGCGCCACCGAGCTGGTCGGCACGTCGAGGACCACGTCCACGCCGCCCTCGTCGAACCAGCGCCGGGCGATGCCGGCGCCGATGTCGGGCTTGTTCTGGTGGTCCGCCGACAGCACCTCGACCTTGACCTCGGGGTGCAGCCGGGCGAACTCCTCCACTGCCTGCCGCACGCACAGCACCGAGAGCGGCCCGGTGTCGTCGCGGTAGTTGCCGGACTGGTCGTTCAGCACGCCCAGGCGGATCGGCGCGCCCTGGGCGGCGGCACGGCGGGACAGGCCGGGGAGCAGAACCGATGCGGCGCCAAGCGCCGCGCGGCGGGTGATGGTCATGAACGATCCTCTCTTGCTCTTGTTGTCTGCCGAGCAGGGATCGTGCGTGGGAACGCCTGCGCGTTCAAGTCATACCAATTGGCTTATTCGCTGACCTGATCGATGGCCTGGATGATCCAGGGA
>CAXSHI010000026.1:0-32564 GCA_964236755.1 uncultured Acetobacteraceae bacterium
GAGCAGGCGATGCACTTGCTGGCCTCGAAGGTGAAGTACGGGTTGCTCTCGTCCGTCGGCGCCGCCAGGTGGTTCGCGCCGTCATAGCCGTAGCGCACCTCGCGCAGGCCCACCTTGCCAGCCATGTCCTGCAGCTCGCAATCGCCGTTGGCCGAGCAGGTCAGGCAGTTCAGCGGGTGGTCGGAGATATAAAGCTCCATCACCCCGCGCCGCCGCTTGGCGATGGCGGAGTTCTCCGTGTGCACCACAAGGCCCTCTTCCGCCGGCGTGGTGCAGGAGGCCGGGTAGCCCCGGCGGCCCTCGATCTGCACGATGCACAGGCGGCAGGAGCCGAACGGCTCCAGGCTGTCGGTCGCGCACAGCTTCGGCACCTGAGTGCCCATGCTGGCGGCGGCGGCCATGATGGAGGTGCCCTTCGGCACCGTCACCGATTGCCCGTCGATGGTCAGCGTCACGGTCGTCTCCGACACGCGGATGGGAGTGCCGGTGTCCAGCTCGCGGATCAGGGTCATGCCGTCCTCCTATTCCGCGGCCATAGGCAAACGCCCGGCGCGGTCGAAATCCTCGGGAAAATGGGTCAGCGCGCTGTTCACCGGCACCGGCGTCAGCCCGCCCATGGCGCAGAGCGAGGCGTCGGTCATCGTCTCGCACAGGTCGTCCAGCACGGCGAAGTTCTTGCCCGGCTCGATGCCGGCCACGATGCGGTCGATCACCTCCATGCCGCGCACCGCGCCGATGCGGCAGGGCGTGCACTTGCCGCAGCTCTCGGCGGCGCAGAACTCGAAGGCGAAGCGCGCCTGCTTCGCGAGGTCCACCGTCTCGTCGAACAGCACGACGCCGCCGTGTCCCAGCAGGCCGCCGGCCCGGGCCATCGCCTCGTAGTCGAGCGGCGTGTCCAGCAGCGCGTCGGGGAAATAGGCGCCGAGCGGCCCGCCCACCTGCACGGCGCGGAACGGCCGGCCGCTCGCGGTGCCCTGGCCCCAGTCCTCGACCAGGCTGCGGATCGGCGCGCCGAACGGGATCTCGATCAGCCCGCCGCGCGCCACGTTGCCGGCAAGCTGCACCGGCAGGGTGCCGAGTGAGCGCCCGGTGCCGAACGCGGCGTAGGCGGCGGCGCCGTTCGCCATGATCCAGGGCACGCTGGCGAGCGACAGCACGTTGTTGACCACGGTCGGACGCCCGAACAGCCCCTCGATGGCCGGCAGCGGCGGCTTCGCGCGCACCATTCCGCGCTTGCCTTCAAGACTTTCTAAAAGCGAGGTCTCCTCCCCACAGATGTAGGCGCCGGCGCCCATCCGTACCTCGATGTCAAAGGCGTGGCCGGACTCCATGATGTCCGGCCCCAGCATCCCGGCCCGGCGCGCGGCCTCAATGGCCCGGCGCATCGTGCGGATAGCGTGCGGGTACTCCGACCGCGTGTAGATGTAGCCCTTGGTGGCGCCCACCGCGACGGCGGCAATCGTCATGCCCTCGACCAGGCTGAGCGGGTCGCCCTCCATCAGCATGCGGTCGGCGAACGTGCCGCTGTCGCCCTCGTCGGCATTGCAGACAATGTACTTGCGGTCCGCCTGCGCCAGCCGGACGGTGTTCCACTTGATGCCCGTCGGGAACCCGGCGCCGCCGCGCCCGCGCAGGCCCGACAGCTTGACTTCATCCACCAGGGCCACGTCGCCCAGGGCCAGCGCCCGCCCCAGCCCGGCATAGCCGCCATGGGCGCGGTAGTCCTCGACCGACACCGGGTCGATGACGCCGCAGCGGGCGAAGGTGAGCCGGGTCTGGCCGGCGAACCACGGGTGGTCCTCCGGACAGCCGATCCGCAGCGCGTGCGCGCCGCCCTCCAGCAGCCCGGCGTCCAGCAGGCCCGCCACGTCCGCCGCCTGCACGGGGCCATAGGCGATGCGGCCCTCCGGCGTCTCCACCTCCAGCAGCGGCTCCAGCCACACCGCGCCGCGCGTGCCGGTCCGCACCACGTCCAGCGCCAGGCCGCGCCGCGCGGCCTCGGTTTGCAAGGCTTGCGCCACGCGGTCGGCGCCAAGCGCCAGCGCCGCCATGTCCATCGGCAAATAGATGCGGGTCATGTGCGCCGGGCCTCCTCAGTCGCCTCAAGCAGCTTGGCATCGTCGAGCCGGGCCAGCGGCTCGCCGTCCAGCAGCGCCGCCGGTCCGCAGGCGCACAGGCCCAGGCAGAAGGTTGGCTCGACGGTCAGGCTGCCGTCCCCGGTCGTGCCGCCCCACGCGACGCCGAGACGCGCCAGCAGACGGTCCGCCATCGTGGCCGCGCCCACCGCCTGGCACGCCTCGGCGCGGCAGACCTGCAGCACGTGCCGGCCCGGCGCCGCGCGGCGGAAATCGTGGTAGAAGGAGATGACGCCGTGCACCTCGGCCCGCGACAAGTTCAGCGCGTCGGCAATCATCGGCTCGCTCTGCTTCGGCACGTAGCCGAATTCTTCCTGCAGCGCATGCAGGATCGGCAGCGCGGCGCCCTCCATCCCGACATGCGCGGCGATGATCTCGCCGGCCAGGATGGGGTCCCAATGCCCGGCCGTTGCTGATTCGCTGACCAATGCTGTCACGGCGTTCGCTCGCCTCCGAGGCAATCTTGTATGTGCTTGAATGCTATACTCGGCCCGAACGCGCCGCAATCAAGACCCGTTTCTGCGTGCGGCGATAGCGAAGTCCTATCAACGTCGCCGGACCAGCAGCCGAGCCTCCGCCAGCAGCGCAGCCGCCAGGATCGGCATCGGCTCCCGGTGCGGCAGCACCAGGCCGATCTCGTGCGTGGCGTCCGGCCCGGTGATCGGGATGCGGCGCAGGTGCTGTGACAGCGCCAGCGTCTCGGCCAAGCTCTCGGGAAGCACCGTGGCCCACTCCCCGGTCAGCACGTGCGCGAGCAGCGCCACCTGGGAATTGCTTTCAAGCGCCGCCCGCGGCTCCGCCCCGGCGCCGCGCATCAGGCGGTCCATGATGCGGCGGTTCTGCATGTCCGGCGTCAGCAGGCACAGGCGCAGCTGGTTCAGCTCGGCCCAGGTCACGCTGTTCCGGCCGCCCAGCGCGCCGTCCGCCGCGGTGACGAGGCGGTAGCGTTCGGTGTAGAGCGGGACCGCCTGCACCCGGCCCACCGCCTCGTTGTCGAGGTAGGTGATTCCGGCGTCCACCTCCAAATCCTCCAGCATCCGCAGGATCGTGGCGGAGGAGTGGGACAGGATGGTGAATTGCAGCGCCGGGTGCCGGGCGAGGCACGGCACGGTCAGCCAAGGCACCATCGCGAGCGCCGTCGGCACCACCGCGATCCGCAGATGGCCCGACAGCCCCGTCCGCATGGCCTGCAACTCCTGGCGCATGGCGGCGGCGTCGCCCACCATGCGCCGCGCCCAATCCAGCACCTTCTCGCCCTCCGGCGTCAGGCCGTGGAAGCGGGAGCTGCGGCGGACCAGCATGACGCCCAGTTCCTCCTCAAGCTGCTTGATCCCCGCCGAAAGGGTTGGCTGGGCCACGCCGCACGCCTCCGCCGCCCGGCGGAAGCTGCGCTCCCGCGCCACGGCGACCAGAAAGGCGAGCTTGTCGATCACAGGGGGGTGTAGAGCAGGCCGGGACCGAGTTCAGCAATCCCTAACCTGCCGGTTCGCCGGGAGGGCGGGGTTTGCAGCACGGCACCCCAGACCCGAACACTCGTGGCCGGACAAAGATGTTGACAAGCCTAAGTTGGTTCTTTGTACTGATGACCAGGCTGCAATGTAAAAAACAAGGGAGGACTAGGGATGTATAGTACGATGCTGCATTATAGCCGTCGTGGCATGGTGCTTGCTGGCCTGTTTGCCATAGGCCTGCCTTTGCTGCCGGCAGCGCGGGCCGACGATCCGGCCCAGAGCCGCCGGCACTGGGTGGCGACCTGGCAAGGCAGCCCGCAGACTTTCGACCCTTTGACCGCAAGCCTCATTCCTTTGCAGCCGAGCTACAACAACCAGACCCTGCGGGAGATCGTCCATCTCAGCATCGGTGGCCCGAAGATCCGGCTGAGGCTGACGAACAGCTACGGAACGCAGTCCCTGGTTGTCGGCGCCGTCCATGTCGCACGCGCCCTGGAAGGAAGCACGATCCGAGGCAGCTCGGATCGCACCGTCACCTTTGGTGGCGAGGGCGGCATCGCCATCCCACCTGGAGCCGTTGCCATCAGCGATCCCGTGGACCTGTCCGTGCCGGCGCTGGCCGATCTCGCCGTCAGCATCTATGTTCCCCAGGACACCGGGCCGGCGACACAGCATTCGCTCGGAGTGCAGATCTCGTATGTCACCACCGGCGACGCCACGGGCGCCGCCGGCTTTCCCATGGGCAGCGCGACGACGATCCTGACCCGTCCCTTTCTAAGCAACGTCGAGGTTTCCGGCGTCAGCCAGGCCGTCGCTGTCGTCACGCTCGGCGACTCCATCACCGACGGCTACAATTCGACCGTGGATGCCGATGCGCGCTGGCCGGACCGGCTCGCCCGGGTGCTCGTCAGCTCCTACGGCAACAAGGTGGGCGTTTCCAATGCCGGCATCAGCGGCAACCGGGTGCTGAATGACGCCATCGGGCCCAATGCCCTGGCGCGCTTCGACCGGGACGTGCTGACGCAGGCGGGCGTGCGCTACGTCACCGTGCTGGAAGGCATCAACGACGTGGGCTTCTCGGTTGCGCTCGCCCCGAACCAGGACGTGAGTGCCCAGCAGATCATCGGCGGCTATCGCCAGTTGATCGCACGGGCGCATGAGCGTGGCCTGTCGATCTACGGCTGCACGCTGACGCCGTTCAAGGGTGCGGCCTATTACAGCGACGCGGGAGAGGCGAAGCGCGAGGTGAGCAATGAATTCATCCGTTCAAGTGGTGAGTTCGATGCGGTCATCGACTTCGACCAGGTTGTGCGCGATCCGCAAAACCCATTGGTGTTTTTGCCGGCATACGACAGCGGCGACCACCTGCACCCCAGCGATGCCGGCTACGCCGCCATGGGCACCTCAATCGACCCGGCGCTGTTCCGGCCGACGGAAGAGCAGGATTAGGCGTTCAGTCTCGACATGTGATGGTGCGAACTTGCCCTGACCCGTTGGAGGAGGACGCTGCGGCTCATGGGGCGTCCTTCAGGACCCGGTAGCCGCCGTCGCGGATTTCGACCATCACCTGGCTGTCCGCCTGGGCGCCGCTGTGGTCCCGGGCGGACAGGCTGAACACGGCTTCCGACGCCGCCAGTCCCTGCACCGCCTCCATCCCGTCGCGCAGTGCCGTGCGGAAGGCGGGCGTGCCGGGCTGGCCGGCCCCCATGGCGCGCGGCGCCGCGGCCTCGATCAGCAGGAACGCATCCCATAGGGTTGCGCCGAACAGGCTGCGGCTGCCCAGTCCGTACTGGCCCTCGTAGGCCCGCACAAAGGCGAGCGCCGGAGCCTTCACCGGGTTGTTGTCCGGAAGCTGCTCGGCGACCAGGACCGGGACGGTGCTGAACATCACGCCGTCCAGCGCGCGGCCCCCCACCCGCAGCGCGTCCGGTCCGGCGATCCCCTGCACCGTGTAGATCGGCCCGGCGTAGCCGCGCGCCCGCAGCTCAAGGATCGGCGTCGCCGCCGGGACGCTGCTGGCGGCGACGAACACCGCGTCGGGCCGCGCCGCCAGCAGCCGGAGCACCTGCGGCGTGACGCTCCCGTCGCCGGGGTTGTAGCGGAGCTCGGCCACCGTCCGGATGCCGCGCGACGACGCCTCCGCGTTCAGCGCGGCGATGTAGCCGTCGCCGAGGCTGGTGGCGAAGCCGATGTGGCCCAGCGTCTTGCGGCCGGCCCGGGCCATATGGTCAGCAAGCTGCGCCGCCGCGATCCGCTCGCCGGGGATCGGCTTGAAGGCCCAGCGCCGGGTCCCCTCCGGCGGCTCGATCACGGCACTCGACCCGGCCAGGCTGATGGCCGGCACGCCCGCGGCGGCGATCACGTCCAGGATGGCAATGGAGGCGGGCGTCGCGGAGGCGCCCAGGATCGCATCGACGTGCTCTTCGTCGATCATCTTGCGGGCTGCGCGCACCGCGGCCGTCGTGTCGGTCGCGTCGTCCAGCACCACCCAGCGCACCGGCTGGCCGGCGATGGCCTTCGGCAGCAGGCCGATGGTGTTGCGCTCCGGGATGCCCAGCCCGGCGCCCGGGCCGGTGAGGGACAGCAGCGCGCCAAGCGTGACGTCCGCGCGTGCCGGGGCCACGCCCGCGGCGAGCCAGGCGATCAGCAGGGGCGCCAGCGTGCGAAGCATCTTCCATGTCCTCGGGGTCGGCAGGGGCTGATGTCCTGGCGGCGCTCCGCCGGCGAACCCGTGTTGCATGGGTCGGGGCATCGGCGCAATGAGCCGAGGCCTGCCCGGGGCCTAGCGACGGCAGCGCCGTGCCGCCGCAACGGAGTCGGTAACGTTTCCTTAAAGGATGCCCTGCTACTCTCGAAGGTGCGCCGGCCTGGGCTGTCCCGGCGGCCACGGACGGGTGCGGCGGAGCCATTATGCGGAACTGGTCAGGCACGATTCTGAGGATCACTGCGGCTGGAGTCCTGTCGGGCCTGATCGGCCTCGGCGCGACCGCCGGGACGGCAAGCGCCCAGGCGCCCTCGCTGCGGGATGGGTTCAAGCGCCCTACGGAGATCCCCTTCCCTGCCAGCAATCCGTACACGCCGGAAAAGGCGGCGCTCGGCAAGGCGCTGTTCTTCGAGCCGCGGCTGTCCGGGGCCGAGAACATGACCTGCTCGTCTTGCCACAACCCGTCCTTCGGCTGGGAAGCGCGCACCGAGACCTCGGTCGGCGCCCAGAACACGCGCCTCGCCCGCCACGCGCCCACCGTGCTCGACACGGCCTGGGTCGGCTCGTTCTTCTGGGACGGGCGGGCGCCGACGGCGGAGGAGCAGGCCAAGGGACCGATCCAGGCGCCGGCAGAGATGAACCTGCCGCTGGACCAGGCGGTCGCGCGGCTCCGCGCCGTGCCGGACTACCGCGCGCGCTTCGACCGCATCTTCCCCGGCCAGGGTGTCACGGCGGACACCATCGCCGCCGCCATCGCCACGTTCGAGCGGACGGTGGTGTCCTCCTACGCGCCGTTCGACGCCTGGGTGGACGGGGACGAGGCGGCGATCTCTCCCGAAGCGAAGCGCGGCTTCGCCCTGTTCACCGGGGCTGCGGGCTGCTCGGGCTGCCACAGCGGGTGGAACTTCACCGACAACCGGTTCCACGACATCGGCACTTCCCGGTCCGACCTGGGCCGCGGCGTGCTGGAGCCGAGCAACCCCTTGGCCCAGTATGCCTTCAAAACGCCGTCGCTGCGGGACACGGCGCAGCGCTCGCCCTACATGCACAACGGGATGTATGCCTCGCTGGACACGGTGGTCGCGCATTATGTCGGCGGCGGCATCGACCGTCCGTCCCGGGCCCCGCTGATGCGCCGGGTTGCCTTGGAGCCTTCGGAGTTCCGGGATCTCGTCGTTTTCCTGGGCACGCTGACGGGGGCCAAGCAGTCCGTCACGCTTCCCGTGCTGCCGAATTAGGAGCGCGCCGATGCCGATCCTGCACCGCGTGCTCCTGGCCTTCTGCGTCGTGATTGCCATCGGCGCCGCGCAGAGCGCCATCACGGTCCGCAACCTGCGGCTGCTGTCTGACGAGCTGGACGCGGCGACGTCGGCGCCCATCGCGCAGGTGGACGCGGCCTGGCGGGCCTGGGATGCGTTCCGGGCCGCGGGCACAGCCCTGTCGGACGTGCTGGACGGCACTCACGACCAGCCGGACGCAGCGGCCATCGCCCGCTTTCGGGCGGCGGCGGAGCCGATCGACCGCGAGCTGGCGCGCGCCCTGTCCGGCGGCGGCGCGACGGACGGCGCCGCTGCCCGCCTTCCCGCGCTCGTGGCGCAATGGAGGGCGGCTGCGCTGGTGCTGCTGGGAGAAGGCGCCGCGACGGCGATCCCGGCGCCCCACGCCATGCAGCGGCGGGAGCGGGACGTGCGCCATGCCCTGCAGGAGGTGATCGCCTCCGCCCGCGCCCAGGCAGAGGCCGCCCGGCAGGCGTTGGACCGGCAGGCGGGAGAGACGGAGCGGCTGGCCGTGGGCTTCGCCCTGGTGGCGCTGGTGGTCGGGCTGGGCATCGCCATCCCGTTCGCCTTGGCGCTGACCCGTCCGCTGCGCCGGCTGCAGGACCGCATGATCGCCATGATGGATGGCGACCTGGCCTCCGCCATCCCCAGCGGTGCCCGGTCGGACGAGATCGGCGGGATCGCCCGCGCCCTGCACATCGTCCGGGACCGCCTGGCCGAGCGCAACCGCCTGCAGGACGAGGCGGCGGTGATCCACCGCGACGCGGCGGCGCGGCTACGCGAAACGGAAGCCGCCTTCGTCGCCGCCGGCCAGGATCAGGCCGAGGTGGTGCGGCTGCTCGGCCAGGCGCTGTACGCCATCGCGGAGGGCGACCTGACGACGCGCATCCCGGCCACCATCCCAAACAAGTACGCGAAGCTCGGCGCGGATTTCAACACGGCGGTCGAGAGCATACAATCCACGGTGTCCGCCGTCGCGGCGACCACGCATCAGCTTCGCGCCGGGTCGGAGCGCCTCTCGCAGGCTGCGGCGGACCTGTCCGAGCGTTCGGAAACGCAGGCGGCGCGGCTGCAGGAGACGACGGTTTCGCTGCATGCGGTCAGCGACGCCATCCGCGGCACCGCGGCGACCACGCGCCAGGCCAGCAAGGCGGTGTCGGCCGCCAACGGGGACGCGGACCGCGCCGGGGCGACGATGCAGACTGCCGCAGCGGCCATGTCGCGGATCGCGCAGTCCTCCACGCAGATCACCAGCATCATCGCCGTGATCGAGGAGATCGCGTTTCAGACCAACATCCTGGCGCTGAACGCGGCCGTGGAGGCGGCGCGGGCGGGAGAAGAGGGCCGAGGCTTCAAGATCGTTGCAGCCGAGGTGCGGGCGCTGGCGGGACGGGCCGGGAACGCCGCCAAGGAGATCGCCGGGCTGATCGGCAAGACATCGACCGACGTGAGCGAGGGCGTCAAGCTGATCGGCGACACCGGCGACGCCATCGCCGTCATCATGGGCCGGGTCGCCGAGGTTGACGGGCTGGTCGCCTCCGCCGCCGCAGCCGCCGAGAGCCAGGCGGATCACCTCAAGGGCGTCGTCGCGGCGGTGTCGGAGGCGGACCGGGCGACGCAGCAGAACGTCCGCATGGGCGAGCAGTCGGCAGCATCGGTCCAGGGTGTCCATGACCAGGCGGCGGTCCTGGCCCAGCTGGTCGGCCAATTCCGGCTCGGCAATGGCCCGGCGAGGACGGGTGGCCACGCCGGCGGCGCCGTCCCGTTCGGGCGGCGCGCGGCGCAGCCGGCCAGCATGGGCTGACCGCGGGTCATGGCGCTGTGTAGTCCTAGCGGGCCGTCACGCGCCGGCTCGCAACCCTGACCATTGAGGGCTAAGCTCTGATCCGGACGGACCGGATGGGAGGATGGCTTGGCTGCGCAGGACTACGAAACGTTGGACAAGCGGTTCTCGCGGCTGTTCAACCCGACCGCCCACGTGCACAAGCTCTACACGGGCTGCCATTGGGCCGAGGGGCCGGCCTATTTTCCGGCCAGCCGCGGCCTCGTATGGTCCGACATCCCGTCCAACCGGCTGATGCGGTACGACGAGGGCACCGGGCATGCCGGGCCGTTCCGGCAGCCGTCCGGGAACGCCAACGGCAACACGGTGGATCGGCAGGGCCGCCTTGTCACCTGCGAGCATGGCGGGCGCCGGGTCAGCCGGACCGAGCATGACGGCCAAGTCACCGCCTTGGCCGAACGCTACGACGGCAAGCGGCTGAACAGCCCCAACGACGTCGTCGTGAAAAGCGACGGCAGCGTCTGGTTCACCGACCCGACCTATGGGATCGACAGCGACTACGAGGGCGACCGCGCCGAAAGCGAGATCGGCGCATCCTATGTCTATCGCATCGACCCCGCGACCGGCGCCGTCTCCGTCGTCGCGGACGACTTCGTCAAGCCGAACGGGCTGGCGTTCTCGCCCGACGAGCGGCTGCTCTACATCGTCGATACCGGGCGCAGCCACGGCGAGCAGTTCCCGGCGCACATGCGGGTCTTCGACGTGCGGGACGACGGCACGCTCGCGAACGGGCGGGAGTTCGCCGCCTGCACCGCCGGGTTCTTCGACGGGTTCCGCCTGGACGAGGCCGGCCGCGTCTGGACCAGCGCCGGGGACGGCGTGCATTGCTACGATCCCGACGGCACGCTGATCGGCAAGGTCCGGGTGCCGGAAACCGTGGCCAACGTCTGCTTCGGCGGCCCCAAGCGGAACCGCCTGTATGTCTGCGCCACGACCTCGCTCTACGCGGTGTTCCTGTTCGTCAACGGCGCCCGGACGTTTTGACCGCTCAGGTCTCGCCAGTTTCCCGGCCGTACAGCAGGAGCAGCGCCAGGATGATCACGCCGTAGATGATGCTGCGGCCGTATTCCGGCATGTTCAGCGCCATCAGCACGCTGACCAGCGTAACCAGGCTGACCGTGCCGGCGGCGACGCCGACGTAGTGGCCCCGCCCGCCCAGGATCGCCACGCCGCCGATCACGACCGCCGCGATGGACTGGAACAGATAGGGTTCGCCCATGCCGAGCGCCGCCTGCCCGCCGAAGCCGACCAGCATGACGCCCGCGAGCGCCGAGAACAGCCCGCTCAGCGCATACAGCGCCACGGTGACGGCGGACACGTTGATGCCCGCGAGGTAGCTCGCCCGCGCGCTGGTGCCGATGGCATAGGTGCGCCGGCCGAACCCGGTCAGGCTGAGCACCGCCGACACGGCCATTGCCACCGCTCCCCACAGCCAGAGCGCCGCGGGCACCCCGAGCAGCGAGGCATGCACCGCCGCCTGCACGACCGGCGGCGCATAGGACGCGCAGGAGCCGCAGGTCATCCCGCCGCTGAGGCCCAGCGTCAGGCCCTGCATGATGCCGTTCATCGCCAGCGTCATCACCACGGCGGGGACGCCGAACAGGGCGACGCCCACGCCGCTCAGCGCGCCGACGCCCAGGCCCATGCCCAGCGTGAGCGCGAGCGCATAGGCCGCCCGCCCGTCCTGGCCCAGGGAGGACGTGACCATCAGGATCGCCGCCGCGTTCAGCACCCAGGGCACCGACAGGTCGATGCCGCCGACCAGCACCACGAACATCTGCCCGGCCGCCACAAGCCCCACGAAGGACGCGACCACGAGCACCGCCGAGATGCTCCCGGGGCTGGCGAAGCCCGGCAGGACCAGCGCCCCCAGCACGAACAGCAGCACGGCCGCCAGCGCGGCGTAGCCGATGCGCCGCCGGTCCTGGGTGAGGACGGCGGACAGGCGCGCGCCGGGGCCGGGCCGGCTCAGGCCGGACATCATCCCCTCCGCAGCAGCCGGCCGATCCCGCTTGCCAGCAGCACGGCGGCGACCAGGAACAGCCCCTCGTAGAACGACTGGTACAGGGGGTC
Source organism: uncultured Acetobacteraceae bacterium (assembly GCA_964236755.1). Lineage (GTDB taxonomy): Bacteria > Pseudomonadota > Alphaproteobacteria > Acetobacterales > Acetobacteraceae > CAHJXG01. Next base: position 11,484 of record CAXSHI010000026.1, read on the forward strand.
GATGTGGGCGAAGAACAGGATGTTCACGATCATGGTCGTGACGAACGCCCCCATGATCGCGCCGACCGCGCTGCCGCGCCCGCCGAACAGGCTCACGCCGCCCAGCACCACGGCGACGATGGAGGTCAGGGTGTAGCCGTTGCCCGTCGTCGCGTCGCCCGCGGTCGCGTTGGCGGCGAGGAACAGCCCGGCCATGGCAGAGCAGGTCCCGGCCAGCATGTAGGTCAAGACCTTGGTTCGCCGGGGGTCGATGCCGTTGGCCGCCGCGGCGCCCTCGTCGTTGCCGATGGCATACAGGCCGACACCCAGCCGGGTCCGCCGCAGCCCCCGCCACAGCAGCGCCAGCAGCGCCACATAGGCCAGGGACAGCGGGCCGGACGGGTTGGCCAGCGCCGCCGTGTAGCCTTCCGGGATCTCCCCGCCCGGCTGCGGCAGCACCCGGATCGCCACCCCCTGGAAGATGGACAGGGTCGCAAGCGTCACCAGGATCGGCTGCAGCCGCCCATAGGCCACCAGCACGCCGTTGAGCAGCCCGCAGGCCGCGCCGATCAGCAGCACCAGGAGCGAGCCGCCAACCATGCCGGCCGCCGTGCCGCCCAGGCCGATGGCGGCGACGGCGTTCGTGAGGTCGAGCACCCCGCCCACGGACAGGTCGATGCCGCGCGTCAGCACCACCAGCGTTTGCGCCACGGCCGCGAGCACGAGCGGCATGGTGTTGTTGACGGTGGAGGTCAGCTCGAACTCGCCGGGCAGCGCCCCTTGCGCGCCGTAGAAGATGCCGGAGTAGATCGCAAGGGTCGAGACGAGCATGGCCGCGGCCAGCAGGACGCCCAGGTTCTGCGCGAGGGCATGGGCAAGCCGTGGCCGCCGGGCATGGACGGGCGGGGCCGCCACCATCGCGTCAGGAAGGGCACCAGGCGGGGCGTCAGGCGGCATCGCGCACCGCCGCGGACACGACATGCTCGGCCGTGATGCCCGGCGCCCGCAGTTCCGCGACCACCCGGCCTTCCCGCATCACCAGGACGCGGTGGCACAGATGCGCCAGCTCCTCCGCGTCGCTGGAGTAGAACAGGATCGAGCGGCCCTCCGCCGCCAGGCGCATCATCAGCTCGTAGATCTCGTGCTTGGTCGCGACATCGACGCCCCGCGTCACGTCGTACAGCAGCAGCACGCGCGGCTCCGTCAGCAGCCACCGCCCGAGCAGCACCTTCTGCTGGTTGCCGCCGCTGAGCGCGCCGACCCGCGTGGCGAGGCTGGCGGTGCGCACCTTCAGCCGCGTGGCCTCGGTCTGGGCCAGGTGCTGCTCCAGCCCGCGGCGCAGCACCCCGGCGCGGCTGACCCGGCGCAGCACCGCAAGGGAGAGATTGTCCCGGACGCTCATGGACAGCAGCAGCCCCTCGGTCTTGCGGTCCTCCGGCACCAGCGCGATGCCGGCGCGGCCCACGGCGTCGCGCGGGCTGCGCAGGCGCACCGGCCGTCCGCCCAGAAGGATCTCCCCGCCCGCCGCCCGCAGCGCGCCGAACAGGGTGAAGAACAGCTCGCGGTGCCCATGCCCGGCCAGGCCGCCCACGCCGAGCACCTCGCCGGCCGCGACCGCGAGAGCCGTGGGGGCGAGGCGCGGCCCGGACAGGGCGCGCGTTTCCAGCGCCGGCGCGGCGGCGCCGGGCCGGTCCGGCAAGGGGGGCAGCGGGGGATACAGGGTATCGACGCGGCTCCCCGTCATCAGCGTCACCGCCTCGTCCTCCGACAGCTCGGTGAAGCTGCCGACATCGCGCCCGCCGCGGAACACGGTGATGCGGTCGGCGATGGACCGGATCTCGTTCCAGCGGTGCGAGGTGAAGACGATGCAGGCGCCGGCCTGGCGCAGCCGGGCGATCTGGCCGAACAGCCACGCGACCTCGCGCTCCACGAGGGAGGATGTCGGCTCGTCCAGGAACAGGATGCGGGGGTCGTGGCTGACGGCGCGGGCGATCTCGACGACCTGGCGCTCGGCGAGTGGGATGTCCTCGACCAGCGCCCGCGGGTCGATGTGGTGCACCCCCTGCCCGGCCAGGACCTCCTCGGCCCGGGCGGCCAGGCGGCTCCGGTCGATCAGCCCCCACCGGCCGCGCGGCTCCCGGGCGAGCAGCAGGTTCTCGGCCACGCTCATGCCCGGCAGCAGCGTCAGTTCCTGAAACACTGTCCACACGCCGAGCGCGTGCCCATCGGGCGGTCCATGCAGGCGCACCGGCCGGCCGTCGATGCGGATCATCCCGGCATCGGGACGCACGCGCCCGCCCAGCGCCTTGATCAGCGTGCTCTTGCCCGCCCCGTTCTCGCCGACCAGCCCATGCACCTCGCCCGGCATCGCGGCGAGCGAGGCGCCCCGCAGCGCCCGCACGCCGCCGAAGGACTTCACGAGGCTCACCGCCTCGACCGCCGGATCGATCACCAGACGGGGGCCGGCGGCCCCGGGAGGCAGCGTCATGCGGCGGGCAGGTTGACCTCAAGCCGCCCGGCGCAGGCCGTGCCGTTGAGTGCCGCCTCCACGCACAGCTTCAGGATGGGGCTGTCGCCGCCGTCGGTGAAGTCGGCGAAGAAGCTGTCGGGCTGGTCCTCGAACGCGGTCTCCCCCAGCTTCACCTGGTCGCTGGTCAAAGGCGCCAGCGGCACGACCAGGTCCTGCCGCGGGTGCTTGCCGGCCAGGATGCGCCGGGCCAGCTCCAGCGAGATCACGGACAGGTACGGCGGCTGGCCGATGGACAGCCCGTCCACCTTGTGCCCGTTGTAGCCGACCATGAAGCGGCGGAACCCGTTCTCGCCCTCGCCGGCCACCGGCGGCACCGTGCGGCCCGCGTTGATGAAGGCCTTGATGACCCCGTCCGTGCCGCCCTGGCACCACACGCCGCCGATGGGCGGCAGGGACGGCAGGATCGACGCCGTGTTGCGCTCGGCGGTGGAGCTGTCCCACATGCCGGTGTAGCGGTTCACCACCTTGATGCCGGGTGCGCGGCCGAACACCTCCTCGGCGCCCTTGTTGCGCTCCTGGTCCACCTCGGTCCCGGCGACGCCCGTCACCATGATGACGTTGCCCTGCCCGCCCATCTTCTTCACCAGGAACTCGGCCCAGGCCCGGCCCATCTCGTGCTGGTCCGTGTTCACCTTGAGGCACTTCGCCGTGGTCACGGTGTTGTCGAAGGCGATCATCAGGATGCCCCGCGCGGCGCCCTGGTTGATGATGCCGTTCAGGCCGGTGGGGGACGCCGCATTGATGATGATCGCGTCCGGCTTCTGCGAGATCAGGTTGGACAGCTGCTGCGACTGCTTGCTCACGTCGTTGTCCGCGTTGAAGACGCTGCCCTCGACCTCGGACTTGTAGGGGTCCATCTGCAGGGCGGCCTTGAAGACGTTCTCCATCTCAAGGCGCCACTTGTTGCCGATATACGAGTTGGAGAGCGCGATCTTGAACGGCTTCCCCTGCGCCGCCGCGGGCCGGCCCAGGCCGGCAAGCGCCGTCCCGGCCAGGCCGGCTCCCCCCGCCTTGAGAAGCGTGCGCCGCGGAAACGGTTGGTCAGATGCCTGCATGCGATCCCCCTGCTCCAAGCTCATTGCGGCTTGGTTGAAATGTGCCGCAGCCGACCGACCCGTCCTGCCTGCCGCGTGCGCCTACCCTGCGTCAGGCATGGTCCAGGAGCAAGCCTCCGCGCGCTTCCTGCCGCGACAGGGGCCAGGGTGTCCGTTCCTACGCCTGTTCCGGCCATCCCTGGGCCGACATCCAGGCGCCCTGCGACGACTTTTCAGCATGTCCTCCACCAGCCTCGCCACGCGCGCCGCATGGCCGAAGCCGGTCGCGGTTGCGGTCCCGCGCAGGATGCCGTCGCGCAGCGCCGCCTAGGCGAGCGCGACGTTGGCGGCCTCGTCCGGCATCGGCGTGGCCTCCCCCTCGCCCACCGGCACGGCCACGCCGTCGAGCAGCAGGCGCAGCCGGCCCGATTGGAAGCCGCGCGGCGCCCCGCCCTCCATGACAAGCTCGTGCGCGTCGCTGGTCACGGTGAGGCGGGGCGTCGTCCCGGGCGGACGGCTGCCTGCCACCTCGATACAGCAGGGCGCCACCGGCCAGGCGCGCCTGCACGAGAGGGCGGTTGGGCGTGGTCCACGCCTGCCGTGTCGCGCCGCCGTCCCCCTCCACCTCGACCTCCCGGTACTGCGTCGCTGCCAGCGCGGAGGCCCCGGCGAAATCGCCGAGCACCGCGACGGCGGAAGCTGGCGCGCCGGGCGAAAGGCTTGCGTCCCCAAGCTCGCCAACCCGCACCACGGCGTCGAAACGCGCCCACGATGTCCATGGTGCGGTCGGTCAGCACCAGCTTGACGCCCCTCTCCCCGTTCCGCGCCAGGTAGGCGGCGATGAACGGCATGAGCCTGGCGCTGCCGAACGTGCAAGGGGCACTGATCGTGAGCTGGCCGCGCGCCGCGCCGCCGAACTCGGTCACGGCGTCCTCCGCGTCCCGCACCACGGCGCGGCATCGGTCATAGGCTTGCCCCGCTTCGGTGATGCTGTGCCGGCGGGTGGTCCGCACCAGCAACTGCACGCCGAAGCGCCCCTCCAGCGCCGCGACGCGCTTGCCGACGGGCCGCGGGGACGTGGACAGCGCCCGGCCATCACGAAGGAGCCTGTCTCGACCGCCCGCACGAAGCAGGTCATCTCGGCCAGCCGATCCGTTGCCGGTCCTCCACGTGAGCGCCGATCCTGTAGAAGACATCCCGGCGAGGGCCGGATGTCCAGGCAGGCCCCTGCGAGGCGGTCGAGGTCAGCTTGATCGCCCGGCCAGTATGAAGGATCAGGACGCAGGCCTTCTCCGCGCATGCGCCGCGCCGCAACAGACCGTGTGCCGGCCGCTCCGTGCAGCCGACCGGCTTGCACCAGGGCAGGCCAGTCCACAACTCCATCGCATTGGTCGCCCCAAAGGCATTCGACTGACTGAGAGCATCGTGCGCTCCCGCCAACAATGCGGGAGGGCACCATGTCCCACGTTTCCTTGCAGCCGACGTCCCGAACCGTCCGCAACCGGCTGCTGCGCCTTTTGCCGCCGGCCGAACTCGAGCGGCTGCAGCCGCGGATGGAGCCGGTCGAGCTGTCCCTGAAGTCCGTGCTGCTGATGCCGGGCGTCGCGGTCGAAAGCGTGTATTTCGTGGAGACAGGCACGATCTCCATGATCGCGGTGATGGAGGACGGCACACAGATCGAGGTCGGCCTGGTCGGGCCGGAGGGCATGGCCGGCCTGTCCGTGCTGCTCGGCGCCCCGACCTCTGCGCTGGAGGGCTTGGTGCAGGTGGGCGGCACGGCGCTGCGGATGCCGGCGGCCGCGTTCCGCGCCGCGTTGGCCGAGATGCCGAGCCTTCTGGGCTTGCTGCTGCGCTACATGGATGCGTTCCACGTCCAGGTGGCGCAGACCGCCGCCTGCAACGGCCGCCACCAGATCGAGCAGCGCCTGGCGCGCTGGCTGCTGATGACGCACGACCGGGTGGAGGGCGACCGCTTCCTGATGACCCAGGAGTTCATGTCCACCATGCTCGGCGTGCGGCGGCCCGGCGTGACGCTGGCCATCGGCGCGCTGCAGCGTGCCGGCCTGGTGCAGCATGGCAACGGCAGCGTGCGGGTGATCGACCGTCCCGGCCTGGAAGCGGTATCCTGCGAGTGCTACAGAACGGCCCGGCGTCGCTTCGACTGGCTGTGGGCGCAACTTTAGGAAAAACCTTCGCAGTCGTTCGGTAACGAACGGCGGCCCGTGCCGATGTGCTGTAGCGAGTTCATGTCCTGTTCGGTCATGGAGCGCGCCGATGCCGCAGCTTGCTGAAACTTGTTTCGCCGACGGAGAGCCAGACTCCGGCAGGCTTCGGACGCTTCTCAATCTGTGCCGTCTCGATCTCGGCACCTTGAGAAAGAACACGAAGTCCGTGGGCGGCTGCGCCGATCTTGCCGACCGGGCCGGGCAGAACGACCTGGAACAGCGCCTGAGCGGGGTGGTCGAGCGCCTGGAGCGCACGGCGGGCATGCTGGATGCGATGCTCGACCGCGTCGCCGCCCCGCCCTCTCCGGCAGCGGCGGCGGAGGTTCTGGCGCGCGAGGCCGACCACCGCATCAAAAACAACCTGCAGATCGTGGTTGCGCTTCTGGAGAAGCAGGCCAGGCATGCCGGGTCGGACGGCGTGCGCGACGCCCTGCGCCTGGCGGGAGCGCGGGTGGGGGCAGTGGCGCAGGTGCATGCCGCGCTGCACGCCGCCCCCGGCACCTACGGCATCATCCCCGAGCTGGAGCTGGGCAGCTACCTGGGCGGCCTGTGCCACGCGCTCGGGCAGGCGATGGGCATCGACGGCGAGCGGCGCTCGCTGCATATCGAGGTGGAGCCGCTCGTCGTTTCCCCGGCGACGGCGCAGCCGCTCGGCCTGATCGTGACGGAGCTGGTCACCAACGCCCTGCGCCATGCCTTCCTGCCGAGCCAGCCCGGCACCGTGCGGGTGACGGGCGCGCGCCAGCATGGCGGGGGCTACACGCTCTGCGTGGCCGATGGGGGCCGCGGCCTGCCGCGCGATTTCGACAGCCGGCTGCGGCCTGCGGGCTTGGGCCTCCGGCTGGTCAACGTGCTGGCCGACCAGTTGCGGGCGCGGCTGACCGTGGACGGGCACGCCGGCGCGCGCTTCACCCTGGCATTGCCGGCGTCGGTCACGGGGGATGGGGGGGGGGAAATGACCGGATGGCCGGCATAGGGGACAGCTTGCCGGTTTGGGCGTGTGGCCTGGCTGCCGACGCTGACCCCGACACCCTGACTATTGCTGCGGTTCTGGACGGACGATGCGGGGCAAGGTCAGGACTGCCGGCCTGACGGCAGCGCCCGGCTATAAAGGCGCCATCCTGATCAGGGCCGACTGCGACGCCGCGTCGTTGGTGAACGCGAAGGCATTCGATGCGAAGCTGCCGGCGACATGGATGACGGCCACCCCCGCGGCGCCGGTCGCCAGGTCCTGCAGGGACACCGAGAGGGTGCCGGCGTTGTTTGCCCCTTGCTGGAAGGACGCCCCGGTCGCTTTGGCGTGCTCCAGCTGCAGGACGGAGGCCGGGCCGCCCGGCGCGGAGGTGACGAGGCCGGCAACCGTCCCCATGAAGCGCATCGGCTGATCCAGCTGCAGCGTGCCCCCGTTCAGCTGCACGGTCTGCGCGGCGGCGACGGCGCCGTCAAGCTCGATGGTGACGCCGCTTGAGGTGGCAGTAGGCACGCTCTGGATGGTGCCGGCGCCCGCGAGGTTGGCGTGGATTGCGAACTGCCGGGTATTGGCCAGCGACAGGGTGCCGGCGTTGGTGACGGTCCCTGCCGGGCCGGTGACGACGAGCGAGGCGCCGTCGGCGAGCCGGCCGCCATGCAGGTTGAGCGTGGCGGCGCCGTTCAAGGTCACGGCCAAGGCGCCCGGCGCGGCCGGTCGCCCGCCCGCCCGCAGCGCGCCCTCGATGGTGACGGTCCCGACGACCGTGAGCTTGCCGTACTTGGACACGCCCAGGTCGCTGCTGGCCATCGGGACCAGCCCGAGCGAGCCGATGGAGCCGTTCTGCACGGTCAAGCCGGCCGGGGCGGCCTGGCTGCCGGCGAGATCGACGGCGACGTCGGAGAGTTGGCCGCCTTGCGCCGAGAACGTGCCGGCCGCGATGTTCAGCGTGTCGCCCGGGTTGACCCGGGGTTGCGGAGGCGGGGCGGAGGCCGCGCCGGGGTTGGACCAGGCGAACGTGGACCCTGGGTCGGTGAGGCCGAAGCTCTGCGGGCCGCTCGCGTTCAGCGCCGCCGCGGCGCCGCCCACGGCCACGCCGTTGAAGGCGGCGCCATCGACATAGAGGTTGCGGTCCTGGGCGGCCGAGCCGCCCCAGGCGTCGTTGAGGAAGTTGACCGTGACGGTGTGGGAGCCGGCCGCCCAGTTCCCGAGCACGTTGACCGTGTCGGACTGGCCGCTGCCGTGCAGCGACGTGGCCGTCAGCGTGCCGCCGACCTGCTGGCCGTCCACGCTGACCGTGAACTGCGCATTGCCCTGAAAGGCAGTTTCGGACACCTTGAGCGTCAGCGTGTCTGAGCCGACGCCGACTGAGGTCGTGTACATAGAGCCTCTCCCATGAAATGGCGGAGCCGTCGCCTGCATCTGCCCCGACAGCTCGGGCGATGGGCAAACGAAACGGTATGCTGTTAAGACAGTGAAGGTTTTTAAGTTGCTCTCAGCAAGGCTGTTACTGATCTTGGATGTTTAATGACCTTCAAAGCTTCGGCGAGTTCTTACATTATAGTGGCGACATCCAGATAAGCATCATTTGTAAATCGATCCACCGCTGACATGCCCTGCTGCTATGCTCATCAAGCTCCTCGAAGCGGATTGCCGACTGACAGCACCGTGCGAACCGTTCACGTAGTGGCTTGCCCTGAAAGTTACGATGTCGAACTATCTACGATCTTTCCTGAATCTGCAATGTTGATGCCGGAAATGTGACGTCACACTGTTCTAGTGATCTAAAACGTTTCTTGTTTATTCTTTGCAAGTTTTAACATTGAAATGTTTTAGACCTTCTCGCCAATCCTGACGCAGTAAACGCCACGCTTATCTGAAGGAGTTCAGAAGACCCGGCTGTCCCCTTGATGTCGAAATCAGCTTCGCCGAACCCCTTCAATCGAAGAAACGCCTTCGCCGGTGACGCGCCGTCCCATCGTACGAAGACCCTGACCAAGGTGCAGCCACCTTCCCATCGGGAGCAACCGGGTCGGGGGCCACCGCCGCCCCAAGCCTATTCCCAGCGCCTCGCGGCGCGCCTAGCATCAGGCCATGCTCCCCACCCGGCACTGGCAAGACCTCCCCTGGACCGCCTTTGCCGCCTTGCCGAGGGACACGGTCGCCGTCCTGCCGGTCGCGGCCATCGAGCAGCACGGGCCGCATTTGCCGGTCTCGGTGGACCGCACGATCAACGAGGGCGTGCTGGCCCGGACCCTCGCGCTGCTGCCCGACGCGCTGCCGGTGCTCGTGCTGCCGGTGCAGGCCGTCGGCCTTTCGGTGGAGCACATCCGTTTCCCCGGCACGCTGACCGCCGACGCCGAGACGCTGATCGCGCTCTGGACCGAGATCGGCGAGAGCGTGGCGCGCGCCGGAGTGCGCAAGCTTGTGCTGCTCAACAGCCATGGCGGGCAGCCGCAGGTGGCCGACATCGTGTGCCGCCGCCTGCGCGTTTCGTCCAACATGTTCGCGGTGGCCTGCCTATGGAGCCGCCTCGGCAAGCCGGACGGGCTGGTGAACCCAGTGGAAGCGCGCCACGGCATTCATGGCGGCTTCGTCGAGACCTCCCTCATGCTGCATTTGGCGCCGGAGCGGGTCGATATGGCGAAGGCTGAGGACTTCCGCTCCCGCTGGATCGCGCGGGAGGGCGAGTTTTCCGTGCTGGTGCCGGAGGGCGCCGTCGGCTTCGGCTGGGAAACCCAGGACCTGCACCCGGCCGGCGCCCTGGGCGACGCCAGCATCGCCACGGCCGAAGCCGGCGCGCGACTTCTCGACCACGCCGCCGCACGCCTCGCGACGCTGCTGGGTGAGGTGCATCGGCTCGACCTGGACGAGTGGCTGCGGGCCGGGCCGCTGGCTACGCCACCGCCGGCAGGCTGACATGCGACGCCGTGGCCCCGCCGTGGGCGATGCGCAGCGTGATGACGCGCTCGTCCTCCGCCCGGGTCTCGTGCGGCGCCCCGCCGGTGCCAGGGTTGACGGGAAAGGCGGGAAAGCAGGCGCCGGCGACCGACACGCGCAGCGCGTGCCCGGCCGGCACCGTGGCGCAGGTGGCGCGCAGGCCTACGCTCACGCGGCCGGACACGGAGGCGCGGCGGTGCCCCTGGGTCAGGTTCCACACCCGCCCGTCCGGCGCAACCATCGACAGCACGACGGACAGGTCGAAGGAGGGCTGGTCCGCTTCCACCCATAGCTCCGCCGCGACCCGGCCGCACAGGAACAGCGGCGCGTCGAGCGGCGGCGCGGTGAAGCAGGCGACATCGGCGCGGTCGTCCACGGCGCGGCGGTCCTGCACGCCGCCGGGCTGGCCGGCGTGGCCGCCCAGGGCGGGCGCGGGGCGCCAGGGGTCGTGCACCAGGTAGTCCGCACCCGCCGGGCCGGACTCGGCCGAGAGCGTGCCGTCGGTCGTGGTGGCGCCGGCGCGTCCGCCGCCGCCCAGGTACAGCGCCATAGGCGTCAGATCCGGCCATTCCCGCAGCCCGTGCCAAACCCGGACGCCCAGGTCAAACAGCGTGAGCGCCGGCCCGGTGTCGGCGTCCCTGTCCTTCAGGTGGCGGTCGAACCACGCCACCTGCGCCGTATCGACGGGGGAGCTGGCGGACGGCCCGAAATCGACCGCGCCCACCTGCCGGCCCCAGGGCTGGTGCGTCCACGGGCCGACCAGCAGGCGCTGCGCCGCCGGCCCGCGCGCTGCTGCGGCATGGCAGTCCAGCGTGCCCATCAGCATCTGGTCGTACCAGCCGCCCACGTGCAGCATCGGCACGTCCAGCGCGTGGCCCGCGAGGCGCACCCGGGGCGCGATGGCGCTCCAATACGGCTCCGGCGACGGCCGGCTGAGCCAGCCCGGGTAGTGCGACAGGTGGCCGTGCCGGCGCATCACCTCCGGCATGGCGCGGCCCGGCTCGTGCAGCGGCGGGTTGCGGGCGGCGGCCTGGAACGCGGCGGCGGCCGGCCCGTCCCCGTCATGCACCGCGCGCAGCCAGCCCATCTGCGCGCCCCAGCCCAGGCCCGCCGCCAGCAGCGGCGCCCCGCCCTCCCAGGCCCAGTCCGTCCGCAGGTCCCATCCCACCATGGCCGGCGCCAGCGCGCCCAAGGTCGCCCCACCGGCCGCCCCGCCGGCCAGCGCCAGGAGTTGCGTGTTGCCCTGGTAGGAGAAGCCGTACATCCCCACGCGGCCCGACGAGCGCGGCAGGTCCGCCGCCCAGGCCACGGCCTCCGCGCCGTCGGCCTCCTCCGCCTCGAACAGCGCGAACTCGCCCTCGCTGCTGCCGGTGCCGCGCACGTCCTGGACGGCCACGATGTAGCCCTGCGCCGCATACCAGGCCGGATGGGCATAGACCAGTGTGGAGGCGATGCGCCGCCCATAGGGCTGCCGCATCAGCAGCACTGGGAACCGCCCCGGCGCGTCCGGCGCCCAGATGTCGGCGTCCAGGCGCACCCCGTCCGCCGTCCGCATCGACCGCAGGCGCGGCCCGACGACGGCCAGGCGTTCGGAGGGCATCAGCGCGCGCCGCGAATGACCCGGCGGTCGTCCTCCGTCAGCTCCACCGGCTGGCCCGCGCGGATCAGCTCGGCAAAGCCCTCGTTCGGCGTCATCACCGTCAGGCAATACAGCTTGCCCGCGCCGGTGTTCTCGACGACGTGCTCGATGCCCGGCGCCAGCACCATGGCGTCGCCGGGTCCGAGCGGGAGCGTGCGGTCCCCGGCCCGCGCAATTCCGGTGCCGGCGAGGACGAAGAAGGACTCGAACGCGGCCTGGTGCGTGTTGGGCGGCGTGCGCCCGCCCGGCTCGAAGATCTCGACGACCATGGTGAAGTTGACGCCGTCCGCCAGCGGGTCGAACAGGCAGGCGAAGTAGTTGCTGTCGCCGGGCGAGATGCGGAAGCCTTGCAGCGTCGCGGCGCTGCGGGCCAGGACGGGTTCGCTCATCATGCGGAGGCTCCCTTCATCGGATGGGTTGTCGCCATGCCGTCGAGCATGGCGGGGTCGGGCAACGCGGCATCCAGCACCCGGCCGCGGCGCAGCACCACGCGGTCCGATTGCGGCCGGGCCAGCAGCTCGTGCGGATGGCGCGCGCTGAACAGCACCAAGTCGGCCGGCATGCCCGTGCGGACCCCGCCCGCGTCCAGCCCCATGACCCCGGCGGGCGTGGCGTGGACGGCGGCGGACCAGCTTGCCGAGTGGTCCAGATGCAGGATGCGCGTCGCCTCGCGCAGCGCCTCCAGCATGTCATGGTCGCCGTAGGGGTAGAACGGGTCGCCGCAGTTGTCGGAGGCGACGGACACCGGCACGCCGGCGGCGCGCAGCTCGTGCACCAGCGTCACCCCGCGCCAGCGCGGCGTGCGGGCGGGCGCGCGGTCCTGCAAGTACATGTTGCACATCGGCAGCGTGACCACGGCGATGCCGGCCTCCGCCACGGCGGCGATGGTTTCCCGCGCGAACGCCTCCGGCTGCACGGAAAGCGAGCAGCAGTGCCCGCATTGGATGCGGTTGCGGAAGCCCCGGCGCAGCGCCGTGCGCGCGACCTCGCGCAGCGCCCGGGCGCCGGCCTCGCCGCTTTCGTCCACATGCAGGTCGAGGTCGAGGCCGCGGGCCTCCGCCAGGGCAAAGAGCTGGTCGAGGCGGGCCTGGAACCCGTGGGGCAGCGGGGCGTCGGGGCCGCCGAGCAGGGTCACGCCGCCCAGCACGCCGCCGGCGTCGGCCACCCGGTCGGCCAACGCCCGGCCCTCCTCCCCGTCATAGGTTTCGAGCGGGCAGATGGACACGGCTTGCAGCGCGATGCGGCCCACCCACTCGTCGCGCAGCGCGCGGAACACGCGCCAGGCAGTTGCGGTGTTGACGTGGTTGCTGTCCAGGTGGGTGCGGATCGCCGCAGTCCCGTGGGCATAGGCGCAGGCGAGGCCGTACTCCATGCGCAGCCGCAGGTCCGCCTCCGTCCAGCGCGGCCGGTCCGCGGCGACGGCCGCCAGCGCGCCCCCGAAGGTGCCGTCCGGGTTGGGCGCGCGCCGCCAGATGTGGCCCTTGTCCAGATGGGTGTGCACATCGACGAAGCACGGCCAGACCTGCCCGCCCGCCAGGTCCACGCCGGACGGCGCGGCGTCTTCGGGCGCCACCGCAGCGACGATGCCGCCTGCGATGCGCAAATCCACCAGTGCCGGCCCATCCGCCAGCCGTGCCCGGCGCAGCCAGTAGTCGCCGGACGCGGGGATCACCGGTTTCATCGCCGCTCCATGGCACTCTCATGCCAGTGCCGGAGCAGCAGGTGGGACAGCGCCGTGAGCACCAGGAAGATGGCGATTCCCGTGCCTGAAACGAGCACGAGGGCCGCGAACATGCGCGGGATCTGCAGCTGGTACCCGGCCTCCAGGATGCGGTAGGCGAGGCCCGAGGCGCGTCCGCCGGTGCCGGCGACGAACTCGGCCACGATGGCGCCGATCAGCGCGAGTCCCCCCGAGATGCGCAGGCCCGCGAGGTAGTAGGGCAGCGCAGTGGGCAGGCGCAACCGGGTCAGCACCTGCCAGCGGCTGGCGCGATACAGCCGGAACAGGTCCACGAGGTTGCGGTCCACCGAGTTCAGCCCGAGCGTCGTGTTGGACAGCACGGGGAAGAAGGCGACGATGAACGCGCAGGCGAGCAGCGCCAGCCGGATGTCGTCCACCCAAATGATGATGAGCGGCGCGATGGCGACGATGGGCGTCACCTGCAGGATCACGGCATAGGGGAACAGCGACAGCTCGATCAGCCGCGACTGCACGAACAGGACGGCGATCAGCAGCCCCAGGACCGCCGCCGCCAGCAGCGCCGCCCCGGTGATCTCCAGCGTGATGCCGAGCGACACCGACAGGCTGGGCCAGTCCGCCCACAGCGCCTGGGCGATGGGGATCGGGCCGGGCAGCACGTAGGCCGGTACGGCGTAGGCCCGCACCAGCCCCTCCCACGCCGCCAGCAGCACGAGGCCGATGGCGCAGGGCATCAGGAGCCGAAGGCCCAGGCCCGCTCTCACGCGGCCATGGCCCGCGCCAGCCCATCCGACACCGCCCGGCATTGCCCGGCATAGACGGCGGAGGTGCGGAACCCCTCGCCCCGCCCATCCGGCGCCTGCACGTCGAAGGATTGCGACACCCGGCCGGGCCGCGCCGCCATTACCACCACACGCTGCGCCAAATAGACGCTCTCGAACACCGAATGCGTCACGAACACCACGGTGAACCGCTCGGCCTCCCAAAGCTGCACCAAGTCGTTGTTGAGCCGGAAGCGGGTGATCTCGTCGAGCGCCGCGAACGGCTCGTCCATCAGCAGCAGGCGCGGCGCGGTCACCAGCGCGCGGGCGATGGACACCCGCATGCGCATGCCGCCCGAGAGCGCGCGGGGATAGGCGTCGCCCACGGCGGCCAGGTCCACCCGCGCCAGCGCCGCCATGGCCCGCGCCCGGGCCTCGGCCCGGCCGACGCCCGCCAGACGCAGCGGCAGGGCGACGTTGGCCGCCGCCGTGGCCCACGGCATCAGCGTCGGCTCCTGGAACACGAACGACACGTCGCGCTGCGGCCGTCCGGCGGCATCGTGCACCGCGACCGGCCAGTCGATCCGCCCGGCGCTCGGCGTTTCCAGCCCGGCGATCAGCCGCAGCAGCGTGCTCTTGCCGCAGCCGCTGGCGCCCAGCAGGGCGATGAAGCTGCCTGGCATAATGTCGAGGTCCACGCCCTGCACCGCCAGCGTGCCGCGGCGGTAGCGTTTTTCCACCCCACGCAGCGACGCCAGCGGCCGCGGCGTCAAATGCCGACCTTGCGGTTCACGAACTGCAGCGAGTACGCCCGCTTCGCGTCCAGCCCCGGCGGGTACACCCCGGCCTCCACCATCGCCGCCGCGAACCGCTCCCACCGCGCGTCGGTCATCGCGCCGATCCCGAGCGTCTCCGCCTCGCCCGACAGCACGATGCCGCCCTCGGCCATTGCCTGGTCGGCGTAGGCGATGCTGGCGTCGGCCATGTCCGGGTTGTCCCGCTTGATCAGCGCATGGGCCAGCGGACGCTCGGTGCCGCGCATGTACAGCGCCCAGCCCTCAATGGAGGCGTCGATGAAGCGTTGCAGCACCTCCGGCCGCTCGGCGGCAAACTTCGCGGACACGTCGATGGTCGTTTGGTAGTTCTCGAAGCCGTGGTCGGCGAACAGCAGGAAGCCGGTGTCCGCCCCCGCCTGCCGCGCTGCGAACGGCTCGGACGAGACGAACGCCTGCTGGATGGCGTGCTTGTCGGTCAGGAACGGGGCGAGGTTGAAGGTGTAGGGCCGGATCTGCTCGTCCGTGTAGCCGTAGCGGGCGCGCAGCCACGGCCAGAAGCCGACCCGCCCGCCGGCGCCGACCAGGATGGGCTTGCCGCGCAGCGCCTCGAAGCTGTCGTTGCCCTGGCCCTGGTGGACCATGAAGCCCTGCGGGTCCTTCTGGAAGATGGCGGCGACCGTCATGAACGGCAGCCCGTCCCGCGCATAGTTCAGCGCCTGCAGGCTGTTGGACATGATGGCATCGACCCGGCCGGCGAGCAGAAGCTGCGCCGGGTTCTGCTGCGGCCCGCCCATGCGCAGGTCGCAGTCGATGCCGTGCCTGCGGTAGATGCCGGACGCGACGGCCTGGTAGAAGCCGCCATGCTCGGCCTGCGCCCGCCAGTTGGTCTGGTAGGACACGCGGTCCAGCGCCGGCGCCTGCGCACGGGCCGTTCCCACGGCCGCGAGGGCGGACAGGCCGCCGCCGAGCGCCGCGCGCCGCGTGATCTGGTAAGTGGTTCGCATCCGGGCCTCCATGTCGTGCTGCGGCGCGCATGGTAAGGTTTTGCAAGCGTTATGCCAGTGCCTGGCTCGGCTCGACCCTGGTGCCGGCCGCCAGGGCGGCCTGCGCGTCCAGCATGTGCGCGCCGATGGCATGCGGGTCCGCACCCGCCGCCGGCGCCTCATGCACAATGCGGCCGGCGCGCATCACCACGATGCGGTCGGCCAGCTCCAGGATCTCGTCAAGGTCCTCGCTGATCAAGAGGATCGCGCAGCCGGCGTTGCGCGCCGCCATCAGCCGGGCGCGCACCTCCGCCACCGCCTTCACGTCCAGGCCGAAGCACGGGTTGGCGACGACCAGCAGCGACACCGCGCCGTCCAGCTCGCGCGCCAGCACGCTGCGCTGCACGTTGCCGCCCGACAGCACGCGGATCGGCGCCTCCGGCGAGGCCGCGCGCACGCCGTAGCCAGCGATCATCCGCGCGGCCCGGCGGCGCATCCCGCCCATGTCCAGCCACCGCCGGCCGCTCCCGTCGTCGCTTCGGTCGAACAACCGCAGGTTCAGGTTGTCCACCACCGACATCCCCGGCACGCAGCCGTTGCGCAGCGGCTCCTCCGGGATGACTCGAACCCTCAGCGCCTGCGACTGCCGCCGGGTCGCGGCGTAGGGTGTGCCGTCCACGCGCACCGCGCCGCCGCCGGGCCGTTGGCCGCCCAGCCCTTCCAGCAGCTCCTTCTGCCCGTTGCCCGACACGCCGGCCACGCCCACGATCTCATGCGCCCGCACGTCGAGGGCAGCGATGTCGAGCACCGGCTGGCCCGCGTCGCCGGTGGCGCGCAGGTTGCGGACGGACAGGCGCACGGCGGCCTCCGCAGCGCCGTGCCGCTCCGGCCGCGTGGGCGCGTGCGGCTCGCCGATCATCATGGCGGTCAGGTCGCCGCGGCTCAGCCCGGCGGTTTCGCCGCGCCCGGCAAGGCGCCCCCGGCGCAGCACCGTCACCTCGTCGGTGAAGCGCAGCACGTCGGACAGCTTGTGCGTGATGACCACGACCGTCGCCGTGCCGCCATGCGCCAGGCCCTGCATGATGCCCAGCATCTCCTCCGCCTCCCGCGGCGTCAGCACGGAGGTCGGCTCGTCGAGCACCAAGAGGCGGCGCTGCAGGTAAAGCTGCTTCAGGATTTCGGTCTTCTGCCGCTCGCCCGCGGACAGCGTGCCCACGGCGGCGTCGAGCCGGATCGGGAACGGCATGCGGGCCATGAAAGCGTCGAGCGCCGCGCGCTCCCGTGCCCAGTGGATGACGGCGGGCACCTGGCCGCGGGCGATCACCAGGTTCTCCGCCACCGTCATGGAGGGCACAAGGGTGAAATGCTGGTACACCATGCCGAGGCCGAGCGCGTCGGCGTCCGCGGGCCGGGCGATGGCGGCCTCCTTGCCATCGACCAGGAAGCTGCCCTCGTCGGCGCGGTAGTAGCCCATCAGGCACTTGACCAGCGTGGACTTGCCGGCCCCGTTCTCACCGAGCAGGCCGTGGACAGTGCCGGGGCGCACCTTCATGTCGATGCCGGTCAGCGCGGCGAAGGCGCCGAAGCGCTTGCCGATGCCCGCCGCCTCCACCCCGGCCGCGGTCACGGCAAGGCGCCCAGGAACTCGCCGGAACTTGCCACCGCGCCGAACACCCCACCCTGCATGGCCACCATCGCGAGGGCGGCGGCGTGGTTCGCCGCGTCGGTCGCGCCGCAGCCGTCCGAGAGCAGCAGGCACTCGAAGCCGCGGTCGTTCGCCTCGCGCATGGTGGTGTGCACGCACACGTCCGTGGTGATCCCGGTCAGCACCAGGTTGCGGACGCCGCGGGTGCGCAGCACCAATTCAAGGTCGGTGGCAAAGAAGGCCCCCTTGCCGGGCTTGTCGATCACCACCTCGCCCGGCAACGGCGCCAGTTCCGGGATGATCTCCCAGCCCGGCTCCCCCCGCACTAGGATGCGCCCGCACGGCCCGGGATCACCGATGCCGGCGCCCACCTGGCGCGAGCGCCAGCGTTTGTTGGCCGGCAGGTCCGACAGGTCCGGGCGGTGCCCTTCCCTTGTGTGCACGACCGTGTCGCCCCGCGCCCGCATGGCGGCCAGCACGCGGCTGATCGGCCCGATGGGCGCGCGGGTCAGGCCGATGTCGTAGCCCATGCGGTCCACGTAGCCGCCGGGCGCGCAGAAGTCGGCCTGCATGTCGATCACCAGCAACGCCGTGCCGGACAGGTCGCCGTCGTAGGGCCAGGGATAGGGGTGCGCCGGGATCACTCCGCCGCCTTCAGCAGCCGGCGCGGCGGGGGCAGGCCGCAGCCGGTGCCGTCGGTCACCTTGACCTCCGCCTCCCACGGCAGGCGGTAGCGGCCGGCGGCGAGGTCGTGCATGTAGGTGTAAGGGCAGTCGGTCGCCCCGCCCGCCACGGCGGAGTAGCCGCGGTGGCCGAACTGGTAGGGGTTGTTCTCGACGCCCCAGTGCGTCCGGGCCTCCCGCACCAGGTCCGGGCGGACCTCGGCGGTGATGATCTCGTCGGCCCGGCCGGAGGCGCCGTGGGCGATGATCGCGCCGTCGAAGTTGCACACCATGGCCTCCCCCATGGAATCGAACGTCCCGTCGCTGCCGCACATGCAGACGCTCGCGGTCACCATGAGGTTGCAGAAGGCGTTGCTCTGGTTGGTGAAGCGCCAGGCGTCCCGGATCGGCGCGGTGTAGCCGGCAGTGCGCAGCATGACCTCGGCGCCGCGGTAGGCGGCCTCGCGCGCCATCTCAGGGAACATGCCGTCGTGGCAGATGATGAGCGCGAGCTTCACGCCGCGCGGGCCGTCGATCACGGGAATGCCGAGGTCGCCGGGTTCCCAGGGTTCGACGGGCACCCAGGGGTGCATCTTGCGGTAGTACAGCTTGATCTCGCCGGTGTCGGAGACGATCAGGCCGCTGTTCCACGGCATGCCGCCGGGGTTGCGCTCCATGATGGAGAAGCAGCCCCAGACCGCGTTGTCCACGCAGGCCTGCCGCATGGCCGCGACCTCCGGGCCGTCCAGGTCGCACGTCACCTCGTCTGCCACGTCCATCGACAGGCCGTGCAGCGCATATTCCGGGAACACCACAAGGTCGAGCGTTCCCATGTTGCGCCGGGCCTTCGCCACCATCGCGACGATGCGCTCCGTTTGCCGCGCGATGTCGGCGCGCGTCTCGATCACCGGAAGCGCCAATTGCACCAGGCCCAGCACGACGCCACCCGGCGCGCGATTAAGGCCGCCCAATCCGTTCATGTCATTTCCTCCTCAGCGTGCGATGGACAACTCGCCCGGCATGCCGCGCACCGCCCGGCCCGGCCGCACCGTTGCGACCAGCACCGCGAGCGTCAGCACGAAGGGCGCAGCGTAGAACAGGTAGTAGTAGCTGGTCACGCCCACCGTCTGCAGCGACGGGCCGAGCGCGCCTGCGGCGCCGAACAGCATGGACGCGCCGAGGCAGCCGACCGGGTTCCAGCGCGCGAACACCACCAGCGCCACCGCCATCAACCCCTGCCCGGACGACAGGCTCTCGTTCCAGCTCCCGGGATACACGAGGCTCAGGAACGCGCCGCCGATGCCTGCCAGCGCGCTGCCGGCCACCGTCGCCAGCAGCCGGGTGCGGTTGATGTTCAAGCCCAAGGCCCGCGCGGCGTCCGCGCTGTCGCCCACGATGCGCAGCCGCAGGCCGAGCCTTGTCGCCCGGAACATCCAGGCCATGCCGAACGCCACCGCGACGCCGAGCGGGAACAACGGGCTGACCGTCAAGGCGCTCTGCACCTGCGGCACGGCGGACCAGCCGCCGAGCGGCAAGCCCGGCAGGCCCGGCGCGCTCGGCTGCACGAAGGGCTTGCCGAAGAAGAAGGCGATCCCGTCGCCGGCCAGCAGGACGGCGATGCCCATGGCGACATCGTTCACCCGTGTCAGCGCGCACACGGCACCATGCAGCCCGCCCAGCGCCGCGCCCGCGCCCGCCGCCGCCAGCACGCCGAGCCACGGGCTGCCGGTGAGAAACGACGTGGCGTAGGCCACCATGGCGCCCAGCACCAGCACGCCCTCGTTGCCCAGGTTGATGCGCCCGGCGCGCTCGGTCAGGCACTCGCCGAGGCTCACGAACAGAAACGGCGTGGACACCCGCAGCGCCCCGGCCAGCATGGCGACCAGCACGGTCTCGATGCCGCTCATGCACCCGGACTCATGCGACACCCCGGGGCTGGAACCAGCGCATGCGGCCGTACAGCGTCTCGCTGGCCAGGATCGCCACGAAGATCATGCCTTGCAGCACCAGCACCGTCGCGTCCGGCAGGCCCATGCGCCGCTGCAGCAGCCCGCCCGCAGCGCCGATGCCGCCCAGCAGCACGGCCATCGGCATGATGGCGAGCGCGTTGTGCCGGGCCAGGAAGGCGATCAGGATGCCGGAATAGCCGTAGCCCGCGATCAAGGACGCATTGGCCCGGCCGTGCACCGCCGCCACCTCGATGGTGCCCGCCAGCCCCGCCAGCGCGCCGCCCAGCGCGCAGGCGCCCACCATGAGGGAGGCCACCGGCAAGCCCTGCAGCTGCGCCGCGCGCAGGCTGCCGCCGGTGACGCGGGCGGCGAAGCCCGTCGTGGTGCGCGCGATCAGCAGCCAGCACAGCACGCAGGCCACGGCGCCGATCAGGATGCCGGGGTGCACGTCCAGCCCCGGCAACGTCGGCAGCACGGCGGATTTCGGGATGGCGTAGGTGGAAGGCTTGTTGAGGCTCGCCGGGTCGCGCAACGGACCCTCGACGAGCTGGTTGAACAGCGCGATGGCGATGTAGGCCATCACCAGGCTCGCGACCGTCTCGTTGATGCCGCGGCGCGCGCGCAGCAGGCCCACGAGGCCCAGCCACGCCGCCCCGGCGCCGGCGCCGGCCGCCGCCATGGCAAGCTGGATCACCACGCCCGGCGCGTCGCCCAGCATCAGCCCGGCCCAGGTGGCGGCCAGCCCGCCCAGCACCAGCGCGCCCTCGCCGCCGATGATCACCAGGCCAAGCTGCGCCGGCACCGCCACGCACAGCGCCGTCAGCAATAGCGGCGCCGCCCGGCTCAGCGTGTTGCGCCAGGAGAACCAGCTTCCGAACGCCCCGGTCCAGACCAGCCGGAAGAACTCCGCCGGCGACCGCCCCAGCGTCAGCAGGAACAGGCAGAACAGCCCCGCCGCCGCCAGAATGGCGAGCAATGGGATCAGCCCCGCCTCCAGCGCCTGCCGCAGCCGGAAGGTGCCGTCGGTCCTGGGCCGGGGCGCAGCCGCGACCGCTGCCTCCGCGGCGCTCAGGCGAGCGAGCCTTTCACGCCCTCGGCCAGCCAGTTCATCGACTCAAGCTCGATGGCGGTCTCCGGGTAGGCGGACCCGGCGGCGACCACCTGCTTGCCGGCATTGTCCAGAAGCGGGCCTTTGAACACGGCGAAGCCGCCCTTCATGATTTCGGCACGCGCGGCGTCGGCCCGCTTGCGCGCCGCCTCGCTGACGGCGGGGCCGTAGGGAGACATCTTGA
>CAXSHI010000027.1:0-31927 GCA_964236755.1 uncultured Acetobacteraceae bacterium
GCAGCAGCGGCAGCGCGATGATGTTGGCGAAGTTGAGCGGCAGCGGCAGCAGCACCGCCGCCAGCACCGTCAGCATGGACGACAGCAGCAGCGGCGCCATCACCAGCAGCACATCGACTGCCCGGCGCAGCGCCACGACCAGGATCGCCACGATCGCCAGCAGCGCCCAGATCGCCGCCGAGCGGAACGCCGTTACGATGGTGTCGGCGCTGGCGGTGATCGCCACCGCGGCGCCGGCCGCGTTCGGCGCGACCTCCTGCACCTGCGCCACGAACTGGTGCAGGCCGTCGCCGGCCATGACGCTCCGCTTCGGGACCACCTGCAGCCGGGCGCGGCCGTCCGGCAGCACCCAGTCTGCGGCGATGTCGGGCGGAACGTCGGCCTCCGTGACGGGCTTGGCCGTCAGCACCCGGCGCAGGCGGTCGAGCTGCAGCGGCAGGAACCGGGTCAGCGCGGCGTCGGCGGCCAGCAGGATGCGGTCGGGCGCCCCGGCAAGGGTCTCCAGGTCGGCGGCGATCGCCGTGAGCGTGCTGCCCTCCGGCAGCTTGTCCCGCACGCCGTCGAGCGCCGCCGCGGCGGACTGCGCGGCCCCGCGCAGCGCCGCCGCGTCCGGCCGCTCGGCGCCCGCGCCCGCGTTCACGTCCAGCGTCGGCCCCAGCAGCGTCGCGGCGTCGGCGATCAGCGGCAGCTTCTCGGCCTGGTCCTCCGGCACGAAGCTGCGCAGCGTCAGCACGCTATCGACCAGCGGCAGGCCGCGCAGCCGCTCGGCCAAGGCGGCGGCGTCGGCCGCGGACCCTTCCAGCGCCTCCATCGTGTAGGGATTGGCGACCGGGTCCTCCATCAGGGCATGCAGCGTGCGGACCGCCTCGGTCGTGGGATCTTTGGTGTCCAGCGGATCGCTGTTGACGGCAGCGCCGCCGCCCCGGCAACCGCCAGCATGGCGCAGGTCAGCAGCACCGGCTTGCGGAAGCGCGCGATGGGCGCGTCGAGCGGGCGCAGCCACCGCAGCCCGACCTCCCCGGCCCCGGCCCCCGGCTCGAACAGCAGCAGCAGCACCGGCAGCACGGTCACGGTGCAGGCGAACGCGATCAGCATGCCGACGCCGGCGATCAGGCCGAGCTGCGCCACGCCGACAAAGTTCGTGGGGGTGAAGGCGAGGAACCCGGCGGCGCTGGCGCAGGCGGCCACCATGACCTGCCGCCCGGCCCGCCGCGCGGTGCGGTCGAGCGCCGCGGGCAGCGTTGGGGCCTGCAGCCGCTCCTCGCGGAAGCGCGCGGCGATCTGGATGCCGAAATCGACCGCGATGCCCACGAACAGCACCGCGAACGCGACCGAGACGAGGTTCAGCGTGCCGACGGCCAGCGTCGCGAACCCCGTGGTCAGCAGCAGGCCCAGCATCAGGGTCAGCAGCACCGGCACGATCAGCCGCCAGCTCCGCAGCGCCAGGAACAGCAGAACCGCAACCAGTGCCGTGCTGCCGAGCAGGCCGGCGACGGCGCCCTGCGCGACGGTCGCGAACTCCTCGTCCTCCAGCGCCACGGAGCCGGTCAGGCGCACGTGGGCGCGCCCGCGCTGCACGAACTCCAGCCCGGTCACGGCGCGGCGGATCGCCTCTGTCGCGGCGGCGCCGGGTTCCAGCGCGCCGAAGTCGAGCCGCGGCTGCGTCAGCACGAAGTGATACTGCCCGGCAAGCTCCGCGACCGGCCCGGCCAGCAGCCGTTCCCAGGACAGGGGCTGCGGCCGGTCCGCCGCCGCCGCGGCCAGCGCGGCATGGAACCCCTTGAGCGCCGGCTCGAACGGCAGGAGGTTCGCCTGGCCGGCCTGCACGCCCTCGGCGATCAGCGACAGCGCGCCGAGCAGGCCGCGGAGGCTCGGGTCGGCGGCGAGCTGGCCCAGGAAGGGCTGCGCGTCGATGGTCTGGTCCAGGAGCGCCGAAAGCTGCGGGCGGTCCAGGAACATCAGGGCGTTGCGCTCCAGGTACGGGGACACGTCGGGTTGGCGGACGCTCTTGAAATGCGCCTTGTCGGCCTGGAGAACCTGTGTGAGCGATGCTGCGGTCGCCTCCGCCTCCTCCGGCGTCGCGCCGTCCACCACGGCGACCAGGAGATCCTCGTTCTGCGGGAACGCGCGCTGCAGCTCCATCCCGCGCTGCCGCCAGGGCAGGCTTTCGGAGAACAGGCGGGAAGTGTCGGTCGTGACCGCGAGCCGTGACTGCGCGAGCCAGATGCAGCTTCCGGCCAGCAGCAGGGCGACCAGCAGCACCGCCCAGGCATGGCGCAGGCACGACCCGATCCAGCGGGCCAAAGCCTCCGACACGGGCTAGGCCCGTGCCGCGGGCGGGCGGGCCGGTTTGGCGCGTCGCATCCAGGCGTGTCTCATGCGGGGGTCTCCAGAATGGGAATGGCCGGAATGGGAACAGCGGGGCGTGCCGGCCGGCGCCCCCAGCCGGCTTGCGCCTGCAACCGCCGGGAACGAAGGCTTAGGGGACCGGCCGCCTCAACTGCAAGCCCGACCGCTTGCAGTGGCCGACCAGCTCGCCCCGTTGGTTGTAGGCCCGGTGCATGTAGGTCACGATGCCGGCGTTCGGCCGCGACCTCGACGGGCGCAGTTCCAGCACCTCCGTCTCGATCCGCAGCGTGTCGCCGTGGAACACCGGCTTGGGGAACCGCACCTCGTCCCAGCCGAGGTTCGCCACCGCGGTGCCGAGCGTCGTGTCGCCCACGGAGATGCCGACCATCAGGCCCAGGGTGAAGGCGCTGTTGACGATGCGCTGGCCGAACTCGGTTTCGGTGCGGCAGTACTCCTCGTCGAGGTGCAGGGCGGCCGGGTTGTGCGTCATGCAGCTGAACCAGACGTTGTCCGCCTCGGTGATCGTGCGGCGGATTGGATGCAGGAAGGTCTGCCCCACCACCAGCTCGTCGAAATACACTCCGGCCATGCTCGGCCCCCCTCGGATGCGGCCGCGCCTCCGGCCCGTCGCCGCCAGCATAGGATGCCAACCGCCGATACCAAAGGGCGCTGGGCCAAAAGGCATTGGCATGCCCCGGTGATCAACGGTGCCGGCGGCAGTCGGCCCCAGGATATTTGGCCTATATCAGAACGATTGAAAGCACGATTTCGCTCTGGTATCTGCACCGCATTCTCTGCTGCCAACAGAGCCGCAAGCCGGGTTGACCTGCGCCGCCCCATGACCAACTCTCCCCAATTCGCGGCCTGCGGCGTCCTCTCGGCATGACGCGCCGGCCGGCACCAGGCGGAGCGCACCCCTTGAACGACCTTGGATGGGACCGGCACCAATCCGTCCTGCGGCAGCAGACCACCCTGGCCCGTTTCGGCGAGACGGCGCTCAAGTCCGAGGACCTGGACGAGATCCTGACCGAGGCGTGCCACCTGGTGGGAGAGGCCCTCGGCACCGACCTCGCCAAGGTCATGGAGCTGATGGAGGACGGGCAAACCCTGTGGGCGCGCGCCGGCGTCGGCTGGAAGCCGGGCGTCATCGGGGAGGCCACCGTCAAGGCGGAGGAGAATACCTCGGAGGGCCACGCCCTCAAGACGGGCAAGCCGATGGTCTCGCCCGACATCGGGACGGAGACGCGGTTCCGCTACCCCGCCTTCCTGACCGACAACGGCGTGAGGGCGGTCGCCAACGTGCTCATCATCGGGGCCAAGGACCGGCCGCCCTTCGGCATCCTGCAGATCGACAGCCGCGAGCCACGCCCGTTCGACGAGGACGACACGGCCTTTCTGCAGAGCTACGCCAACCTGATCGCCGCCGCGGTGGACCGCCTGCGCGTCATCGGGGGCATGCGCGACGCGGAGGCGCGGCTGCGCGCGAGCGTGGACCGGCAGCAGTCCGCGCTCGCGACCGGCCTGCTCGGCTTCTTCGAGTGGGACGTGCCTGCGGGCACCGTCACGGCCGACAGGCACTTCGCCGGCTTCTACGGCCTCGACCCCGAAGCCGTCGCGGCCGGCGTGCCGCTTGCGGACTTGATGACCATCATCCATCCCGACGACCATGCGGCGGCCTTGACGGACATCGAGCTGGCGCTGGCCGCGCTCGCCGACTACGACAAGGAGTTCCGCCTGGTCCACCCGGGCGGCGCGGTGCGCTGGGTGCACGTGCGCGGCCGCTGCTACGAGCAGGAGGGCGGGCGGGCGCTGCGCTACACCGGCACAGTCACCGACGTGACCGCGTCCAAGTCGGCCGAGGCGGCGCTGCGCCAGGCCAACGAGGCGCTGGAGGCCCGGGTCGCCGAGCGCACCCAGGAGCTGGTCGAGGCGAACAGCAGGCTGCGGGCCGAGGCGGAGGAGCGCGAGCGGGTCGAGGAGGCCCTGCGCCAGTCGCACAAGATGGAGGCGGTGGGCCAGCTCACCGGCGGCATCGCACACGACTTCAACAACCTGCTGACCGGCATCTCCGGCAGCCTGGAGCTGATGCGCACCCGCGTGGCCCAGGGGCGCACGGCGAATCTGGGCCGCTACCTCGACGCGGCGCTGGCCTCGGCCGGCCGGGCGGCGGCGCTGACCCATCGCCTGCTCGCCTTCTCGCGCCGCCAGACGCTCGCCCCCAGGCCAACCGACGCGAACCGCCTGGTGCGCGGCATGGAGGACCTGATCCGCCGCACGGTGGGACCCGGCATCCAGGTGGAAACGCAGCTCGCGGGCGGGCTGTGGCCGGCGCTCTGCGACGCGAACCAGCTTGAAAGCGCGCTGCTCAACCTCGTCATCAACGCGCGGGACGCCATGCCCGACGGCGGGCGCATCGTGATCGAGACCGTGAACGCCTCCCTGCCCGGCCCACGCCCGACGCCGGGGGCACCGTCGTTCGGGGGCGTGCCGCCCGGCGAGTACATGGTCCTGTCCATCTCCGACACCGGCGTTGGCATGACGCCCGACGTGCTGGAACGCGCCTTCGACCCGTTCTTCACGACCAAGCCCATCGGCCAGGGCACCGGGCTGGGCCTGTCCATGATCTACGGCTTCATGCAGCAGTCGGGCGGGCATCTGCGCCTGCGCAGCGCGCCGGGCCAGGGCACGACGGCGACGATCTACCTGTCCCGGCATCTCGGGGCGGCGGCCCCGGCGGCGGAGGCCGGGGTCGCGGCCGACCCATCCGTGGCGCAGGCCGGCGCCGTGGTGCTGGCAGTCGAGGACGAGCCGGCCGTGCGCATGGTCATCGCCGACGCGCTCTCCGACCTCGGCTACTCGGTGCTGGTGGCGGAGAACGGCCGGACGGGCCTGGGCATCGTGGAGTCCGGGACCCGCATCGACCTCCTGCTGACCGACGTCGGCCTGCCCGGCGGCATGAACGGCCGCCAGCTCGCCGATGCGGCGCGCGACCGCCGTCCCGGCCTCAAGGTGCTGCTCGTCACCGGCTATGCCGAGGCCGCGGCGACGGGCAACGGCCTGCTCGGCCAGGACATGGAGGTCATGACCAAGCCCTTCGCCGTGGACGCGCTGGCGGCCCGGGTGCGGGGCATGATCGGCGGCTGAGCGCCCTATTCGCCCCCTACTCGCCCCGCGGGTCGAAGGCGTGGCGCAGCCCGTCGCCGAGCAGGTTCACCGCGATCACCGACAGGAAGATCAGCAGGCCCGGCAGCACCGCCAGCACCGGCGCCGTCGTTACCAGCTCCTGCGCGTTGTTCAGCATGTTGCCCCAGGACGGCGTGGGCGGCACGATGCCGAAGCCGAGAAAGCTCAGCACGCTCTCGAACAGGATGACGCGCCCCACGGTGAGGGTGAGCGCCACGATCAAGGGGCTGGCCACGTTGGGCAGCACGTGCGTCAGGATGGTGTAGCCCGCCCGCGCGCCGCTGACCCGGGCGGCGCGGATGTAGTCGGCCTCCCGCACCGAGAGCGTCGCCGCGCGCACGATGCGGGCGACGCCAGTCCAATCGACGATGGAGATGATGACCACCACCCGCCAGAACCCGGCCGCCCCCGAATGCGCGAACTCCGGCGAGAAGCCCAGCTTGGTGAGATCGAGCGCGCCCAGCACGATCAGGAGCGGCAGCAGCGGCAACGCGATCATGCCGTCGGTGAAACGCATCAGCACCGCGTCGAGCCGCCCGCCGAAGTAGCCCGCGGCCACGCCGATGGCGGTGCCCAGCAGGGCGCCGAACACCGTGGCGATCAGGCCCACCAGCAGCGAGATCTGCCCGCCCACCATCAGCCGCACCAGCTCGTCCCGTCCGGCGTCGTCGGTGCCGAGCGGATGCGCGGCACTCGGCGGGTCGAAGCGGGCCAGCAGATCCGTGGTGGTGGTGTCCACCCCGAGCCACCATTGCACCGGCCAGGCAGCCAGGCAGAACAGCACGACCAGCAGCAGCAGCGCCAACGCCGCCATTCCCGTCCGGTGCCGCCGGAAACGGCGCAGCCGGAGGCGCCAGGGGCTTTGCGGCGCCTCCAGCGCGGGCGGGCGCGGGACCGGGAGCTGGACGTTCATGCGACCGAGATCCGCGGGTCGAGCCAGCCGTAGGCAAGGTCGGCGGCGAGGTTGCTGAGCAGGGTCACGAGCGTCGCGAACAGCAATCCGCTGAGCGCCAGGTTGTAGTCATTCCCCAAGATGGCGTCGTAGATCATCTTCCCCATGCCGGGCTGCGCGAACATCGTCTCGGTGATCAGCGCGCCGCCGAACAGGCCGCCGAAGCTCAGCGCCATGACCGTGACCACGGGGATCAGCGCCGGGCGCAGCGCGTGGACCAGCACCACCCGGCCCTCGCCTGCGCCCTTGGCCCGGGCGGTGCGGACGTGGTCCATGCGCAAGGCGTCCACCATGGCGGCGCGCACGTAGCGCACGAACTGGCCGATGATCGACAGGGCCAGCGTCGTGACCGGCAGGACCATGTGCCAGAACGTGTCCGTCCAGGTGCCGTCGCCCACGCCGCTCGCGGGCAGCACGTGCAGGTTCACGGCGAACACCAGGATCAGCACGAGCGCCAGCCAGAACACCGGCACCGACACCCCGGCCAACGCCACCGTGCTGATGGCGCCGTCGATCCAGCCGCCGGGCCGGAGCGCCGCGAGCACGCCCAGCAGCAGCGACAACAGGACGGCGATGCCGAAGCCGCCGAGCATCAGCTTGCACGTCTGCCACAGCGCCGGGAGCAGCACCTCCAGCACCGGGCGGGAGTGCACCCGGCTGAACCCCAGGTCGCCGCGCAGCGCGTCCCAGAGCCAGCGTGCGTAGCGGAGCAGCAGCGGCTGGTCGAGGCCATAGATGGCGCGGAGGCGCGCGGCGGCCTCCGGCGTCATGCCGGGGTTGCTCGCCATCATCAGGTCGATGGGGTCGCCCGGCATCAGGCCGATCAGGCCGTAGATGACGAACGACATCACCAGCAGCACGAGCACGGCCTGGGCGGTCCGGCGGAGGAGGAAGCTGGCCATGGCGCTACTCGGAGAAGTGGCAGGCGCTCAGCACCTTCCGCCGCCCCGGCGCCGGGGCGAGCAGGGGCGGCTGGACGCGGCAGACGGCCTGGACCTTGGGGCAGCGCGGATGGAACACGCAGCCCGGCGGCGGCGCCATCGGGCTGGGCATCTCGCCGCGCAAAGCGGAGCCGCGGGCGCGGCGGCGGCCGATGCGCGGCGCGGCGTCCAGCAGGGCGCGGGTGTAGGGATGGCTCGGCCTGCTGAACAGGTCGGCCCGCGGCGCCAGTTCCACCAGGCGGCCCAAATAGAGCACGGCGACGCGGTCGGCCAGGTGGTTCACCACGGCGAGGTCGTGGGAGATGAACAGGTAGGCCAGGCCGTGCGCGCGCTGCAGGTCGCGCAGGAGGTTCAGCACCTGGCTGCCGATGCTTACGTCGAGCGCCGACAGCGGCTCGTCCGCCACCACCAATTCCGGCTCGGGGGCAAGCGCCCGGGCGATGGCGATGCGCTGCCGCTGCCCGCCGGAGAACTCGTGCGGGTAGCGGTTGAGCGCGTCGGGGGGCAGGCCCACCTGGGCGGCCAGCTCGCCCGCGCGCCGGCGCTGCTCCGCCGCCGGGCGACGGGCGATGCGCAGCGGCTCCGCGATGATGGCGGATACCGGCATGCGCGGGTCGAGCGCGCCGAACGGGTCCTGGAACACCACCTGGATCGCCTGGCCCGCGTAGCGCACCGCGCCCTGCGTGGGCGCGCGGAGGCCGGCGACGACGTGGCCCAGCGTGGTCTTGCCGCTGCCGCTCTCGCCCACGAGCGCCAGGGTCTCGCCGGGCTGGATGTCGAAGCTCACGTCCTCGACGGCGCGCAGCACCCGCGGCTTGGCGAATAGCCCGCCGCCCTGCGGGAAATGCACGGACACGCGCTCGACCGAGAGCAGGCTCACAGATGCACCTTGAAGCAGGCGGCCCACTGGCCCGGCGCGTGCTCCTCCAGTGCCGGCTCCGCCGCACGGCACCCGGCGTCGCCGCGCGGGCAGCGGGGGGCAAAGCGGCAGCCCGGCTCGATGCGGCCGAGGTCCGGCACGCCGCCGGGGATCACCGGCAGGTGGTCCACCCGGTGCGCGGCGTGCGGCAGCGTGGCGATCAGGCCGACCGTGTAGGGATGCAGCGGCTGCGCGAACAGCGTGGCGGCCGGCCCACGCTCCACGATGCGGCCGGCGTACATCACCACGACCTCGTGCGACACCTCGCTCACCACGGCGAGGTTGTGGGAGATGAACTGGATCGCGGCGCCGGTCTCCTCCTGCAAGGCCAGCATGAGGTCGAGGATCTGCGCCTGGATGGTGACGTCGAGCGCGGTGGTCGGCTCGTCCGCGACCAGCAGCGCCGGGCGGCAGGCGAGCGCCATGGCGATCATCGCCCGCTGCCGCTGGCCGCCGCTCAGTTGGTGTGGATAGGCGCCGGCCCGCTCCCGCGCCGCGGGGATGCCGACCTGGGACAGCAGCTCCACCGCGCGCTCCCCGGCGGCGGGCCAGCCGATGCTCTCATGCAGCACCAGCGCCTCGGCGATCTGCCGGCCCACCGGCATGACGGGGTTGAGCGCCGTCATCGGCTCCTGGAACACCATCGCCATGCGGTCGCCGCGCATCGCCCGCCAGGCGGCGCGGCCCTGGCCCACCAGCTCGCGCCCCTCGAAGCGGATGCTGCCGGACACGCGGCCGGGCTGCGGCACCAGGCCCATGAGCGCCAGCGCCGCCATGCTCTTGCCGCAGCCGCTTTCCCCCACCACGCCCAGGGTGCGGCCCGGCGGGATGGAATAGGCGACGCCGGCCACCACCGTGCGCGGCCCGCCCGGCAGGTCGAAGGCAACCTGCAGGCCTTCGACCTCCAGGAGCGGCGCCGGGGCGGCGTTCACTGGGATGTCCATTGCTCCGCGAAGATGGCGGCGATGTAGCCGTTGCCGAGCGGCTGGTAGCCGTGCAGCCACTTGGGCGTCACGTGCGGGTCGGCGCGGAAGAACAGCGGCAGCGCCGGCAGCTGCTCCGCGTACAGGCGCTGCATGGCTGCCCATCCCGTGCCGGCCTTTTCCGGGTCCAGCTCGCTTTCGACCGCGGCGATGCCCGCATCCATGGCGGGATCGCTGAACCCTGGATAGTTCGCGCCGCCGTAGCTGTTGGCCTCCCTCGGGATCTGGTCGGTGGCGAGCGTGCGGCGCGGCGATTCGGAGACGGTGCTGCTCCAGCCATACAGGATCGCGCCCGTGTAGGTGCGCCGCTTCAGCGTCTCGCCGAACAGGGTGCGGGCCGGCTCGTTCTTGATCGTCGCCTCGACGCAGGCGGCCTTCCACTGGTTCTGCAGCACCTGCTGCTCCAGCTCGCGCAGGCGGTTGCCGGCCGTGGTGCCGAACTCGAACGACAGGCGCTGCCCGTCCTTGCGGCACACGCCGTCCGGGCCGGGGGTCCAGCCGGCGTCGGCGAGCAGCTTCTTCGCGCCGGGCAGGTCGAACTTGGTGGCCGTGACCGTTCGGTCGTGCATGGGGTGCAACGGGTTGACCCAGGTGACGGCGACCGGCTGCAAGCCCTCGAACAGCCGGGTCACGAGCGTCTGGCGGTCGAGCGCCGACAGCAGGGCGCGGCGCACCCGCACGTCGGACAGGATGGGGCTGTCGAGCTTGAGGTCGATGTGCTCGTAGTTGAGGCTGGGCTGGAAGGCGTAGGCGAAGCGGTCCGGCGCCTGCTTCCGGAGCGCCAGCGCCTGGTCGATGGTGAGGCCCACGCCCTCTCCCGCCACCATGTCGATGTCGCCGGACAGGAGGTTGGCCTGCAGCGCCGCGGTGTTCTCGATGGTGCGGAGCGTGATCTTGTGGAAGGCGGTCTTGGGGCCGGGCCAGTGCGGGTTCGGCTCCATCACGATCTGGGAGCCGGACTGGTAGCCCGTCACCATCCAGGGACCGTTCCACAGGCCGGGCGTGGTGGGCGCGCGGTTATACAGTGTCGTGCGGATGTAGTCGCCGGGCGCCGAAGCGGCGGCGGCCACGGTTCCTTCCAGGTGCTCGGGCAGCACTTGGTCCCACATCATGAAGTCCGACAGCACCCGCGGCAGATGCAGCACGGCGGTCGCGTCGTCCACCACGTCGGCCGAGGCCGCGCGCTCCCACGGGTAGGTGTTGCCGAACCCGGAAGCCGGGTTCTGCGCCAGCTTGAGGGTGAAAGCGATGTCGCGCGCCGTGACCGGCTGCCCGTCGCCCCACATCAGGCCGGGCTTGAGCTTGATGGTGACGGCCATGCCCTTCTTGCCGTCGGCTAGGTCCTCGATGCGGGCGAGGCCGTTCTCCAGGGATGGCAGCTCGGCGCAAAGCAGGCAGACCGGGTGCCAGTCCTTGTCAAAGGCGCTGATGAACCGCTGGGTGAAGGCAAGGACATAATTCTTGATCACCTCCGGCTCGATAGTCGGGTGCAGGCTGGAGGGGAACTGCGCGGCGCCGATCACCAGCTCGTCCTTGGCGTGCGCGGGCGGCGCGAGCATGGCCAGGAGCGGCAGGGCGAGCAGGAGGCGACGCATGGCTGAGGGACCCGGCTTGTGGCGGAGCAGCATAGCGCGGCGACCGGACGGCGCGTCAATGCAAGACTTGTGCCTATTTGGCAACGTTAACCCGCTTGGCGCCGATACAGCACATCCTTGACCCGCCCGCCGCTCACCCTCAGCCCGGTGACGGCGCCGGCCGCGTCGCGCAACGCCTCCGCGTCCAGCCAGGACGGGAGCAGGCCCGGCCAGTGGATGCGCACGAGGTCGCCCCCCACCGGCTCGACCGGCCACGGGCCGCCGCGCGTCACCGGCCCTCGGGCCGTGACCTGCAAACCGTCGCCGTCCGCCTCGACCGTCCAATCCGCGCCCATCTCCTCGTTGCGGTAATGGCCGGGCAGGTCCTTCGGCAGCGCCGCGCCGGGGGGCAGGCGGCGGAACGTGGCGACGTGCCCGGCGTCCCCTTCAACCTCGACCGTGTCCGCGTCCACGGACCGCAGCGCGAAAGGGTTCATGCCGCGCACGGTGCCGAGGCGGCCGTCGGGCAGCGCCGAAGGCTCGAACGGGAGGCCGTAGGTGGCGAAGCTGGTTGCGCCTTCCGGCGTCACGGCGATGTCCAGCGTGGTGCGCGACTCTGGATGGAGCCAGCGCCCGGCCAGGGGCCGCGTGGCGAGGGGATCGGCGGGCCGGGGCGCCGGCGCGGCGCCGGGGCGGGCGTCCAGCAGCAGGTCGAGCACGCGGTGCGCCAGCAGCAGGGGATCGGCGTCGGCGCGGTTGGCGATGGCAATGACCGCGACGCCCTGCTCCGGCACGCGCAGGAACTCGGTGCGGTAGCCCGGCCACAGCCCGCCGTGCCCCACGGTGCGGACGCCGCGGTACTCGCGGACCACCTGGCCGCGGGCATAAAGGTTCTTGGTGCCGTTGGCGAACGGCGTCTCTGTCGAGAGCGCCCCGGCGAGGTCCGGGTGGGCGTCGAGCCACCGGCTCCAGAGCGCCAGGTCCTCCACGCCGGACACGAGGCCGCCCTCCCCGTGCAGCGGAAAGGCGTGCGGGGCGCGGGTCCAGGCGCCGTCGCGGCGGACGTAGCCGGTGGCGAGGCCGGGCACGGCCGCGCCGACCTGCTCCACCAGCCGGGTGCGGGTCATGCCGGCGGGCGCGAAGATGCGGCGGTCCAGGAAGGCGGGCAGCGGCTCGCCCCCCACCCGCTCGGCGATGCGGCCGAGCAGGAGAAAGTTGGAGTTGCTGTAGAGGAAGCGGCTGCCGGGCACGAAGTTCAGGGTGCGCTGGCGGAGGACGCCGGCCATCAGCTCGTCCGCCCGCACCGGCTGGCCCAGGTCCGCGCCGCCGTGCCGCATGATGCCGAGCATGTCGCGGATGCCGCTGGTGTTGTGCAGCAGGTGCGCCACTTTGACCGGCGCGCCCATGTCCGGGAACTCCGGCAGGTGGTTCCGCACGTCGTCTTCCAGCCGCAGCCGCCCCTCGTCGGCGAGCCTCAGCACCGCGGCGCAGGTGAACTGCTTGGTGACGGAGGCGACGCGGAACGTGGTTTCCGGCCCGATCGGCACGCCCAATTCCAGGCTCGCCAGCCCGGCGCAGCGATGCACCGTCAGCTCGCCCTCCTGCACCACGCCGACCGCGCCGCCGGGGTTGCTGAGGTTGCCGGCACCGCCGTGCAGCCCGTCCAGCAGGCGCTCTACGCCCCGGTCGAGCGCCAGCCGCGCGAGGCCCGTCACGGCTCGCTCCGCCACAGCTCGGCCTGCTGGGAGAAGGGCTGCCCGGCGCCGTTCGGCCCGAAGCCGCGCAGCCAGGTCGGCGCCGCCTGCGCGATGGCGGCGATGAACAGCGGCAGCGCCGGCAGGCGTTCGGCGTAGATGTGCTGCATGGTCGCCCAGGCGGCGTGGCGCTTGGCCGGGTCAAGCTCGGTTTCCGCCACGCCGATGGCCTCGTCGAAGGCCGGGTCGCTGAACCCGGTGGCGTTCGACCCGCCCCAGTTGTTCGCCTCCGACGGCACCATATCGGAGCCGAGGGTGGTGCGCGGGCTTTCGCCGACCAGGCTGCTCCAGGAGTACATCACGAGGCCCGGGAACGCCCGGTGCTTGGTGGTCTGGCCGAACAGGGTGCGGGACGGCTCGGTGCGCAGCGTCGCCTCCACGCCCACCGCCTTCCAGGCGTTCTGCATGACCGCTTGCAGCAGCTCGATCACCCGGAAGCCCGAGGCCGCCAGGAACTCGATGCTCAGGCGCTGCCCGGCGGCGTTGTGCCGTATCCCGTCCGCGCCGAGAGTCCAGCCGGCCTCTTCCAGCAGGCGGCGCGCGGCGGCCGGGTCATAGGGCACGGTCGGCACGGAGGGGTCGAACTCCGGGTTCTTCGGGCTGACGAAGCTCGTGGCGATCACCGCCCTGCCGCCATACAGCCGGTCGTTGATGGTGCGGCGGTCCAGCGCCATCAGCAGCGCGCGCCGCACCCGCACGTCGGCCAGGATCGGGTTCGTGCCGCTCGCGTCGATATGGGCGTAGTTGAGGCTCGGCGTGTAGCTGTAGGCGAAGCGGTCGGGGTACTGCTTCTGCAACGCCAGCGCCTGGTCAATGGTCAGGCTGTAGTCGATGTCGATGTCGCCCGAGAGCAGGTTGGCCTGCAGCGCCGCGGTGTCGGCGATGAAGCGCATCGACACCTGCCTGAAGCCCGGCGCCGGGCCGGGCCAGTGCGGGTTGGGCGCCAGCGTGATGGTGCTGCCGGACTGGTAGCCGCCGACCAGGAACGGGCCGTTCCACAGGCCGGGGTTGAGCGGGTTGCGGTTGTACTCCGTCGTGTTGATGTACTCGCCGGGACCGTGGGCACGCTCGTAGATCGGCCCCTCGACGTGCTCGGGCAGCAACTGGTCCCACAGCGCGAAGGAGTTGAGCACGCGGTCCAAGTGAAGCAGGGCGGTGTGGTCGTCCACCACGTCCACGCCGGTCGCGCGGGTCCAGGGATACGTGTTGCTGAACCCGGCGTTCGGGTCGCGCCCGACGCGCCAGGTGAACGCCACGTCCCGCGCCGTGACCGGCACGCCGTCGCCCCATCGGAGGTCCGGCCGCAGCTTGAGGGTGACGGTCATGCCCGCGCCCTCCCGCCGCGCCAGGCCGTTCTCCAGCGTGGGAACCTCGGTGCAGAGCAGGCACACCAGCTTGTTGTCGGCGTCGTAGGTGGTCATGGTGCGGGTGGCGAAGCCCAGCACGTAGGACTTGACGAGCAGCGGGTCGATGGAGGGATGCAGGCTGGACGGGAACTCGCCGATGCCGACCACCAGGGTGTCGCGGGCCTGGGCTGTGGGTTGGAAGAGCAGGGTGGCGACGAGGACGGCGAGGGCGAGGCGAAGCATGGGGCGTGTCTCCATCGGCCCGCCATCCATGGCACACGGTTCCACGGCCCGCAAAACCATGGCGGACCGTCTCGCTTTGTGGGATGAACGGTTCTTGAAGCCGTCAACATCCTGAACATTGTCCGGGAGCTTCGCATGAAACCATCATTTGCCGAGCCTCCGGCCATTCTGACCCGTACGGAGTACCGCCGCTGGGTGGAGGCGCAGCCGCGTGGCCGTTACGAGCGGGTGGCCGGCGAGGTCGTGGCGATGGCGCCGGAGCGCGTCGCCCACGTGCGGGTGAAGGCGCGGGTGTGGCAGGCGCTCGACCAGGCCATCCGCGCCGCGGACCTACCTTGCGAGGCACTGGCCGACGGTGTCACGGTCGAGATCGGGGACGACGCCGATTACGAGCCTGACGCTGTCGTCAACTGCGGTGAAGCGATTGCGGGTGACGATGTGACGGCACCAAACCCTGTGATTGTCGTCGAGGTCCTCTCACCCTCCACGCAGTCGGTCGATACAGGGACAAAGCTCACCGACTATTTCAGAGTGCTCTCGATCCGGCATTACCTCATCATTCGCGCCGACCGGCGCGCGGTGATCCACCATCGTCGACGCGACGATGGCGGCATTGAAACTCGGCTCGCCGCAGAGGGGCGGATCACGCTGGATCCGCCTGGCATCGAAGTTGCAATCGAGGATTTCTATGCGCGATGAAGATCTGCCCGCAACATCGAAGACTCAAGGATTAACATGGCCGTCGTGAACAGGCGCACTCTGCTCGCTGGCACGGCGGCGCTCGGCCTCGGGGCCGCCTCCGGCGCCCGGGCAGCCGGGCCGACCCTCGCCATGGTGCAGATCAACCAGCAGGCGCTGTTCTTCAACCAGATGCTGCAAGGCGCGCAGGGTGCCGCCAAGAAGGCCGGGGTGACGCTCGACGTGTTCAACGCCCGCGACAGCCCGACCGAGCAGAACAACGCGGTCGAGACCTTCATCCAGCAGAAGGTCGCCGGCATCCTGGTGGACGCCATCGACGTGAACGGGCTGCTGCCGTCGATCCAGCAGGCCGCCGCGGCGGGCATCCCGGTCGTTTCGGTCGACTCCGTGCTGCCGGAGGACGGGCCGCAGAAGGCGCAGATCGGCGTGGACAACGCGAAGGCCGGGCAGTTGCTGGCCGACGTTTTCCTGCCCTACGTGCAGGCGTCGATGGGCGGCCACGCCAAGCTCGGCATCGTCGGCGCGCTGAACTCCTTTATCCAGAACCAGCGGCAGAAGGCGTTCGTGGACGCCGTGTCCGGCAAGCCCGGCGTGACGATGGCCGGCGTGGTCGATGGCCGCAACATCCAGGACAACGCGCTGGCGGTGGCGGAGACGCTGCTGACCGGCAACCCCGACATGACCGCGATCTACGCGACCGGCGAGCCGGCGCTGCTCGGCGCCATCGCCGCGGTCGAGAGCCAGGGCCGGCAGGGCACCGTCAAGGTGTTCGGCTGGGACCTCACGGCCCAGGCGATCCGGGGCATCGACGCCGGCTACGTCGTCGCCGTCGTGCAGCAGGACCCGGCGGGCATGGCCGCGGCCGGCATCGACGCGCTCGTCACCCTCAGCCGGGGCGGCGCGGTGACGCGCACCATCGCCGTGCCGGTCGCCATCGTGACCAAGAGCAACGTCGATCCCTACCGCCCAGTGTTCAAGTAGGCGCCAGCCGTGGGGCCGCCGCTGATGTCGCTGCGCGGCGTCGGCAAGGTGTTCGGCTCGCAGGTCGCCCTGCGCGGCGTCGATCTCGACCTGTTCGGCGGCGAGTGCCTGGGCCTCGTGGGCGACAACGGCGCCGGCAAATCGACGCTCAGCAAGATCATGTCGGGCGCGTATCTCCCGGACTCCGGGCGCATTCTGCTGTCCGGGGCGGAGGTGCATCTGGCCGGCCCGGCGGCGGCGCGGGCGCAGCGCATCGAGATGGTCTATCAGGACCTCAGCCTGTGCGACACCATCGACGTCGCGGGCAACCTGTTCCTCGGCCGCGAGATTGCCCGGCGCGGCATGCTCGACAAGGCGGCGATGCGCGCGGAGGGCCGCCGCATGCTCGACGCGCTCGGCATCCGCATCCCCAGCATGCGGGCCAAGGTGGCGCGGCTGTCGGGCGGGCAGCGGCAATCCATCGCCATCGCCCGCGCCGCCGCCTTCGCGCCCCAGGTGCTGCTGCTGGACGAGCCGACCTCGGCGCTCGCGGTGGCCGAGGTGGAGGCGGTGCTGGCCCTCATCAACCGGGTCAAGGCGGGGGGCGTCGCGGTGGTGCTGGTGACGCACCGGCTGCAGGACCTGTTCCGCGTCTGCGACCGCATCGCCTTCATGTACGAGGGCACCAAGGTGGCGGAGCGCCGGGCGGCCGAGACCAACCTGGAGGAAGTCGTGCAGCTCATCGTCGGCGGCGCGCGGCCTTGAGCGCACGGGCATGAGCGCCCCGGCCCTCGGCGACGCGCCGCGCGGCACAGCCGACTTCCTGCTGGAGCACGCGCAGGTGCTGTCCATCGCGGCGTTCTTCGTGGTGTGCAGCCTGGCGTTCGCCGCCGCGTCGCCGGTGTTCCTGACGCCGGGCAACCTGCTCAACGTGCTGCGGCAAATGGCGCCGATGCTGATCGGCGCGGTGGCGATGACGTTCGTGATCACCACGGGCGGCATCGACCTGTCGGTCGGCTCCACCGTGGCCCTGACCAACGCGCTGGCGGCGATTGCGCTGGGGGCTGGGATCCCCTGGCCGCTGGTGGTCGTCGTCATGCTGGGGCTGGGCGCCGCGGTCGGCGCGGTGCAGGGGTGGTTCGCCGCCTATCAGACGATCCCGTCCTTCATCGTGACGCTGGCGGGGCTGTCGATCCTGCGCGGGGTCGCGCTGCTGCTGACGCAGGGCTACTCGATCCCGATCACCGGGGCGCCGGGCTTCGTGGCGCTCGGGCGCGGCTGGGTGCTGGGCGTGCCCATTCCGGCCGTGGTCGCCGCCGTGGTCGCCGTGGCCGGCTACGTGACGCTGGGCCAGACCCGCTACGGCCGGCAGGTGGTGGCGGTCGGCGCGAACATGGAGGCGGCGCGGCGGGTCGGCATGCCGGCGCTGCGCGTCGCGGCGTCGGTGTTCGCGCTGACGGGCGCCGCGTCCGCCTGCGCCGGGCTGATCATCGCCGCCCGGCTCGGCTCCGGCTCGTCGAACGCGGCGGTGGGGTTCGAGCTGGAGGCGATCGCGGCCGTGGTGCTGGGCGGCACGTCGCTCATGGGCGGCAGCGGCACGATCGCCGGCACCGTGCTGGGGGCGCTGACCATCGCGGTGATCGGCAACGGGCTGATCCTCGTGCACACCTCGCCGTTCCTGGTGCAGATCGTGACCGGGGCGATCATCCTCGCCGCGATCTGGCTCAACACCCGCGTGTTCGCGCGCCTTGCCACGCGCCGCCGGGTTGGTTGAAGGAGAAACCACATGACCACGGACCGCTCGCCCGCCGCTATCGGCTCCGGCCAGGTGATGACCGTGCGCGGCCCCATCCCGGGGGCGGCGCTCGGCGTCACGCTGATGCACGAGCACCTGCTGAACGATTGTCGCTGCTGGTGGAACAAACCCAAGGAGAAGTCGCGCGCGCGCCTCGCCTGCGATCCCGTGCATCCCGGCATCCTTGGCGAGCTGCGCATGGACCCGTTCGTGAACCTCAGCAACTGCACGCTCGACGACGAGCGCCTGGCCGTTGCCGAGCTGGCCGACGTGGCGGCGCTGGGCGGGCAGACCGTGGTCGATCCGACCTGCCAGGGCATCGGCCGCGACCCGCTGGCGCTGCGCCGCATCTCGGAGACATCGGGGCTGCACGTCGTCATGGGCGGCGGGTTCTACCTGCAAGCCTCGCACCCCGAGCGGGTGCGCGGCATGGGCGCTGCCGACATCGCCGACGAGATCGTGCGGGAGGCGGTCGATGGCGTGGGCGCCTCGGGCGTGCGGATCGGCCTGATCGGCGAGATCGGCGTTTCCGCCGACTTCACGGCGGAGGAGGAGAAGTCGCTGCGCGGGGCGGCGCAGGCGCAGCGCCGCACCGGGCTGCCGCTGATGGTGCACCTGCCCGGCTGGTTCCGCGTGGCAGGCC
Source organism: uncultured Acetobacteraceae bacterium (assembly GCA_964236755.1). Lineage (GTDB taxonomy): Bacteria > Pseudomonadota > Alphaproteobacteria > Acetobacterales > Acetobacteraceae > CAHJXG01. The sequence goes on from CAXSHI010000027.1 coordinate 18,342, forward strand.
GCGTGCTGGACGTGGTGGCGGAGGAAGGCGGCGACCTCAGCCATACCGTGCTGTGCCACATGAACCCGTCCGGCGCCGACATCGACTACCAGGCGGCGCTGGCCGAGCGCGGCGCGTTCCTCGGCTACGACATGATCGGCATGGATTTCTGGTACGCCGACCAGGGCGTGCAATGCCCGTCCGACGAGGACAACGCACAGGCCATCATGCGCCTGATCGCCCGCGGCGCGCTGGGCCGCGTGCTGCTGTCGCAGGACGTGTTCCTCAAGATGATGCTGACCCGCTACGGCGGCTTCGGCTACGCCTACCTGCAGCGGCATTTCCTGCCCCGCCTGCGCCGCCATGGCGCCACGGAGGCGCAGATCGCGCAGATGATGGTGGCGAACCCGCGCCGCCTGTTCTGCGGCGATGGAAACGGCGCGGCGGGCCAGCATGGCTGAGTCGAGCTTGTCGCAGCGCCTGCTCGCGGCCAACCAGGGCGTGTGGGACGAGATGCAGGCGCACCGCTTCGTGCGTGACATCGAGGCGGACAGGCTGCCGCGCCCGGTGTTCGCCCGCTACGTGGCGTATGAGCACGGCTTCGTCGAGACCGCGGTCCTGATCTTCGGCCATGCCATGCTGAAGGCGCCCGACTTCGCCGCGCGGCGTTGGCTGTGCGGCGTGCTGCATGCGTTGAGCGGCGAGCAGCTTGGATACTTCGACCGCGTGCTCGCCTCGCTTGATATGAGGCCGGCCAAGCCGGGCGTGGCGCCGCCGTCCGTCGCGGCGTTCGGCGGGTTCATGCTCGGCGTAGCGGAGACTGGCTCGTTTCTCGACATCCTCGTCACCATGCTGGCGGCCGAGTGGATGTACGCGACCTGGTGCGGCCGGGCGGCACAGCGCCCGATCTCCGACCCCGACATCGCGGAATGGGTGCGGATGCACGCGGCGCCGGAGTTCCGGGCGCAAGCGGATTGGCTGCGGGCGGGCGTCGATGCGGGCGGCGGCGGGATCAGCGCCGCGACGCTTCGGCGGCTGTCGGACCTGTTCGGCACGGCGCTGCGCCTAGAGGTCGATTTCCACGCCGCCCCGTATGAGGCCGCGCCGGCATGACGGAGGCCGGCACGGTGTTCGTCCTGGGCAACGCGGGCGTGGACCTGTCGTTGGCGCTCGCGCACCTGGCGCGCCCGGGCGAGACCGCGGTGGCCTTGGACGGCGCCCGCGCGCCGGGCGGCAAGGGGCTGAACCAGGCGGTCGCAGCCGCCCGGGCCGGCGTGCGCGTGCGGTTCTGCGCCCCGGTGGGCGAGGACGCAGAAGCCGATTTCGTTGCCCGCACCCTGGTGGCGGAACCGCTGGCCGAACTGCGCCTGCTGCGGCGGCCGGGTCCGACGGACCTATCGGTGGTGATGGTCGCCGCCGACGGCGAGAACAGCATCGTCAGCCTGTGCCGATGCGCCGACACGCTGGGTGAGGCCGACGCGGAAGCGTTCGCGGGCGGGATGGCGCCGACGGACTGGCTGCTGATGCAGGGCAACCTGACGGCGGCGGCCACCTTTGCCGCCATGCGGGCCGCCGACGGGCGGGTGATGCTGAACGCGGCGCCGCTGCGCTGGCCGGTGGCGCCGATGCTGCCGTTCTGCGCCGTGGTGGTGGTGAACCGGGGAGAGGCGGAGGCCGTCACCGGCCTGGCTGCCGGCGACGCGGCGCTGCGGCTCCACGCCCAGGGCTGCGGCGCCGCGGTGGTGACGCTTGGCGCCGAGGGGTGCGTGTGGGCGGACGCGAATGGGCTTGGCTGCTTGCCCGCCGTCCCCGTGCAGCCGCTGGACACCACCGGGGCCGGCGATGCGTTCTGCGGCGTGCTCGCCGCGCGCTTGGCGTCTGGACAGGCTTTGCCGGGCGCGCTGGCGGCGGCGCAGCGGGCGGCGGCGCTGTCGGTCACGCGCTTCGGCGCCTACGCGGCGCTGCCGACCGCGGCCGAGCTGCAAGGGTTGGACTGACGCTGTCGCAAAGCGGTCATTTGCCAAACCGGGGCGCCGCGCCTTAACCCGGCGGACTTCCATCACCGTGGTGCCCCGATGCTCCGATCCCTGCTGATCGCCCTGCTGCTGGCCGCCTCGCCCGCCGTGGCCGCCACCCTCGACCAGGTCCGCGCCGCCGGCGTGCTGCGTTGCGGCGGCGCGCCGCGTCCCGGCCTGGCCGCGCCTGCCGCGGAGGGCGGCGGGATGGCGGGCCTGGAGGTCGATCTATGCCGGGCGGTCGCCGCGGCCGTGCTGGGCGACGGCGGGCGGATCGAGTTCCACCCCTACGCGCTCGGCCAGGATTTCGAGTGGCTGCGCCGGGGCGACGACGCCGTGGCGTTCCTCACGGGATCGGAGCTGCTGGCCAACAACCTGCTGGATGCGGTCATGCCCGGCCCTGCGGTGTTCCACCAGACCAACGGCGTCATGGTGGCGGCGGACCATCCGGCCCGGCACCTGTCCGACCTCGCCGGCACCACCGTCTGCGCCGAGCCGGGCACCGGGCCGGAACGCACGCTGCTGGCCTACTTCCGCGGTCGCGGCACCCCCATCAGCTACTCCGGCTGGCAGGAGGAGGAGGAGATGCTCGACGCCTTCGAGGTCGGCCGCTGCCCGGCCGTCGCCCTGGAGACGACGGCGCTCGCGGCGCAGCGGGCGGACGGGCTGTCGGGGGGACGCGCGATCCGCATCCTGCCGGAGCCGCTCTCGGCGACGCCGGTCCTGGCCGTCACCGGGCTGGACGACGCGCGGTGGGCAGCGGTCGTCGCCTGGAGCATGGCGGCGCTCATGCAGCCGGACGCCGGGACGGAGGCCTTGCCGGTGCCGGGCCAGGGCCTGGGGCTGACGCCGGGCTGGCAGGCCCGGGCGGCGGCCGGAGGGACCTACGGCGCCCTGCTGTCCCGCAACCTCGGCGCCGGCTCGCCGCTGCGGCTGCCGGCGGCGCTCAATGCGTCCTGGCGCGACGGCGGCCTGAATTGCCCGCCCGGCGCCGAGTAGGGAGCGTAACTTCATGCACCTGTAACGTCGTTTGAACAATCGGCGGCGCGGCACATGGCATAAGGGCGTCTCGACTTCAAAGGACGCCACCGTATGCCACGCTTGCTCCTCAAGGGCTGTTCCGCCTTGGTCGCCGCCGGCTTGCTCCTGCAGCCGCTTGCCCTCCCGGCCGCGCGCGCCGCCGACCGGCCCAGGCCGCTCGTCACCGGGCAGCCCGATCCCAACCAGGACACCGCGCCATTCTACAGCGACCCCGCCGCCGAACCGCGGCTCTCAAACGAGGAAACGATCGAGCTGCTGCGGAAGCGGGTGAAGTACGTGTTCGTGCTGTTTCAGGAAAACCGCTCGTTCGACCACTACTTCGGCACCTTCCGCGGCGCCAACGGCCTGTTCTCGGACGGGACCCGGCCCCGGGTGCCGGCTTCCAACACCCAGGTGATCCTCAACACCGACGGCAGCATGGGCACCATCCAGCCCTTCCGCATCGGCAACGAGCAGAACGCCGCCGACCTCGACGACGTGGACCACGGGCACCCGCGCATGGCGGCCAAGATGCATCTCGTGAACGGCGTGCCCGCCATGGACCGCTTCGCGCTGAACGAGCAGGCGAAGTACTTCGCGGGATCGCCGATCAACCCCGTGGCCCCGCCGGCCAGCGTGTCCCTGAAGTCGAAGCAGTTCGGCGAGCTGGCGATGGCCTACGTCGATTGCGACACGATCCCGTTCCTGTGGAACTACGCCAACAAGTTCACGCTGTTCGACAACATCTTCCAGACGACGATCGGGCCGTCCACGCCGAACGCCATCGCCATGATCGCCGGGCAGGCCGGGGAAACGCAGTGGGTGAAGCATCCGGAGGCGACCTCGGCCAGCACCTTCGGCTCGGTCGCGGTGCCAATCACCAACGACCCGATCCCCGGCCTGCCCGCTGCCGGCGCCCAGTACTCGGGCGTGCCGAGCGAGCCGACCAACATCGAGCCGACCGCCAACACCGGCGCCAGCGCCGGCACGCCGCAGCGCAAGAACGAGGGCGGCGCGCCCGCCAACGTCGCGCCGAACCTCACCTTCGCCGGGCTGCCGCTGACGCTCGCCGGCCGCACGCTGGCGGACGTCGCCTCGCACGACACCAACCCGGGCCTCGACCTCGCGGACGTGCAGGGGGACATCCCCTTCATCACCGCGCGGGGCCGCAAGCCGTTCAGCTGGGGCTGGTACCAGAACGGCTACGGGGTGGAGCGGGGGCTGCCGGACAGCAACGGCATCAGCACCGTGCCGCATGCCAGCTACATCGGCCACCACAACGGGCCGCAGTACTTCGGCTACGTCACCAACAACCCCGTGCAGAGCGCGAACCAGCACGGTTTAGGTGACTTCTTCGACGACGTGCAGGGGGCAACGCTGCCGAAGTCCGGCGGCGTGTTCTACGTCCGCGGCGGCTACGACAACATCATGGGGATGAGGCCGGACACCGCGAACGCCACCGGTCCCGCCGACGCCGCCTATATCAGCGCCAACTTCCTGGGCGACGACGACCACCCGGCCTACTCCGACGCGCAGATCAGCGAGGCGCTGATCGCCAACGAGGTGAACGCCATCGCCGGCAGCAAGTACTGGGGCGAGAGCGCCATCGTCATCACCTACGACGAGTCGGAAGGCGACTACGACCACGTGCCGCCCCGCATCCTCAGCTACGACCCGGCCGGCCTGCCGCTCAGCCGCGGCCCGCGCATCCCGCTGATCGTGATCTCGCCCTTCGCCCGCGCCCACGCGATTGCGCATGAGGAAGGCGACCACAACTCGGTGATCCGGCTGGTGAACTCCGTATTCGGCCTGCCGCCGCTGGCGACGCTGCCGGACGAGGCGGCAGCCCGGCTGGCCGGCGCCCAGGACCCGCAGTTCCAGACGGGTCCGGCGGGCTTCACCCAGGCGTTCCTCAGCCCGCATGACGCGCCGGGGATGCCGACCGGGGCGCTGCTGTCGGCCTTCGATCCGGGCCGGCTGATCGGCTACCGCACGCCGTTGCCGGCCGCCTACGCCACCATCCCCGCCAGCACCGTCGCCACCCTGCCGCATTACGGCGGCCAGGGCTGCAGCGCGCTGAACCTGCAAACCGAGGACAGGGTGCAGGACCTCTCCAACACCATTCCGTCCGACTTCTTTGCGCGGCCAAGCCAGACCGTGAACTGAACGCGGGGCCACCGCAGCACGGCTTGGCTGTGCTGCGGACCCGATCGGGCGCGGGCGCCGCGTTATGCGCTCACTTCAGATGCTGGGCGAGAAACTTGTTCATCTCGAACATCGTGACCTTGTCCTTGCCGAACACCTTCTTCAGCTTGTCGTCGGCGATGATCTCGCGGCCGTCATCCGGGTTCTGCAGCTTGTGGGCCTTGATATATTCCCAAACCTTGCTGACCACCTCGCCCCGCGCCATCGTCCCGCCGCCGACCACGGCGGCGAGATCCTCCGACGGCTGCAACGGCTGCTGCAGGGCGTTCGGCTTGTGCCCGGCCTTCGGCTTCTCGACGGTGGCGCCCTTCGGCGGGGCCTTCTTCTCCGAGGCCTTCTTCTCTGGGGTTTTTGTCATCGGTTCACTCCGTGGGACTGCATCATGTCTTGGGGCAGGATGTCCGTAGGCCAAGGCACGCGGTTGAAGCAAGGTTTCCGGGCCGATCCTGGCGCTTGCCCATCCTGATCCCGGCGCCGTCGTTTGGGCGCCATGTGCTGGCATTTGTCGCGCGCCCTGGCAATGCGCCGGCAACACTGGCTGAGGGACTGTTGCTCAATCGCCACAAATGGCGCCGGGCCGCGGGTCGGGCGGGCGGCTGGACACGTGGCACACGCCTTGCGAGGCTCCGCCCCATCGAAGCCTGCGGAGCGCAGCCATGGACATCGGCGTCTTCATCCCGATCAACAACAACGGCTGGCTGCTCTCCGCCGCCTCGCCGCAGTACATGCCGAGCTTCGAGCTCAACCGCCAAGTCGTGCAGAAGGCGGAGGCGTTCGGCCTCGACTTCGCGCTCTCGATGATCAAGCTGCACGGCTTCGGCGGCAAGACGGAGTTCTGGGACCACGGGCTGGAAAGCTTCACCCTGATGGCGGGCCTCGCCGCCGTCACCTCGCGCATCCGGCTCTATGCCTCGGTCGCGGTGCTGACCATCCCGCCGGCCATCGTCGCGCGGATGACGAGCACGATCTCCGACATCTCCGGCGGGCGCTTCGGGGTCAACATCGTGTCGGGCTGGCACAAGGTCGAGTACAGCCAGATGGGCCTCTGGCCCGGCGACCACCACTTCGCCAAACGCTACGACTACAGCACGGAATACGTGCGGGTGCTGCACGACCTCTGGGACACCGGCCAGTCCGATCTGCAGGGCGAGTACTTCCAAATGGACGCCTGCAAGCTCAGCCCTCGCCCTGCGGCGCCGGTCAAGCTGGTGTCGGCCGGGCAGAGCGACCGCGGCATGGAGTTCGCGGCGCGGTACTGCGACTTCAACTTCGCGTTGGGCGAGGGCGTGAACGAGCCGGCGCGCGCCGCCGGCGTCCCCGCCCGCATGCTGGAGCACGCCCGGCAGGCCGGCCGCGACGTCGGCAGCTACATGCTCTACATGGTCATCGCGGACGAAACCGACGCGGCGGCGATGGCGAAGTGGGACCGCTACGTCGCCGGCGCCGACAAGGAGGCGCTGGCACACCTGCTCGGCAAGGCGGCGGAGGACCCGTCGCCGGGCACCACCTCGATGGCGGCGGCGGTGCTGCGCTCGCCGTCGCCGGTCAACTTCAACATGGGAACCCTGGTCGGCTCGCACGCGACGGTCGCGGCCATGCTCGACGAGATCGCGGCGCTGCCGGGAGTGAAGGGCATCATGCTCACCTTCGACGACTTCCTGCTGGGCATGGAGGCGTTCGGCACCCGCATCCAGCCCCTGATGCGATGCCGCGCCGAGCGTCGGCTGGTGGCATGATGCGCCGCCGGACCGTGCTGGGGGCTGGATTGGCCGGGGCGGCCGGGCTGGCCTGCCCGGCCGCCGTGCGGGCGCAGTCCGCGACCACGCTGAAGTTCGTGCCCTATGCCGACCTCGCTTTGCTCGACCCCGCCGTCAGCGCCTTTGTCACCCGCAACCACGTCCTGATGGTGTTCGACACCCTGTTCGCCATGGACGAGGACGGCGTGGCACGGCCGCAGATGCTGGCCGGATACACGACCGAGCCGGACGGGCTGACCTGGACCCTCACGCTGCGCGACGGCCTGCGCTTCCACGACGGCACCCCGGTGCTCGCGCGGGACGCGGTGGCCAGCATCCAGCGATGGTGGGTGGGCGACGCCTTCGGCCAGGCGCTCGCCGTCGCCACGGCGGAGCTGTCCGCTCCCGACGACAGGACGATCCGCTTCCGTCTCCGGCGCCGCTTCCGCCTGCTGCCCGACGCCCTGGCGCACCCGACCAACACCATGGCCGTGATCATGCCGGAACGGCTGGCCCGGACGCCCCCCACCGCCCGGCTGACCGAGATGGTCGGCAGCGGCCCGTTCCGCCACCTCCCCGCCGAGCGCGTGCCCGGCGCCCGCAACGCCTATGCGCGGTTCGAGGGCTACGTGCCGCGGCAGGGCACGCCGAGCTTCTGCGCCGGGCCGCGCGTGGCGCACTTCGACCGCGTGGAGTGGATCACCACGCCCGACCCGGCCACCCAGGTCGCCGCCCTCAGGAACGGCGAGGTCGATTGGGTGGAGCAGCCGCTCATGGACCTCGTGCCCTCGCTCCAGGCCAGCCGCGCGCTCCGGGTCGAGGTGGTGGAGACCAAGGGCCTGATCGGCTTCCTGCGCTTCAACCAGCTGTTCCCGCCCTTCGACAACCCGGCCATCCGCCGGGCGGTGCTGCGCGCGGTGAACCAGCGGGAGTTCATGGAGGCGGTGGTCGGCGGCAACGCCCCGTTCGACAGCCAGTGCGGCCTGTTCACCACCGGGACGCCGCTTGCCAACGACGCCGGCATGGAGGCGCTGAGCGGCCGGCACAGCCTCGTCGACCTGAAACGCGAGCTGGCCGCGGCCGGCTACAAGGGCGAGAAGATCATCTACCTGGAGCCGACCGACGTGCCGCGCATCAACGCCATCGCCGAGGTGGGCGCGGACATGCTCCGCAAGCTCGGCATGAACGTCGATGTGATCGCGACCGACTGGGGCACGACGGTGCAGCGCTCGGTTAGCCGGCAGCCGCCGGAGAAGGGCGGCTGGCACATGTTCGCGGCGTTCTCCGGCGGCTACGACATGAGCACGCCGGGCAGCCATCAGCTGATGCGTGGCAACGGGGAGGGCGCCTACAACGGCTGGCCCACCCTGCCGAAGCTGGAGGCGCTGCGCGACGAATGGCTGTTCGCCGAGGACGAGGCCGACGGGCGCGCCCTGGCCCGCAAGATGCAGGAGCAGGCGTTGCAGGACGTGCCGTACTTGCCCCTGGGGTCGTACTATCAGCCGGTCGCCTACCGGTCGGACCTCGCCGGCATGTCGAAGGGCCTTGTGCAGTTCACCGGGGTGCGGCGGGCCTGACAGGGCGTCAGCGCCCGGCGCGGCGGATCGTGGCGACCGTGCGCTCCAGCCCGGTCCAGGCCGGCCTGCCCGGCGCGAAGCGCGCGCGCAGGTGCACCGCGAGGTCCGCCACCTGGGCGTCGCTCAGGCTGTCGGCATAGGCGGGCATCGCGCCCAGCTCGGCCCGCGTCGTGGCGATCCCGTGCAGCACCGCCTGGATCAGGTTGTCGGGCCGTGCGCTGTGCAGGTTCGAGTTCAGCGCCAGCGACACCAAGCCCCGCGCCTCATGGCATGATGCGCAAGCCCCGGCATACAGCCGGGCGCCGGTGCCGGTCATGGACTGTCCCAGGCTGCGCGCCTCGACTGCCCGGGCTGCCGCCACGTCATCGGCCGCACCCTCCTGCCCGGCGACCGACGCGAGATAGGCGGCCATCGCCCGGATGTCCGCGTCCGGCAGCGCCGCCAGCCCATCCACCACCGTCGCCATCGGCCCGGACGCCAAGCCGTGCGCCGCCGCTTCGCCGCTGCGCAGGTAGTCGTAGAGCGCCTCCGCCGTCCAAGGCACCGGGGCGTGCGAGGCAGCGGTGAGCGGCGGCGCTTCCCACCCGTCGGCCACTCCGCCGGCCAGGTGCGCGCCGCCCCGCTCCGCGCCGAGGGCGTTGCGCGGGCTGTGGCAGGCGCTGCAATGGCCGAGGGTCTCGACCAGGTAGGCGCCGCGGTTCCACTCGGCCGGGCGCGCCGGGTCCGGCTGCCACTCGCCCCGGCGTAGGAACAAAACGTTCCAGGCCGCCATCAGGGAGCGGATGCGGAACGGAAAGGCAAGGCGGGTGGTGGGCGGCATGTCCGCCACGGCGAGCTGCGCCATCAGGTAGGCATACAGCGCCTGCAGGTCGGCGTCGGTTGAGGCGGCAAACGAGGTGTAGGGATGGGCGGGATACAGATGGCGGCCGTCACGGCTGATGCCCTCCCGCATCGCGCGCTCGAACGCCGGGTAGGACCAGGCGCCGATGCCGGCCTCGGGGCTGGGCGAGATGTTGGTGGACCAGATGCGGCCGAACGGCGTGTCGAGCGGCCGGCCGCCGCCGAGCCGCGCCAGTTCGGCGCCGGTGTGGCACGCGGCGCAGGCGCCGAGGCCGGCCAACTGGCGCCCGCGCTCGATGGTCGCGGCGGAGAACGCGGCCGGGTCGGGGCGCGCGATGGGCGCATAGGCCGGGCGCCAGGGCAGCACGGTCGCGGCCATGCCCAGCACGCCGGCGAACGCCCCGGCCAGCACGCCCCACCATCGCCGCCGCTTTGCCGGCCCCGGCGGCGCGGCGTCGATCCCCAGCCCGGCCCGCACCCGCTCCGGCGTCAGCGGCAGCTCGCGGAAGCGCACGCCGGTCGCGTCGAACACCGCGTTGGCGATGGCGGCGGCGCTGGGGACGGAGGCGGACTCGCCCGCCCCGAGCGGCGCCATGTCCTGCCGCGGCATCAGCACCACGTCGATGGCCGGCACCTGCGGGAAGGTCAGGATCGGGTAGGCGCCCCACTCGCGGCTGACCACGGCGGTGTGGTCGAACTGCACCTGCTCGACCAGGGCGCGGCTGGTGGACTGGATGACGTTGCCGTGGATCTGGTGGCGCACGCCGGCCGGGTTGACCATCATGCCGGTGTCCTGCCCGGCCGTGACCCGGGTGACGGCGACCTCCCCGGTGCGGCGGTTCACGGCGACGTCGGCGACCCAGGCGGACCAGGCGGCGGCGGTGCCGGGGAAGCGCCCGTGCACATAGACGGCATAGGCGAAGCCGCGGCCATACAGCAGGTCGCCCTCCCCACCCTGGCTGCCCGGCGCCATGCGCGGCGTCCACCCGGCCCGCTCCGCCACCGCGCGCACCAGGGCGGCGCCGCGCTCGTCCGGCAGGTGGCGCAGGCGGTACTCGACCGGGTCGGCGCGGGCCTCGGTCGCGCACTCGTCGATCCAGGAGTCGTGGGCGAAGCTGTTCGGCAGCGCCGACACGCCGCGCAGCCAGGACGCCCGCACGATGGGCGCCATGTCGTGCACCGTGACGCGCATGGCGGCATAGGCGTAAGGGGGCACGGCCGTGCGGTCGCCCATCTCGAACACCTGCGGCACCGGCGCCACCGCCCCGGTGAGCAGCAAGGCGAGGGTGGGCGCGCCGTTCGACGGGTAGCGGGTGGCGAAGTCGTAGGCCGCCACGCCGCCGGCGGCGTCCAGCCCGCCGCGCACGTCCATGACCTGCGCGGCACCCTTCGGCTCCCAGGCGTGCTCCTGCTCCCGGGACAGCTGCACCCGCACCGGGCGGCCGACCGCGCGGGACAGCAGCGCCGCGTCGGCGCTCACGTCGTCGGCGCAGTTGCGGCCGTAGCAGCCGGCGGCCTCGTGCCGGATGACCTCGATCCGGTGCTCCGGCATGTCCAGCAACTGCGCCAGGTCGGCGCGCAGCATGTGCGGGTTCTGCGTGCCCGACCACACCGTCAGCCCGTCCGCGCGGTGGTCGGCCACCGCGCAGGACGGCCCGATGGAGCCGTGCATTTGGTACGGCCACACGTAGGTGCGCGGCATCGGCGTGGCCGCGCCGGCAATCGCGCCCTCTACGTCGCCGCGGTCGAGCAGGACGCGCGGGCGGGACGGCTGGGCGCGCAGAGCCTGCTCCGGGCGCGCCAAATCCGGCAGCGTGCCGTGGTCGCCGCGCCATGATACCTTTAGTCGCCGGGCGGCTTCGACCGCGTGTTCCTCCCGCTCAGCCACTACGCCCACGAAATCCCGGATAGCCACGGTAGCGACCAGCCCGGGCACATGGGCCACCGACGCCTCGTCCACCGCGAGCAGGCTGCGGCCCACAAAGGCGCCGGCATCGAGGCCGGCATAGGGCGGGCGCACGACGCGGCCATGCAGCATGCCCGGCACGCGCACGTCGTGCACGTAGGTGAACTCGCCGGTCGCCTTCGCCGGGATGTCGATCCGGGCGGTCGATTGCCCGACGATGCGGTACTCGGCCACGGGTTTGAGCGCCGCGGCCTCGTCCAGCAGCAGCCGGATGCGCTCGCCCGCCACCAGCTCGCCGTAGCTGAGGTGACGGTTGCCGCCCGGCACGCCGACGACGCCCTCCACGACTGCGAGCGTGTCCGGCGGCGCGTCCAGCAGCCCAGCCGCGCGGGCGACCAGCGCGTGGCGGGCCGTCGCCGCCGCCCGGCGCAGCGGGACCGCGGCCACCTGGATCGTCTCGCTCGCGATGGTGGCGCCCTGGTTCGGCGCGCGCCCGGTGTGGCCCAGCACCATCGTCACCCGGTCCAAAGGCACGTCCAATTCCTCGGCGACGATCTGCGACAGGGCGGTGACGATGCCGGTGCCCAGATCGACATGGCCGTTGAACGCGGTGACGGCGCCGTCGTCCGCCACCGCGATGAACACCTGGAGGTCCGGGTCGCCCGGCTCGGGCGAGGCCGCCGCCGGCTCCTCTAGCGCCACCGCCGCCGGGCCGCCGCGCAGCACCAGCAGCGTGCCCGGCGCCTGCAGCAGCGCGGACTGGCTGAGCGAGGACAGCGGGGTCATGGCGCCGGTCCCGCCGCGCGCTGCACGGCGCGGAGAATCTCGACGTGGGCGCCGCAGCGGCACAGGTTGTAGCGCAGGGCCTCGCGGATCTCCGCCTCCGTCGGGTGCGGGACGCGGCGGAGCAGGGCCGTGGCGGTGATGATCATGCCGTTCAGGCAATAGCCGCATTGCGCCGCCTGCTCGGCGATGAACGCCGCCTGCACCGGGTGCGGCGCGGCGCTCGACCCGAGGCCCTCCAGCGTCGTGACCGCCCGCCCCTCCGCCGCGCCCGCGGACATCACGCAGGACCGGGCGGCGCGGTCGTCCAGCAAGACGGCGCAGGCGCCGCACTCGCCCAGGCCGCAGCCGAACTTCGGCCCGTTCAGGCGGAGGTCGTTGCGCAGGACGTAGAGCAGGGGGGTGGCGCGGGGGACTGGGAGCGACACCACAGCGCCGTTCACCATAAGCCGCAAGTCCCCACCGCCTGCCTCGTCCCGCATCGCCTGCACAGCTCCCTGCCCTGTCGCCCGGCAACGCTAATGTTTGCATGCAAACATGCAAGGGCCTTGCCGGGCCGGGTAGTGGACCGGTTTGGGCGTCAGATCCTGATGGTGAGCGGTCCGGCCGACTTCGGCAGGAAAAGGAAGGAGAGCAGCCGCACAGGTGAGCTTCCATTCCTCCTGCGACAGGCCCATAACGCTGGGCATCGCCATGCCCGCGCCCTCCTCACCCATTCGGATCGCTGTCCTTGGCGCTGGAAAAATTGGCAGCACGTTCGCCTTTCAACTGGCCCGCATCGGCCGCCACGATGTCACTGTCATCGCGCGGCCAGGCTCCGTTCGGCTGAAGCAGCTGCAACGCGACGAGGCGATCATTGACGTCAAGGGCGAGCGGGCAAGCGTCCGCGTGGCCGATGCGCTCGATGGGGAAACCCCGTACGACCTCGTGATCGTCACGCTCCTGGCCCACCAGGTGGACGCGGTGCTTCCGGCCTTGCAGCGCAGTGCGGCCGGATGCATCCAGTTCATGTTCAACACCTTCGATCCGGAGCGCCTGCAGGAGGCGGTCGGTGCCGAGCGCTGTGCCTTCGGCATGAACTTCGTTCAGGCGACGTTGGACGGAGATGGCAAGCTCAAGGCGACCATCGGTGCTGCCGGTCAGAAGACCTTCATGAGCCAGCAACGCTGGGTTGACGTTTTCAACGCTGCCGGATTGCCCGCCGCCGTTGAGCGCGACATGCCTCTCTGGCTTCGCTGCCACGTTCCGCTGTGCGTTGCGTTCGAGAGCGTATCGGTGGCTGGCGTGCAGCGTGGGCGCGGCGCGTCGTGGGGAGAGGCGCTCGTTCTGGCGCGCGGCATCCACGCGAGCTTCAAGCTGATCAAAGGGCTTGGCCACCCCATCTATCCGAGGACAAAGAGGCTGATGGACCGCTCCCCGGCATCGGTGGTGGCGGCCATGCTCTGGTCCATGTCGCGCGTTCGGTCGTTCCGCGAGTTGCTGGCGACGGGGAAGGCCGAATGCATCGCCTTGGTGGACGCCATGG
>CAXSHI010000028.1:0-31649 GCA_964236755.1 uncultured Acetobacteraceae bacterium
AGAGCGCCGGGTCCTCGGCGCGCCGCCGCTCCCAGGTGCCGCCGGGGAACTCGACGGAGCCGGGGGCGACGCAGTTCACCCGGATGCCGCGGCGCCCCAGCATCTTGGCCTGGCTCGCGGTGTAGTGCATCACCGCCGCCTTGGCCGCGCCGTACGGGGCCGAGCGCGACGACGCGCGCAGCGCCGAGATCGAGGCAATGTTGACGATGCTCGACCCGGCCCCAAGCAGCGGGATCGCGGCGTGGCTGCCGCGCACCACCGCCATCACGTCCACCGTGAGCGACGCCTCCCAGCCCGCCTCGTCGTCGCTCTGCCCGAAGCCGGAAGCGTTGTTCACCAGCACGTCGAGGCCGCACAGCGCCGCCGCGGCGGCCGGCACGTAGCGCGCCACCGCATCGGCGTCGGCCAGATCGACGCAGGCGCTGTGGGCCACGGCGCCCAATGCCTCGATCTCCCGATGCGTGGCGTCGAGCGGCCCCTCCGTGCGGGCACAGATCGACACCGCGGCGCCGGCGGCGGCGAAGCCGAGCGCGATGGACCGCCCGATGCCGCGGCTCCCGCCCATGACGACGACGCGCTTGCCGGCGAACGCCATGACGGGCCTCTCGCTCATACCGCCCGCCAGCCGGGCTTGGTGGGATCGGAGAGCGCGTAGCCTACCGGTCCCATCCCGCAGATCGCGATGATGGCCGGTCTGTTGTGCCCGCGGATCACGCCGTCGTAATGCGGCGTGCCAGCGATCCGGCGCACGAAGCTGCCGGCCGGCACCGGCTCGCACGCGGCGGGGTCGAAATCCGCGCCGCTGTTGCACCACCAGGTGCCCGACACGACGACGCAGAAGCGGTCGGTGACGTAGGTGTGCGGCGCGCTCATGTAGCCGGGCCACCAGCGCACCAGCGTGTAATACAGGCCGGGCCTGGTGGTGTCCCCGGCCAGCAGGCACATATCGACGCTGCGCTCAGGGTAGCCGCTGTTGGGAATCCAGTCGTGTTCCGCGGGCGATTGGATGATGGTCTGCCCCGGGTCGAGCGGGCTGGCCGACGCGGCGTGCATCAACGCCAGCGGCAAAGCGGCGAGCAATGGGGCCAGCAGCAGGTCGCGGCGGCTTTCCCGGAGGAGGCCCATCACCGCGTCTCCATCGGCTGCGGCGGCTCGTCCCCGGGTGTCAGCAGCATCGCGCCGCATCGGCCCGCAATCCTCATCAGATCATGCTGCATCGTCCCGCCCCTTGCGTCCAGCGTCGGCCAAGTTGCTCCCGGCGCGTCAAGCCAGCGTAGCGGCGTCCCGCGGCGCCAGGCAAGCCGAAGGGAGCGCCGTTTCATCCATGCTGGCATGGTGCTTGCTGTGCCCGCCCTGCTCCCGAGCGGGGCCGACACAAGGACAGGATGGATCGATGTGCCAAGGCGACGACGCGAACTGTCCCGAGTTCGAGGCGCACCGCGCCGCCCTGCGGGACGACCTGAACCCCGAGCGCCGCGCCTTCCTGCGCAGCGGCTTCGTCGCGACCGGCGGCGCCGCGGCGGCGCTCGCCGGCGGCGCGTCCCTGGTCACGCCCGCGCTCGCGCAAAGCAGCGCCGCGCGGCAGCCGGGCGAGCCGTCCTACCACTACCTGCCGGTCAACGCGGACACCGTGCACTGGGGCTATTTCAGCCGGGACCTCAAGCCGCGGCTGGAGATCGCGTCGGGCGACTTCGTGACGGTCGAGACGCTGACCCACCAGGCGAGCGACGACATGGAGCGCATGGTCCGCGGCGACCCGGGCGCCGAGAGCGTCTATGCCTGGACGCGCGACAGCAAGGCGGTGAACCGGCGCGGCGCCGGGGCGATGGACGCCGCCGTCGGCGCGGGCGCGGGCGCGGGCGTGCACATCTGCACCGGCCCGGTCGCCATACGCGGCGCCATGCCCGGCGACGTGCTGGAGGTGCGCATCCTCGACACCAAGCTGCGCCCCTGCGCCAACCCGGCCTACAAGGGCCGCGCCTTCGGCACCAACCTCGCGGCCTGGTGGGGCTTCCAGTACAAGGATCTGCTGACCGAGCCGAAGCCGCGGGAGGTGGTGACGATCTACGAACTCGACGCGGCCGGCGGCCGGGACTGGGCGCAGGCGGTGTACAATTTCACCTACACGCCGCAGACCGACCCGTCCGGCGTGCTGCACAGGATCTACGACTATCCCGGCGTGCCCATCGACCACGCGACGGTGAAGGAAAACCACGGCGTGCTGAAGAACATCCGGGTGCCGGTGCGCCCGCATTTCGGCACCATGACGGTGGCGCCGCGGGAGGCCGGCCTCGTGAACAGCATCCCGCCTGCCTATTTCGGCGGCAACATCGACAACTGGCGCATCGGCAAGGGCGCCACGATGTACTACCCCGTGGCGGTCGAGGGCGCGCTGTTCTCCGTTGGCGACCCGCACGCGAGCCAAGGCGACAGCGAGCTGTGCGGCACCGCCATCGAGTGCTCGATGACCGGCACCTTCCAGTTTATCCTGCACCGCAAGTCGGACCTGGCCGGCACGCCGCTGGAGGGCCTCGACTTCCCGATGATCGAGACCGCGAGCGAGTGGCTGATGTGCGGGTTCAGCTACCCCGACTACCTCCAGCAGCTTGGCCCCTCCGCGCAGGACGACATCGCCGCCAAGTCATCGCTCGACCTCGCGATGCGCGACGCCTTCCGCAAGGCGCGGCAGTTCCTGATGAACACCAAGGGCCTGACGGAGGACGAGGCGATCTCGCTGATTTCGGTAGGCGTGGATTTCGGGGTGACGCAGGTGGTGGACGCGAATTGGGGCGTGCACGCGATCATCAAAAAGGCGATGTTCGGGGCGTAGCGCCCGCTGCGCCTGCGGGGAGGGCCAAACTCGGCGGAATGGCATGGTTCGTGCGTTGGCCGCGTGTGGGTCGCGCGTGACAGGAGAGGCGGAATGGAGGCGAGCGGAACCCAGATATCTGGCCTGGAGCCGACCGGCCCCGCGGTCGTGCTGCCGGCGCGACCGGAGCCGATCCGCATCGAGCCGGGCAAGACCGCGCTCGTGGTCGTGGACATGCAGAATGCCTACGCCTCGCCCGGCGGCTACCTCGACATCGCCGGGTTCGACATCGGGGGCGCGGCCGCGGCGACCGGGCGGGTCGTGGCGGCGGTGGAGGCGGCCCGCGCTGCCGGCGTCCAGGTGATCTTCCTGCAGAACGGCTGGGACCCCGATTACATGGAGGCGGGCGGCCCCGGCTCCCCCAACTGGCACAAGTCCAACGCGCTGAAGACCATGCGCGCCCGGCCGGAGCTGACGGGGACGCTGCTGGCCAAGGGCGGGTGGGACTACGCCCTCGTCGATGCCCTGGCGCCGCAGCCCGGCGACATCGTCATCCCCAAGACCCGCTACAGCGTGTTCTTCAACACCAACATCGACAGCGTCCTGCGCGCCCGCGGCATCCGCAACCTGGTGTTCGCCGGCGTCGCGACGAACGTCTGCGTCGAATCGTCGCTGCGCGACGCCTTTCACCTCGAATACTTCGGCGTCGTGCTGGCGGATGCCACGCACCAGGCCGGGCCGGAGTTCCTGCAGCGGGCGGCGCTCTGCAACATCGAGATGTTCTTCGGCTGGGTGTCCACCGTGGCCGATTTCTGCGGCGCCATCCTGCAAGCACCCCCGACCGACCACCCTGAGGAACCGTCCCCATGCCGATGAAGCCAATCATCCCCGCAGGCAGCGGCAAGCCCCTCGCCCCGTACTCGCCGGGCGCCCTCGCCGACGGTGTGCTCTACGTGTCCGGCACGCTGCCGTTCGACCGGGACAACAACGTCGTGCATGTCGGCGACCCCGCCGCGCAGGTCCGCCACGTGCTGACCACGATCAAGTCGGTGGTCGAGGCCGCCGGCGGCACCATGGCCGACGTGACATTCAACGCGATCTTCATCACCGACTGGTCCCATTACGCCGCGATCAACGCCGTATATGCCGAGTTCTTCCCGGGCGACAAGCCGGCGCGCTACTGCGTCCAGTGCGGCCTGGTGAAGCCGGACGCGCTGGTGGAGATCGCCACCACGGCGCATATCGGCGCCCCGGCCTGAGCGCGCGATGCACTACGAGATCCACGGGGAGGCCGACGGGGAGGCGCTGAGCGGCGGCACCGTGCTGCTGTCGTCCGGCCTCGGCGGCACCGGGTCGTTCTGGGCGCCGCAGCTTGAGGCGCTTTGCCAGCGATACCGCGTCGTGACCTACGACCAGCGCGGCACCGGGCGGAGCGCCGAACCGTTGCCCGATCCCTATTCGATCGCCGCCATGGCGGACGACGTGGCGGAGATCCTCGATGCACTCGGCATCGCGCGCTGCCACTTCGTCGGCCACGCGCTCGGCGGCCTGGTCGGCCTCGATCTCGCCTTGCGGCGTCCGGACCGCGTCGGCAGCCTCGTGCTCGTCAACGCCTGGGCGCGGGGCGACGCCCACACCACACGCTGCTTCGACGTGCGCCGGGACCTGCTGCGCATCGGACCCGAGGCCTACGTGCGGGCGCAGCCGCTGTTCCTCTACCCGGCGCCTTGGATGTCGCGCAACGCGGAGCGCCTGGCGCGCGAGCACGAGCACGCGGTCGCGCATTTCCAGGGCACGGACACGCTGCTGAGGCGCATCGCGGCGCTGCTGGCCTTCGACGTCGCGGACCGCCTGGGCGAGATCGCCTGCCCGACGCTGGTGGCCGCTTCCCGCGACGACCTGCTGGTGCCCTGGACGGCGTCGGAGGCGTTGGCCGCCGGCATCCCCGGCGCGCGCCTGTGGGTCACGGCCGAGGGCGGCCACGGCTTCACCGTCACCGAACCCGAAGCGTTCAACGCGGCGCTGTGCGGCTTCCTGGCCGAGCAGCGCGCGTGACGGCGGCCGGCATGGCGTCGGCCGGTTGGCGGCCATCGGTCCAGCCCGTGACGCCGGCCGACGCGGTGCGCGCCGACGGCGTGTCCCTCACCTTCGCCGCCGGCGGCGAGACCGTCCACGCGCTGTCCGACATCGACCTGTCGGTCCCGCAGGGTTCGTTCACCTCGCTGATCGGCCCGTCCGGTTGCGGCAAGACGACCTTGCTGCGCGCCGTCGCCGATTTGGAGCAGCCGACCGCCGGGCGGCTCCTCGTCGCAGGCCAGACCCCGCGCGAGGCTCGGCTGTCCCGCGCCTACGGCTACGTGTTCCAGGCGCCCGCCCTGTTCCCCTGGCGCAGCGCCGAGCGCAACGTGCGCCTGCCGCTGGAGCTTTCCGGCATGCCGAAGGCGGAGCAGCGCGAGCGCGCCGCCCGTTACCTCGACCTCGTGGGCCTGTCCGACTTCAGGCGGCGCTTTCCCTGGCAGCTCTCGGGCGGCATGCAGCAGCGCGTGTCCATCGCCCGCGCCCTGTGCTTCGAGCCGTCGCTGCTGCTGATGGACGAGCCGTTCGGCGCGCTCGACGAGATCACCCGGGACACGCTGAACCTGCATCTGCACCGCCTGTGGCGGCAGGCCGGGCTGACCTGCGTGTTCGTGACGCATTCGATCCCGGAGGCGGTGTATCTCTCCTCCCGCATCGTCGTGATGTCGCCGCGGCCGGGGCGGATCGTCGAGGTGATCGACGTGGATCTTGGCTCCAGCGAGCGCCCGCTCGACATCCGGGAAACGGCGGGCTTCCTCCGCGTCGCCCATCGCGTGCGGGACGCGCTGCGGGCCGGGCACAGCTATGACTGACCGCCTCCGCCGCGCCCTGCCAGTCCTCGTCGTGCTGCTGGCGCTGGTGGCGGCCTGGTATCCGGCGGCGATGGCGATGAACCACGACATGGCGTCTAGCCTGGCCGAGGAGGGCGCGAGTGCCGGCGACATATGGCTTTCGACCCTCTCGCTCGACCGCCCGCTGCTACCGGCGCCGCACCAGGTGGCGGGCGAGGTCCTGGACGGCCTGTTCGGCCACCCCATTACCTCGCCGCGCAGCCTGGCGTTCCACGCCGCGGTCACGGCGGGGGCGGCGCTGTGCGGCTTCGCCATCGCGGTCGTGCTCGGCACGGCGCTCGCCGTCGGCATCGTCCATGCCCGCACGCTGGACCGCTCGCTGATGCCGTGGGTGATCGCGAGCCAGACGGTCCCGGTGCTCGCCATCGCCCCCATGGTCGTCGTCGTGCTGGGCCATGCGGGGCTGGTGGGCTGGTGGCCCAAGGCGCTGATCGCCGGGTGGCTCAGCTTCTTCCCGGTCACGACCGCGATGGTCACGGGCCTGCGCGCCCCGGACCCGATGCAGCGCGACCTCATGCGCACCTACGCTGCGTCGGGCGTCCAGGTGTTCACCCGGCTGCGCTGGCCCGCCTCCATGGCGTTCCTGTTCCCGGCGCTGAAGGTGGCGGGCGCGCTGGCGCTGGTGGGTGCCATCGTCGCCGAGCTGCCGACAGGCGCGCAGGCGGGCTTGGGCGCGCGGCTGCTGGCCGGGTCGTACTATGGCCAGACCTTGCAGATCTGGGCGGCGCTGTTCACCGCGGGCGCGCTGGCGATGCTCGCGACCGGCGGCGTCGCCTTTGCCGAGGCCTGCCTGGCGCGCGCACGGGGCGGGCGGCTGTGACGACGCCGCTCCTGGTCGGCGTGCTGGCCGGGGGCGGGGCGCTGCTGTGGCGGCTGGCGCAGGGCGGGGGCGGCTTGGCGCGCTTCGGGCCGCCCGTGCTGTTCGGCGTCCTGCTGCTCGCGGTGTGGCAGATCGCCTGCGTCGGCTACGGCGTGCCCGGCATCCTGCTGCCGCCGCCGTCCGCCATCGCCCGGGCGTTCGTCACGCACCTGCCGACGCTCGGCGTCGATTTCGTGCAGACGGTGCTGCGGGCGGTGCTGCCGGGCTACATGATCGGTTGTGCTGTCGGGCTGCTCGCGGCCGTGGCCCTCGACCGGTCGGACTTCCTACGGCGCGGCGTGATGCCGCTCGGCAGCCTCGCCGCCGCCATGCCCATCGTCGGCATCGCGCCCATCATGGTGATGTGGTTCGGCTTCGACTGGCCGAGCAAGGCAGCCGTCGTGGTCGTGATGACCGTGTTCCCCATGCTGGTGCAGGCGACCGCGGGCCTCGCCGCCGCCGGCGCCACCGAGCGCGACCTGATGCGCGGCTACGGCGCGGGCTACTGGGCCACCCTGCTGCGGCTCCGCCTGCCCGCCGCGGTGCCGTTCCTGTTCGTGGCGCTCAAGCTGAACGCGACGCTCGCGCTGATCGGCGCCCTCGTCGCCGAGTTCTTCGGCACGCCCATCGTCGGCATGGGATTCCGCATCAGCACGGAGGCCTCGCGGATGAACCTCGACCTGGTATGGGCTGAGATCGTCCTGGCCTCGCTCACCGGCACGCTCGCCTTTGCCGCCCTGTCATTGCTGGAACGCCGGGTCGCGTTCTGGCACCCTGCTTTCCGTTGAACCTCCGAGGGAGCCTTCATGCGACGCTTCTTGCTCGCCACCGCCGCGCTGCTCGGCCTCGCCGGCCACGCCCTTGCCGCGGACAAGCTCACGCTGCAACTGAAATGGGTGCCGCAGGCGCAGTTCGCCGGGTACTACGTCGCCGCCGCGAAGGGCTTCTACACGGAGGCCGGGCTGGACGTCGCGATCAACCCGGGCGGGCCGGACATCAGCCCCGCCCAGGTCATCGCCGGCGGCGGCGCCGACGTGATCGTGGATTGGATGCCCTCCGCGCTCGCCGCGCGGGAGAAGGGGGTCAAGCTCGTCAACATCGCGCAGATCTTCGAGAAGTCCGGCATGCAGCTCACCTGCCGCAAGGACAGCGGCGTCGCCAGCCCGGCGCAGTTCAAGGGCCATACGCTGGGCGTGTGGTTCAGCGGCAACGAGTACCCCTTCCTGTCCTGGATGAGCAAGCTGAAGCTGAAGATCAGCGGCGGCCCGGACGGCGTCACCGTGCTGAAGCAGGGCTTCAACGTCGATCCGTTGCTGCAGAAGCAGGCGGCCTGCATCTCGACCATGACCTACAACGAGTACTGGCAGCTGATCGAGGCCGGCATGAAGCCGGACCAGCTCAACGTGTTCCGCTACGAGGACCAGGGCGTCGCCACCCTGGAGGACGGCCTCTACACCACCGAGGGCAAGCTCGCCGACCCGGCCATGGCCGCGACGCTCGCGCGGTTCCTGCAAGCCTCGCTGAAGGGCTGGCAATACGCCAGCGCGCATCAGGACGAGGCGGTGAAGATCGTGCTGTCGAACGACACGGCGGGCGCGCAGACCGCGGCCCACCAGAAGCGCATGATGGGCGAGGTGGCGAAGCTGCTGGGCACCGACCCGAAGCGGATGGGATACCTGGAACCCGCCGCCTATGAGCGCACGGTCAGCGAGCTGATGAGCGGCGGTGGCGATCCCGTCATCACCAAGAAGCCGGAAGGCGCCTGGAGCCACGCCGTGTTCGACGCCGCGTCCCGGTGACGGGCCGGAGGCGGCGCTGCAGCATCAGCGGCATCTTGTTAATCTGATGGTAACAAAGGGACCACCATGGCGCAGCATCACGAAATCCCGGCAACGCCGGACAACATGGTTCTCGGCTACCTCGACGCGACCAGCCCGCCGGTGCTGGAGATCGACTCCGGCGACACCGTCAAGCTGTACTCGTTCCCGGCCGGCGGCATGGCGACCCTGCCCGAGTTGTCGCGCGTCCCCGCCGATTACCTGGCGGCGCTGAAGACCCTGCCGGACGGTCCTGGCCCGCACTTCATCACTGGGCCGGTCCACGTGCGCGGCGCGCAGCCCGGCGACACGCTGCAGGTCGATATCCTGGACGCCGCACCCACGATGGACTGGGGCTTCGTCGCCATCCTGCCGCTGCTCGGCACGCTGCCCGACGAGTTCACGGATTACGAGACCATCCATCCCCCGATCGACCGCGCCCGCCGCGTCTGCACCCTGCCCTGGGGCACGGAATTGCCGCTCGACCCGTTCTTCGGCATCATCGGCGTGGCGCCGCCCAAGGCCTGGGGCCGCTGCGGCTCCCCCGTGCCGCGCGCCTTCGGCGGCAACATGGACAACAAGGAATTGAAGCCCGGCACGACGCTGTACCTCCCGGTGTTCAACGAGGGCGCGCTGTTCATGGCGGGCGACGGCCACGGCGTGCAGGGCGACGGCGAGGTGTGCATCACGGCGCTCGAAACCGGCCTGTCCGGCACCTTCCGCCTCACTGTCCGCAAGGATTTCAAGGTTGATTTCCCGTTCGCCGAGACGCCCACGCACCTGATGTCCATCGGCCTCGACGAGGACCTGGACGACGCCGCCAAGCAGGCGGTGCGGGAGATGGTCATGCACGTCTGCCGGCGCACCAACCTGTCGCGCAACCAGGCCTACATGCTGTGCTCGCTGATCGGCGACCTGCGGGTGACGCAGACCGTGGACGGCAACAAGGGCGTGCACATGATGCTCGCCAAGTCATACCTTTGACCAACAGGAAGCCCGCAATGCGCAAGATCGCCTCCGCCGCCGTCGGCCTGTCATTGCTGGCGGCGCATGCCCATGCCCAGGCGCCCATCCATATCGGCGTCCCCATCGGCCTGAGCGGGGCCAACAGCGTCGTGGCGCCGTCCGTCGTGCAGGCGGCGGAGCTTGCGGTGGCGGAGATCAACGCCCATGGCGGCGTGCTGGGCCGGCCGCTCGTGCTCGACGTGGCCGACGACGGCAGCGGGGCGGCCGGGGCGCAACGGGCGTTCGACAGCCTGGTGTTCCAGAAGAAGGTCGATGTGCTGATCTCGATGGAGACGAGCGCCGCGCGCAACGCCGGGCTGCCCATCGTGACCCGGGGCAAGACGCCGTTCATCTACACGTCGTCCTACGAGGGGCACTCCTGCAACCGCTACATGTACGTGGACGCCTGGGTGCCGGAGCAGCAGGAAGCGCCGGTGATCGACTTCTTCCTGAAGGACAAGGGCGCCAAGACCTTCTTCCTGATCGGCAGCGACTACGCCTTCGGCCGCGGCATGCTGTCCTACGCGAAGCAATACATCGAGGCGCATGGCGGCAAGGTGGTCGGCGACGAGTACCAGCCGATGGACGCCGGGGACTGGACGGCGATCATCAGCAAGGTGCGCGCCGCCAGCCCTGATGCCTTGATTCTGTCCACCGCGGGCGGCGTGCCGAACGTGACGCTTACGAAGCAGTACCGTGCGGCTGGAATCACGGCCCCGGTGGGCAACCTCGGCGTGGACGAGGGCACGGCCAAGACGATGGGCGAGGACGCGACAGGGGTTTACGTCTCAAGCTCGTACTTCACCAGCGTCGATAGCCCGGCCAACAAGACGTTCCTTGATGCGATGCGCGCCAAGTTCGGCAGCGCCCTGCTCACGCCCAACGACCTGTCGGTGCCGCAATACGAGGCAATCTATCTCTACAAGGCAGCCGTAGAACGCGCGGGAGGGACCGCGGCAGACGGCGTGGTCAAGGCGTTGCCCGAGGTGTCGTTCGACGGGCCGCGCGGCCGCATCCAGATGAACACGCAGCGCCACGCGCCGCTGACCATGTATCTCGGACAGGTGGAGGCGGACGGCAGCGTCAAGATCCTGCAAACCGCCAAGGACGTGGACCCCGGCGCGCAGTGCCCGAACCTGAAGTAAGCCTGGCCCGGGCCTAGTCGGCGATGAGCCTGCTGCTCGACATCGTGACCACGGCGGCGATCCTGTACGTCGTGGCGCTGGGCCTGCTGATCGTGTTCGGCGTCATGGGCATCATCTCTTTCGCCCACGGCGCCATGCTGACCGTCGGCGGCTACGCGGCGCTGCTGGTCACGCAGGCCGGCTGGAACCCGTGGGCGAGCCTGCCGGCGGCGGCGCTGGCCGGGCTGCTGGGGGGCGCGGCGATGGAGCGGACGGTGCTGCGCCCGTTGTACCGGCGGCCCCTTGATGCGATCCTGGCGACCTGGGGCCTCGGCATCGTCATCGGCCAGGTGATCACCTTGGCGTTCGGGCGGCAGGTGCAGTTCGCGCAAAGCCCGCTGTCCGGCGCGGCCATGGTATTGGGGGCGACCTACTCGCAATACCGGCTGCTGCTGGTCGTGGTTGCCGTGCTGCTGGCGGGCGCCATCGCCCTGGTGCTGCACGGCACCCGGCTCGGCCTCGTCACCCGCGCCGTGATCGCCAACGAGAACCTGGCGCAGTCCCTCGGCGTGAACAGCGCGCGGGTGCGCTTCGCGAGCTTCAGCCTGGGGTCCGCGCTCGCCTCGCTGGCGGGCGCCCTGGTGGTGCCGCTGTCGAGCGTGGACCCGAACATGGGGGTACCGTGGCTCGTGAGCGCCTTCATGCTGGTGCTGCTGTCCGGCTCGTCGCTCGTCGCCATGGCGGCGGCGGCGCTGGTGCTCGGGGCGGCGCAGGTGCTGGTCTCGACCTATCTCAACGCCGTGCTGGGCGGCATGACCATCGCGGTGCTGGCCGCGGTAATCCTGCGCGTGCGCCCGGCGGGCTTCGCCCGTGCGTGACGCGGAAGGGGCGGTGCCGGCGCCGCGGCGAGGCTGGCTGCTGCCCGCGCTGACGCTGGCCGGGGCGGCTGCGGTGCTCGCGGCGCCATGGGCGCTCGACACCTACAGCGTCAACGTGCTCACCCGCTCGCTGCTGCTGGCCGTGGCCGCCGTCACGGTGGACCTGCTCTGGGGCTACACCGGCATATTGAGCTTCGCGCAGGCCGCGTTCCTCGCCATCGGCGCCTATGCGCTGGCGCTCGTTTCCACCCGCCTGGGGTTCAGCGCCGCGACGGGGCTGCTGGGCTTGCTGCTCGGGCTGGGCGCCGCCGGGGCGGCGGCGCTGCTGGTCGGCTGGCTCGCCTTTTCCTACGGCGCGTCGCCGCTCTACGTGTCCACCATCACCCTCGTCTTCCCCATCGTCTTCGTGCAGCTCATCTTCGCCGGCGGCAACGTCACGGGGTCGAGCAGCGGGCTGTCTGGGTTCGACGCGCCGGACCTCGACACCGAGAGCTGGTTCCGCGTCGCCGGGCTGCTGCTGGTCGCGGTGGCGGCGGGGGCGGCGACGCTGGTGCGCAGCGACTTCGGCCGCCTGCTGGTCGCCATGCGGGAGAACGAGG
The DNA here is from genome assembly GCA_964236755.1 of uncultured Acetobacteraceae bacterium. GTDB lineage: Bacteria > Pseudomonadota > Alphaproteobacteria > Acetobacterales > Acetobacteraceae > CAHJXG01. Next base: position 12,019 of record CAXSHI010000028.1, read on the forward strand.
TACGCTGCCAATACCTCGGCATCCCCACGGCCCGGCTGAAGCTGCTGCTGTTCGTCGCCTGCGCGCTGGTTTGCGCCGCCGCCGGCTGGGTCTATGCCGGCGCCACCGCGGTCGTGGCGCCGGAGCTGGGCAACTTCGTGTCGGGGACCGAGCTGGTGATTTACACCGCGCTCGGCGGCCGGGCGACGATTGCCGGGCCGATCCTGGGCGCCGTGGGCATCGACGCGATCAGCAACTACCTGGGCGGCGCGCTGCCGTTCATCTGGGCGCTGGTCATCGGCCTGGTGTTCGTGGTGGTGATCGTGGCCCTGCCCGGCGGCCTGCTGTCGCTGCTCCGCCTGGGCCGGGTGCTTCGGCCCGGGCCGGTGCCGCGCCTGGTCGAGGCACCGGCGGCCGTGCCGCGCAAGGACGGGCTGGTGCTGCGGGTCGAGGCGCTGGACAAGCGGTTCGGCAGCCTGCAGGTGCTCCGCGGCGTCGCGTTCGCCGCCGAGGCCGGGGACCTCGTCAGCCTGATCGGCCCGAACGGCGCGGGCAAGACGACGCTGATGCGCTGCATCGCCGACGGGCGGGAGCGCAGCGCCGGGGTGGTCGAGGTCGGCGGGCGCGGCATCCGCCGCATGCCGCCGCACCGCTGCACGGCGCTGGGCGTGGGGCGCAAGTTCCAGACCGCCTCCGTGTTCGAGACCATGACGGTGGCCGAGTGCCTGCGCGTCGCCCGCAGCCGCATCGAGCGGCCCTCCCCTATCCGCCGCACGCCCGTCATCGCGCTGCCGGAATCGGCGCTCGAAGTGGTGCGCGCGACCGGCCTCTCGGACCGCCTGGGCGTCGAGACCCGGCACCTGTCCCACGGCGAGAAGCAGTCGCTTGAACTCGCGATGGTTCTGGCGCTGGAACCCACGCTGCTGCTGCTGGACGAGCCGACGGCCGGGCTGACCAAGTCGGAACGCCAGCGCATCGGGGCGCTGCTTGCCGACCTTGCGCGGCGCCACCGCCTGTGCATCGTGCTCGTCGAGCACGACCTCGACTTCGTGCGCAGCATCTCGTCGCGCGTGATCGTGCTGCACCAGGGCCGGGTCGTGCTGGACGGCGCGGTGGAGGAGGCCGTGCAGTCCGACACCGTGCGGACCATCTACGCCGGCGCGGCGCATGCTTGACGCGGCCGGGCCTGATCTTCTGGACTTGGCCGACGTGACCGCCGGGTATGGCGCGACGATGGTGCTGCGCCATGTCTCGCTGAGCGTCGGCGCCGGCGAGATCGTGGCGCTGCTTGGCCGCAACGGCGTGGGCAAGACGACGCTGCTGCGCACGGCCGCGGGCTTCGTCCGGCCGCGGGCCGGCGGCGTGCGGTTCGACGGCCAGATGCTGGCCGGCGTCGCGCCCTACCGCATCGCCCGGCGCGCGCTGTGCTACGTCGCGCAGGAGCAGGCGCTGTTCGCCGACCTGACGGTGGGCGAGAACCTCCGCCTCGGCGTGCCCGGCGACCGGCTGTTCCGCGAGCGCCTGCCCCTGATCGAGCCGCACTTCCCGGTGCTGCTGCAGCGCCTGGGCCAGAAGGCCGGCACGCTTTCCGGCGGCGAGCAGAAGATGCTGCTGATCTCCCGCGCCATCCTGGCCCGGCCCCGCCTCATGCTGGTGGACGAGATCTCGGAAGGCCTGCAGCCCTCGGTGGTGGACCGCCTGGCGGGCGTGCTGGCGGCGGAGCGGCGGATGCACGGCACGGCGATGCTGCTGGTGGAGCAGAACGTCACCTTCGCGCTCGCCGTGGCCGACCGCTTCGCCGTGCTGACCTCGGGCGAGGTGGTCGAGCGCGGCGAGACCCGGGACGCCAGCGCCGCGGCACGGATCGAGCGGCACATGACGGTATAACCCAACGGAGTTCCCAAGATGGGCGATGCAAAGATCAATCTCGTCGAACTCACCGTCGAGCAGGCGCAGGCGGCTTTTGCCAGCGGCGACATGACATCGGAGGCGTTGACCCAAGCCTTTCTTGACCGCATCGCCGAGTACAACCCCCACTACAACGCCATCATCTTCCTCAACTCCGACGTCCTGGCCGACGCGCGGGCCATCGACCGGCGCCGCGCCGCGGGCGAGGCGCTGGGGCCGCTCGCGGGCGTGCCGGTGGTGGTGAAGGACCCCATGGACATGGTGGGCTTCCCGACCACCGCCGGCTGGTCGCTGCTCTACAGCAAGGTCGGCGGGGTGGACCTGATGCCCGGCACGGACAGCCCCGTGGTGGCGCGGATGCGGGCGGCGGGCTGCGTCATCCTCGGCAAGACCAACGTCCCCGTGCTCAGCCACACCGGCAGCCACGCCAACGACAGCTGGGCCGGGCCGACCTTCAACGCCGCCGGGCGCGAGTTCCTGCCGGGCGGCAGCAGCGCCGGCACCGCGACCGCCGTGGCCGCCAGCATGGCCGTGCTGGGCCTGGCCGAGGAAACCGGCGGCTCGATCCAGAACCCGGCTTCTGCCCAGGCGCTGGTGGGCATCAAGCCGAGCTTCGCCCTGGTGCCGAACGCGGGCGTCATGCCGCTGTCCGGCCTACGCGACGTGGTGGGGCCGATTGCCCGCTGCGTGCGCGACGCGGCGCTCACGCTCGACGTGCTGGCCGGCTACACGGCGGAGGACCCGAAGACCGTCGCGGGCGTCGGCCACCGGCCGAAGGGCGGCTACGCCTCGCGGCTGCACCCGGAGGCGCTGCGCGGCAAGCGGATCGGGCTGTACGGCCCGGGCTGGCGCAACCAGCCGCTCTCGACGGAGGCGGCGGCGCTGTATGCCCGGGCGCAGGGCGAGCTGGAAGCGCAGGGCGCCGTGCTGGTCGAGGACCCGTTCCGCGGCTCCGGCTTCGCCGACCTGCGCACGCCGACCCTGCCCTTGGGCGAATTCGACGCCCGCGGCCTCGAAGCCGTGCCCCATGACATGCAGAAGTACCTGGAGCGGCTGGGGCCGGACGCGGCGCTCCGCAGCTTCGCCGCGTTCGCCGCGGCCACCGCGAAGGAGGACGCCTTCGGCCCATCGGGCGTGCTGAGCTTCGCGCCCAACCTGCCGCAGTTCGCCGCCTGTCTCGCCGACCCGGCGCGTCCGCCAGATCTTTCGGAGTTCATCGCCGTGAAGGAGGCGTACCTGGACATCTTCGACGCCGTGTTCGCGGAGGCGCGGCTGGACGCGCTGGCCTTCCCGCAGATGCGCGCGGCGCTGCCGCCGCTGCACGGGACGGACACGATCCACGAGACCACGGTGGGCGAGATCAACATCGCGGGACTGCCCGGCGTCACGGTGCCCGCCGGGTACTACGGGTCCGGCGCGCCGTTCAACCTGATCTTCGTGGGCCGCATGTGGAGCGAGGCGGATTTGCTCGCCTATGCCTACGCCTACGAATGCGCGACGAGGCACCGCCGGGCGCCGACGCTCCACGCGGGTTGAGGATGGCCTTGGGAACCCGACGGGCCGTGCGGCGCTAACCCGGCCAAGCCGCGCGCCGGGTCGGTCCGACCATGGGGCCGCCGGGAGGACCGCATATGCCAAACGCCGTGATCTTCGATGTTGACGGGACGCTGATCGACTCCGTCGATCTCCATGCCCGCGCCTGGCAAGACGCCTTCCGCGAGTTCGGGCACGAGGTCGCCTTTGACAAGCTCCGCGGCCAAATCGGCAAGGGCGGCGACCAGCTGCTGCCGGTGTTCCTGTCGAAGGACGAGGTGGACGCGACGGGCAAGGCGCTCAACGAGCGCCGCGGCGAGATCTTCAAGCAACGCTACCTGCCGCAGATCAAGCCGTTCCCGATGGTGCGCGAACTGCTGAAGCGGATTCAGGAGGATGGGATGCAGATCGCCCTAGCCTCCTCCGCCAAGCAGGACGAGCTGGAAGCCTACAAGAGGGCGGCGCGCATCGAGGACCTGCTGCAAGCGGAGACCTCGACGGACGACGCGGACAAGAGCAAGCCCGAACCCGACATCTTCGAGGCAGCCATGCAGCGGCTCGGCGACGTGGACCCGAAGCAGGTCATCGTGATCGGCGACACGCCCTACGACGCGGAGGCGGCCGGCAAGGCGGGGCTGCGCACGGTCGGCGTGCTCTGCGGCGGCTGGCCGGAGGACGCGCTGAAACGCGCGGGCTGCGTCGCGACCTACCGGGACCCGGCGGACCTGCTGGCGCAGTACGACACGTCGCCGCTCGCCCACCCCGTGCTTTGAGGCCGGGCATGCGGCGCGGTCGGATTGGGTGCTGGACCCAGCGCCCACGAGGCAGGAACAAAGCAATGTGGAGCGTCAAGCGATGCCGACAACCCAGCAACTGAAAAGCGACATCGACACCGGCCAGACCGGCGACAAGGTGGTGGAAGGGTTCGATCCCGGCCTGTCCACCTTGGGCACCGACGACGAGGCATCCGGCACGCCGAACACGCCGGAGCAGGTCGCGATGGCCCGCAAGCTGGAACGGCGCAAGGCGCCCCAAGCGCCGCCCGAGCAATCGGCGGGCAAGCCGACGCCCGGTCTGCCGGCCGTCTGGTCGGTCGTCGTGGCTTTCGTCCTGGTCGTCATCGCCGTGGTCGCGGCCGCGGTCGTGCCGCGCTGACCGGCCCACCCGGCACAGCGTCAAATGGAGAAACGCCATGCCAGACAAGGTGCCCGACGTGCCCGGCGGCCCTCACCTCCGCACCATCGCGATGCCGCGCGACACGAACGCCGGAGGCGCCATCTTCGACGGCTGGACGCTGTCGCAGATGGATCTGGCCGGCGGCACCTTTGCGGCCCAGCGTGCCGGCGGGCGCGTGGCGACGGTCAGCGTCGAGGCCATGCGCTTTCTCCGGCCCGTGTCGGTTGGGGACGAGGTCAGCTGCTACTGCTCACTGACGCAGGCCGGCGACACGTCGGTGACGGTACGGATCGAGACCTGGACGCGCGACCGTGCCGGAGGTGACCCGGAGAAGGTCACGGAGGGCGTGTTCACCTATGTGGCCTTGGATGAAAGCGGAAAGCCCCGCCGACTGGCATAGCGCCCGGCGCGGCATCCGAAGCCTCAAGCGGCGAACTGCTCCTCGTCCAGCGCCATCACCCCCGGCGCGCCGTGCCGCACCGTGTGCGCCAGCCCCTGGGCCTGCGCCAGCACATGGTCGGCATAGAACCGGGCGGTGCCGATCTTCGCCAGGTAGAAGTCGCGGTCGGCGTTGGTGCCCAGCTTCCGCTGCGCGACCCGCGCGGCCCGCGCCGCCTGCCAGCCGCCGGCCACGATGCCGAACAGCTTGAGCAGCGGCACGGCGCCAGCGCCGGTCGCCAGGGGGTCCCGCGCGTGGGTCTCGGCCACCCAGTCGATGCATGACGCCAAAAGGCCGATGCCTGCCTCCAGCGAGGCGCGGACCGCCCCTAACTCGCCGTCTTCCGGCAAGCAGGCGGCGTCCGCGCGCATCTCGGCCAGCGCCGCCCGGGCCGCGGCGCCGCCGTCGCGGGTGATCTTGCGGCCGACCAGGTCGTTGGCCTGGATGCCGGTAGTGCCCTCGTAGATCGTGGTGATGCGGGCGTCGCGCAGGTGCTGCGCCGCGCCGGTGTCCTCGACGAAGCCCATGCCGCCATGCACCTGCACGCCTGTGGACGCGATCTCGATGGCGTTCTCCGTGCACCAGCCCTTGACCACGGGGATCAGCAGGTCGGCGCGCGCCTGCGCCTCCCGGCGCACCGCCGGGTCTGGGTGGCGGACGGCGGTGTCGAGCGCAAATGCCGTGACGTAGGCCAGCGCCCGCATCGCCTCCGTCTGCGCCTTCATGCCCATCAGCATGCGGCGCACGTCGGGGTGGCGGATGATCGGGACCTTGGCCCCGCCGCGCACCCCGGCCTCGGCGCCCTGCACTCGGTCGCGCGCATAGGCCAGCGCCTGCTGCCAGGCGCGCTCGCCGATGGCCAGGCCCTCCAGCCCGACCTGGAATCGCGCCGCGTTCATCATCACGAACATGTATTCGAGGCCGCGGTTCGGCTCGCCGACCAGCTCGCCGAGGGCGCCCGTCTCGTCGCCATAGGCCAGCACCGCCGTCGGGCTGGCGTGGATGCCGAGCTTGTGCTCGATGGACACGCAGCGGACGTCGTTGCGCGCGCCGAGCGACCCGTCCGCGCCGACCAGCACCTTGGGCACCACGAACAAGGAGATGCCCCGCACGCCTTCCGGTGCGTCCGGCAGGCGCGCGAGCACGAGGTGCACGATGTTCTCCGCCATGTCGTGCTCGCCGTAGGTGATGTAGATCTTCTGGCCGTAGAGGCGGAATTGCTCGCCGTCCGGCACCGCGCGGGTGCGCACCGCGGAAAGGTCCGACCCGGCCTGCGGCTCCGTCAGGTTCATCGTGCCGGTCCAGGCGCCCTCGACCAGCTTGTGCAGGTAGCGGTCCTTCTGCGCCGGCGTGCCGCACAGGTGCAGTGCCTCGATGGCGCCGCGGGTCAGCAGCGGGCACAGGCCAAACGCCATGTTGGCCGCGTGCCACATCTCCTCGACGGCGGCTGAGACGACCGCCGGCAGGCCCTGGCCGCCATAGTCGGGGTCGCAGGACAGCGCGTTCCAGCCGCCCTCGACGTAGCGGGCGTAGGCGTCGGCGAAGCCTTCCGGCATATGCACCGCGCCGTTCCGCCACTGCGCGCCCTGCCGGTCGCCGGGCTGGTTGAGGGGGGACAGCACGTCGCGGGCGAACTTCGCCGCCTCCTCCAGCACGGCATCGACCAGCTCAGGCTCGATGCTTTCGCACCCAGGCAGGGCGGCGACGCGGTCCAGGCCAATCAGCTCGGTCAGGACGAACCGCATGTCGCGCAGCGGGGCATTGTAGGCCATGGCTTGGTTCCCTCTTGGCAGGACTGATCCCTGGCCGATGATGTGCGTGCCCAGGCGTGAATTGCAAATTCCCGGAAGCGGCTTGCAGGCGCCGGCTTCAAAAAGGATCGGCCGCCTACGGCCGCATGCCAGGGGCGGGGGTGGGGCCTACCTGGGACCATGCGCCAAGGCCTGGTTTGACCATGCATGTCCGTGCCCAAGCGGCCTTTCAGGATAGGCATGCATCAACAGCCGTAAGTCATAGTGCCTACGCCCTAAGCCCTTATGCTTATTTATGAACAGATCGTTAACCAAAAAAGGCCCAGTTCCACGCCCCATGTCGTTTTATTGCGATATTGCAGTTATTATGAATGCAATACGTTATGGGATGTGCAGCGATGGCGAACGCGAAGTGGACGGCGGCGGGCAATGGGTCCTGGGACGTCGGGGCGAACTGGTCTTCCGGCCTGGTGCCGGGCGTCGGCGCTCCGAACGACAGCGCGACGCTGGACGCGCCGGGCAACTACACCGTCACGGTCGGGGCAGCGGCGGGCACGTCCGTCGATACGGTGAACCTGAACGCCGCCGGCGCGACGCTTGGCGTCTCGGCGCAGGGCCTCACGGTCAGGACGGCGCTCAACCTGAACAGCGGGCGGCTGCTACTGAACGGCGTGCTCAAGGGCGGCACCCTGGCGATGAACGGCGGCGTGGTCATGCGCAACGACGACGCTGCCCTGGACGGCGTGCGCGTGCTGGGCACGCTGGATCTCTCGACGCCCTACAGCTACGGCGCGCTGACCCTGCTGAACTACGGCCAGCTCACCCTGCTTGACAACACGAGCTTCGTCGCCGCGGACGGCACGTCGCCGGGCCTGATCCGGGTCGGCGGCTCGGCGCTCACCTTCGGCAACTCGGCGCAGTTCGACAACGCCGCGATCGACTTCCTCGCGGGCTACCGCACGGCGGGCTACCTGAACCTCGGCACCAACCTGGACGGCGTGGGGGAGACCGTCACCTTCGGCAAGCGCGCCGTGCTTGACGTGGCGGCGAGTACGTTGGTCACGCTGGGCGGCAACGGCACGCTGGTCAACGGCGGCGCGATCAACGTGGCGGGCACGCTGACCGTGGACCTGCAGGCGAACCTGGCCCAGGCCGCCCAGTCCGGCACCGTGACGCTGCAGTCGGGCGGCACGCTGGCCTTCGCGGCGCAGACGGCGTACGGCGGCACGGTCACGTTCAAGGGTCCGACCGCCCAGCTTCAGTTCCAAGGCGCTGGCGTCGCCAGCGCGACGCTGCAGGACTTCCAGGCCGGCGACAGCATCGACCTGCAGGGCCTGGCCTACGGCGGCAGCACCATCAGCTTCTTGGGCGGTGCGGTCCAAGTCAGCCAGGGCGGCGTTCTGATGGGAAGCTTCCAGCTCACCGGCGGGCTGGCGCCCTACGGCGCCGACCAGTTCAGCCTTGCCGCCGACAGGGTCGGCGGCACCGTCCTGCAGACCACGCATGTCCAGGCCGCGCCCGTCCCGAGCGCAGAGCCGGACTTCGACGCCGCCTACTACCTGGCGCGCAACCCCGACGTCGTCGCCGCCGGCGTCGATCCGCTGCAGCACTACCTGACGTTCGGGTGGAAGGAAGGCCGCGACCCGAATGCGTATTTCAGCACGAAATGGTACCTGGCGCAAAACCCGGACGTCGTCGCGGCGCGCGTCAACCCCTTGCAGCACTTCGAGATCTACGGCTGGCGGGAGGGGCGTGATCCCGGTCCGAACTTCAGCGTCAGCAAGTACCTGGCGGCCTATCCGGACGTGAAGGCGGCCGGGGTCGATCCGCTGCAGCAGTTCCTGACCGCCGGTCGCGCCCAGGGCCGCGTCGCCAGCCCGGTCACGCCGCCCACGCCCGCGGACCCTCTGGTGGACAAGGCCTGGTACCTGGCCCAGCACCCGGACGTGGCCGCATCGGGCGAGGACGCCAGCGCCAACTACCATCGGGTGGGCTGGACGCTCGGCTACAACCCGGACCAGTTCTTCGACACCACCTATTACCTCAAGGTGAATCCGGACGTCGTCGCCGCCGGGGTCGATCCGCTGGCGCATTTCGAGGCGTTCGGCGCCCGCGAGGGCCGCCAGCCGTCGCTCGCATTCAGCGACGACAAATACCTGGCGAACAACCCCGACGTGGCCGCGGCCAAGGTGAACCCGTTGGCGCATTACCTGACCTTCGGCCGGGCCGAGGGGCGGATGGTGTTCATCAACGCGCCGCAGGTGACGGGCACGCCTGACCCGCTGGTGAACCGGGCGTTCTACTTCGCGCAGTTCGCGACCATCGTGCCGGCCGCCGCCGACGCCACCGCCAGCTACGACCAGATGGGATGGCACCGGGGCCTGAACCCCGATGCGTATTTCGATACCAACTACTACCTCACCCGCAACCCGGACGTCCGCGCCGCGAACGTCGATCCTTTGAAGCATTACGAGACCTTCGGCTGGAAGGAGGGGCGCGATCCCTCGGCCGCATTCTCCACCAACAAGTACCTGGCGGCCTACGCGGACGTGCGCGGCGGCGGGAACGATCCGCTGACCAGCTTCGTCACGACCGGCCAGGTGCAAGGCCGGACCGCCTTCGCCGTCTGACCCCGTGCCCGCCGCCCCGGCCCGGCGCCAACCGCCGGGCCGGGGCGGCGGCCAGGAACGATGCGTTGCAACTGAACCCGCTTTTTCGGGGGGCGCCCGTGATCTACCGCCTTCATACCATTCTTGTCCTGGGGCATATCCTCGCGCTGGCGCTGGGCCTGGGCAGCGCCTTGCTCGCCGACTGGATCGTGATCAGGAGGCTGGCGTTCGGGGTCGTCAGCCAAAAGGCGGCCGGGCAGTTGATTGAGCTGTCGCATGCCGTTTGCGCCGGGCTTGTGCTGATCTGGGTCACGGGCGCGCTCCTGGTGGCCGACAATGCGCTGGATGCGCCGGCGTCGCTCATGAACCAGAAACTCTGGGCCAAGCTGGCCGTCGTCACCGTCCTCACGCTCAACGCGGTGCTGCTGCACAGGATCGTCATGCCAATGGTCAAGCGCCGGGTCGGGCAGCCGCTGTTCGATGCGGCCCTGTATCGGCTTCCGATGGTCTCGACGCTGCTCGGCGCAGTCTCGGCGGTCTCTTGGATGTTTTCCGCATACCTGGGCGTCGCACGAGAGCTGAATGGGCAGGCGAACCTCGTGCCGATTCTTGGCAGCTATCTCGCCGTCTTGTCGCTGGCATGGGCCGTGGCCGTGATCCTGATGTGTTCGATGCAGCAGCGCCGGACAGGCTCGGAGCTTCAGTTTGGTCCCACGCATATCCAGAGTTCTTGAGGGTGTCGCAGCGTTCGGCTGGGCTGAGGGCTTTAGACGGCTCCCAGGAGCTGGCCAGCATCGAAAGGCAGGATGGGGCGTAGAGCTGGGCTACTCGCTCCATCCTGCGGCTTGGGGTCAGGGCCGCGCGACCGGTTCAGCGTCTCACCACCGACAACCGGTCTTGGCACGCGGCGGTGCGACACCCTCCCCTGCCGGCCCACCCTCCGCCCCGCCTCTCACGGCGGACGACGCCGCCGCGGATGTTGTCGTCGCGGCGCTGCGGCCAGACTGCTGGCTGATCCGGTGCCGGACGGAGACGAAGGCCTCGGCGCGGCTGAACGAAGTCCAGGTCCAGCTTGCCATCGTGGACGCCGAAGCGTTGGCGGACCACACGCGGAACATGCTCGTCAGCGCCCGGGTGTCGCACCCGCTGGTTGCCCGCATCGTGATCTGCGCGCCGGACAGGGCGGGGCGCTGCGGCCAGATCGCCCGGCGCGCGGCTGCCCTGTACCTGCTGAAGCCCGTGCCGAAGCAGCAGATCAGGCTCGCAGCCAGCCGGGCGCTGGAGCTGACGGAACTGTCGCGGCGCCATCGCCTGCTGCCGCGGGAGCTGAGGACCTCGATCAGCGACGAGTTGTTCACCGGCCGCGAGGACATTGCGCCGTCCGTGAAGGGCGGGCGTCGCGCTTCGAGAAGCTGGTCTATGTCAACGCGAAGATGGCGGACCTGTGCGCCGAGGCGCGACCCGCTGCGCGCACCGGGCCGCCCGTGCTGATCCACGGCGAGACCAGCACCGGCAAGGAGCTGCTGGCGCGGGCGATCCACCTAACTCGACCCGGCTCAATTCGCCGATGCACGTGCAGAACTGCGGCGGGCCATCCAACGACACGCTGCATTCGGAGCTGTTCGGGCACGTCCGCGGCGCCCTCGCCGGCGCGATCGCAGATCGCCTGGGGCTGTCCCGCGCAACCGACGGCGGGGCCTGTTCCTCGACAAAATCTCAGAAATCTCGCCACGCCTCCAGGTGAGCCTGCCCCGCTTTCCGCAGGAGCGAGAGGTGAAGCCGCATGGTCGCGTTGGCCGGGCAGCTTGAGCGCCAGGTGGTCGCGTCCGCGCTGAAACGCTGTCGCTGGAACCAGAGCCGCACCGCGGATGGGCTGGAAGTGTCGCGCGTGGGCCTGGCCAACAAGATCAAGTGCTACGCGCTGCAGGATGCCTGACAAATCCGTGCGGCCAGGCAGCCGGATCGTGCCCTTCCCCCCATCGCGGCTGCCGGCGCCTGGCGCCGCATGCCCGGCGCGTGTTCTCGGGCTGACAAGGCTTGCAAGGCAGATCGACACGGCCGGGCATTGGTGCAGCCGAGGCAGAGGCATCTGGCATGGCGGAAGGGCGAAAGTCGAGTGCCCGGTCTGTGGCGATCCCACGGCCAACCCGCAAGGACGCTTGACACAACTCAAGCAAAATCTGTTTGCAGGCTTCTGCGCTTGATAGGGCAAGCGTTGCGGACATCATCTGCCGCCCCCCTGAACTTCAGCAGTCCATTCTGCCAATGTCCGTCTGGCATCGCGATTGGGCAGGAGCCATGCAGGGCCAGATCGACGGGTGCCCACCTGACGCAGCAACGCCGTCGGGCAACGAACGGGGAGGAATGATGGCCGACCTACTATGGCCGCAAGGCATCGCGTGTTCCGGCAGCACCACGTCGTTACGGTTTGTGCGATCGCATCCGGTGGAACCATGTGCAGTCCAAGACGCGCGCCCGCATGCCGTGCCTCGGCTGCATGGAGCCTGAGTTCCCGTTCTTCGACCTGGCGCCTGGCACCGTGCTCAAGACGCAGACGATGATGGGCGTGCCGAAAGACCTTCCGGAGGGCGCCAACGAAGTCGGCCACATCACGCTGACCACTGCCGCCAAGACCGCCGCTCCGGCCTGGGCCGAAGACGACATCCTCGTCGTCTGGCCCGATCAGACAAAGGACCTATCACGTCAGCAACCATGCAAACGCTCGACATCTCGCTGGTCGGCCGGGTCGAGGTCGAGAGCTGCTCGATGGAGCGTTGCGAGGCGATCACGTCGCATGCGGAGTTCGAGGCCTGGATCGACGAGCGTGCGGAGCACGCAAACATTGGTGTCGATCTGCTGCTGGATGCCAGCGTCGGTGACCTGATCCCCGTTATTTCCTCCGCTTGGACCTAAGTCCTGGTCGATCTTGATTACTTGCTCTTGATTGCAGGTTTGAGCCAATCCCGTGCGGCGGCGGGGCAGGGCGCGCCCATGAAGGAGCAGGCGGTCTTCTTGTAGCGGGTCGCCACGGCCCGCCACTCCTTCGGCCGGCCCCAGAGGCGCTCGATGGCGCTCGATCCCAGCCGCAAACGCTTCGCGTTTCGGCGAGGCTGCGGTGGATGTGGACGAAGCCGGGGCAGCGCACCGGCGCCCCGTTCTTCCAGGCGCCCCGTTCTTCCAGGCGCCCCGTTCTTCTTGGCCGGGATCGCAGGCCGCGCGCCCATGCTCCAGGCTTGCCCGCGCAAACGGCCCGAGGACAGGCCGCGGTCGCCGACCACCCATCCGGGCGCGTCCGGCAGGCCGTCCAGCAGCGCAGGCGCCATCGGCGCCTCGTGCCCCTGGCCCGGTGCCATCGGAAATGCGATGTTGGCCCGACCGGGCCATGGCCGCTCAATCGACAGCAGCGCGACGGTGAGAGCCCCAGCGCAAGTCGGCCTGCGCTGGGGAATGTTTCGCGTCTTATACCAAGCGCACCGACCGTTGGCTCAGACGTGATCCTGATCGGACGACTTTTGTGATTCGTTCTGCCGCTTGGCTTGGAATGAGGGCGAACATGGCAGTGGCGATCATGCGGCGGGACGTGTCGGTGGGCGACTTGCGGCAACAGGCCGGACGGACGCGGGATGCGAAGGCGGCACGCCGGATGCTGGCGGTCGCGTGCGTGATGGAGGGGCAGCCGCGCGAGGAAGCGGCCGAATGCTGCGGCGTTGAACCAAGGGGGCCGCCGGACATGGACCGGCAAACCTTGCGTGACTGGGTGCACCGCCTCAATGCGGACGGGCTTGCAGGCTTGGCCGGCTTGCTGCGGTGCAATGGCCCGAAGCCGCGCCCATCGCCGGAGCGGGAGGCGGTCGTGACGTCGCCGGCGGGCGCCCTCGCGGCACCCTGTTTCAGACGGTCGGCGGCCGGTCCGTCATCATCCCGCGCCTCGCCGACACCGTCGCCTGTTTCGAGAACGCCTGCGCGCATATGGGCCTGCCGGTGGACGGCGGCACGCTCGCGCCGGGCCGCCTCACCTGCCGTTGTTACGGCTTCAGCTACGCGCTCGACAGCGGGGAGTGCCTGACCGCGCCCGAGGTGCAGCTGCAGGCGCACGGCGTGCGCGTCGTCGGAGACCGGGTCGAGATCCGGCTGCTGCGATAAGATGCGGGTCAGCTCTCCCTCCTCATGCCGGCAAAGGCGCCGGGCACCGCCACCGCCGGTACGCCCTTGCTGGACCCGGGCGGCCCGCGTGCTGGGCTGGGCTGGGACGCGGCCGCGCTGGCGGCTCCCATCGTGCCCTCCGTCCAGAGCCTGTTCGGCGTGTGCGGCGTGTGCCTGCATCCGGACGGCTCGTTCTGGGTGTGCGACACTGGGCGCCACCGGCTGCTGGGCTGGCCGCGGCGCCGGGCCAGGACAACGTGCCGGCCGACAACGGCCGGGACCTCGCCGGACGGGACACGCTGTGCTGGCCATACGGCCTGCCGGTGCGCGGCTCGATGGTGGCGATCAGCGACAGCGGCAACAGCCGGGTGCTGCCGTGGCCGCTGGCGTGAGAGGCAAGACGACCGCCGTGCGCGGCCAGGTGCAGGGCGTGGGCTTCCGCCCGGCCGTCTGGCGCCTGACCACCGAGCCGGGCCTGGTGGGCAACGTCGGCGGCGACGTGCGCCGACGAAATCCGCAACCCGTTCGTCCGGCGCTACCGCCATTCGTTCACCAACTGCACCGCATGCGGCCCGCGCCTCTCCATCATCGAGGGCGTGCCCTACGACCGCGCCGCGTGGCTGGCCCATGTGCGCTCCATCAACCCGATGCGGCCGTGATGGAGCTGTCGGCATGGACCGGAGAGGGTGTGGCGGCGTGGTGCGATCTCCTCCGTGCCGAACAGGCCCGAAGGCTTCGGACAGGTCGCGCCGAGGCGCGCGATCCATGGCACGGCCTCGACAAGCAGTCGGTTGTCGCGTCCCATGGGGCCACGTGTGTCCCAGGCGACCCGCCACACGCGGGGCCAAGTGCACCCACCGCGCGTTGCCCAGCACCAAGCGATCAACATGGCCAAGGCTGCGGCTCGCATCCCCGCTGCTCACGGTCGAGCATCAGCACGGGACTTCAACGTCCTCTCCGAATGGTTCTGCCGCCCCCGGGCGAAGCACTTCAAAGCATCAGCGATCGCGGCGCGCAGCGACCGGCTCTCCCTCGATCACGTAGGTCGTGACCGATGCGGGCGGCTGGCGGTCGATCAGGTGGCCGGCGTCGTCCACCCGGCCCGCCGCGTGGGCCAGGCTGATCGCCGGGTCCTCCGTCGTGCGATAGACGGCCACCGCGGCGCCGGGCCGGTGGAGCTGGGTCAAGTCGATGTCCGCGACGGCCTCCTCCCCGCCTCCGTTGGTCGCCACCAGCACCAGCCGGCGCCCGTCCGGCGACAAGGCCGCGAGCGTGTCCCCCTGGCTGGGCAGCACCGTGAACCCCGGACGGATGAAGCGGGTGTACTGCGCGATGGCGTAGAACTGCCGCAGCGGGCGCGGGTGGCCGTCCCGGGCGTCGATCACGCCCCAATCCGGCTGCCAGAAGCACCAGACCTCCGCGCCGAGGTCGCGCAGCGCCGTCCGGATGGCGTTTGCCATGTACAGCGCGCCCTGCATCTCGGTCTGGCCGGCGGAGAGGCAGCAGCCGATCTCGCTCGCCCACAGCGGCTTGCCGAGCGCCGCGACCCGGCGGCGCAAGGCCGCGGGATCGGTCCCGTTGTACTGATGCACGTTCACCTGGCCGAGCGCGTCCAGCGACGCGGCGCCCATCCCTGCCAGGTATCCTGTCATGGCATCCAGGCTGTTGGCATCGGCCCCGGACACCACGGCGCCGCCCGCCAGCGCCCGGACCAGCGCCGCGATCACGGCCTCCTGCATGGGAAGGCTGGCGAAGCTCCCTTCCTGCCTGCCGCCCGCCACCCACCAGATGCCGTCCGGCTCGTTCAGCGGGCTGAGGCTGCCGAAGGCGACCCCCTCCTCGCGGCGGAAATGCTCGGCGACCGCGGCGAGATAGGCGGCGAAGGCGGGAACGGCATCGGGGCGCAGGTTGTCCTCGCCGCCCCGCTCGGCGCCGGACGCGCAGCCGCTCGCGGTCATCCACCAGGGCGCCGAGTTGGAGAAGGCCTCGAACACGTTTGCACCCCGCGCCTGCGCCTCATGCAGCATGCGCCGCTGGCTGGCGTCGCGGGACCAGTCGTAGTCGGCGCCGGGTCTGGCGAGGAATCCCTCCATCCGTGCGCCCGGCTGCGCCGCGGGGGACGCCGGAGCAGGGCAGCGGCCCGGCTCCGGGTTGTCGCCGCCGCCGATGTTGTAGCGGGCGACGTTGAGGCCCAGGCCCGGCCCGCGTGCGGGGTCGCCGAACAGGAGGTCCATGTAGCGGCCCTGCTCCGCCGGGTCCTGGATTTGGGCCGTGTCGAAGGGACCGCCATAGATGACGTTGGCCTCCCAGGCGAGCGACATGCCCCAGCCGCGCAATGTCTGCCCCGCGTCCGTGCCGACCGTGGCGGACGTATGGGCCGGGTCGCCCGCGCCCGCCAAGGTCAGCCACATGCCCATCGCCGCCAGCAACCGCGTCCAGCCAACCCGGCAGCCATGGGAGCGCCGCGCCTCAAACAACCGACCGGCTCCCATCGGGCACGAGATCGACGAGGATCGGCCTGTGGTCGGACGCGCCGTACGCGAGCGCCGTAGCGCCCTCTCTGCGCAGGCCGCGCGCCAGGCAGCGGTCGAGGCGCAGCGGCACGACGCCCTTCGCCCGGTGCGTGGCGCGACGCGGCCCCACGTCGGCGAAGCCGGGCAGCCTTGTCGCCCCCAGCGCATTGTAGTCGCCGATCACCGCGTCGAGCCGCGGGCATCGGTCGAGCAGGTGCCGAAGCTGGCGGCGGTTGGCGAACTGGCCGTGGTCCAGGTGCACGTTCGCGATCTCCAGGCCGTCCAGGCCGACGATCAGGGCGACGCGCCCCGTGAGGCGCCGCCGCGTCGGCACCGGAATGTCGAGGCGCGCGGCGGGCGGCAGCGCCACCGCTTCCGCGGTGAACGGACGCAGGCTCCAGGCGGCCGGGCCGTGGCCGCGCCCCTCCATCTCGCGGCGGGCGTAGCTGCCGCCGAGCGCGTCCGGTAGCGCGTCGATGCCGGCCGTCGCCTCCTGCAGCAGAACGAGGTCGGGACGGTGCGCCTCGACCAGGCGGCGGATGTCCTCCACCCCTGCGCCGCGCCCCCGCAGCAGGTTCCAGCTCAGGACGCGCATCGGATGCCCGGACGCCGGCGCTTCCGGCTACCCGGCTTGGCAAAAGCTTCGGATGCCCCATGCCGGTGCATGGGGCACGCCGATGGCACGGTTCAAGGCGCCGGCGGCGTGCTGCGGCCCAATGGGGCCATGCCGCCTGCGGCCAAGACTAATTCGGGCTGGAAAGGTCGGATATGAACTGCTCGATCTTGCGTTCGACGCCGACCTCGTTCTGCTGCACGTGGTAAACGGCGATGCACCCGGCGGTGCACTCGGGATCGGTGGCAATCGGCCCGAAGGGCACGAAGACGTTGTTCGTCCGGCGGTCCGCGGCGACGGAATGCGCGCTGACGTCGGTGGGCACATTCGTCACGAACTGGTTCGTGATCGCGTCGATGACGCCGAGCGACGGTCCGCCCGCCGATGCCGGGTTGTTGCGGCCCGCAAGGTAGAACCGGCCGTCGCCCGCGTTGTACCAGACCTCGTCCGACCCGGAGATTTGCGGGAACTCGGCCAGCAGCGAGCCGTCGCGGGCGCTGATGACCTGCGAGTTGTTGGGCAGCGAGCACCCGACCAGCAACTTCTGCCCCGGAGCGAGCGCCAGTCCGGCGCCGTTGCAGCCGGTGACGGGGAAGCGGCCGACCTCGACCATCCGGCGCGGGTCCACGATGGAGATCGCACCTGAGTTCGGGTCATCCCCAACCTGGGTCAGGTTGACGTAGAACAGGCCGTTCGCCGGGTCATAGACGGACGCCTCGACGCCGGCCGAGTCGCTGTAGACGATGTGGCCCAGGACGCGGCGGTCGCTCGGCACCGTCGAGATCATCGTGATGAAGGGCGGCACGGCGGCGTTGTTGGCCACGATGAGGATCTGGTCCCGGGGATCGTAGGCCGTCTCGTCGGCGCGCTTGGCCTCGTCGGCGCTTTGGCCGTCGAGCGCCGTGGAGATCGTGGCCACGACCGTCTGCGAGGCGACATCCACCACCTTCATCGTGCTGTCGCCGTCGCCGACCCACACCTCGCCGCCGATCACCTCGACGCCGTCGGGACCGGAGATGTCGGTGCTCGTCTTCCCGGTCGCGGGGTCGGTCCGCACGCCGACGAAGCCACCCACCTGGCCCACGACGGCGTTGCTGCGCGTGTCGATGATGTCGAGGGCGGCGTTCGAGCGGTCTGCGAGGTAGTAGAAGTGCCGCTTCGGATCCACGGCGCTGATGTCGAAGGCCGCCAAGGGCTGGCCCGGGATCTTGATCGTGGCCACGCGCGAGAAGCTGGCGGTCTCCCGGGCGTTCAGCAGCTGCTCCAGGCGGGCGTCGAGGCTCGGCGCGGCGGCCCGTGCGGCGCCGGCGGTGATCCCCGCCGCCACCAAGGACATGGCCGCGCCGGACAGCCAGGGCCGGCAGGTCGAGTGAATGTTTGCGAACATCTAGGCGTCCCCCATCTTCTTCAGCTTGATTTAGAATTGCTTAACCACGGTCGCGCCCGACTTGACTGCATGTCGCTGGCTGCGTCAACGATTGGCCCTGGGGAAAGCGGTGGCGATGCTTATGCGACGGCCTCATTCCTGATCCAGGATCTGGAACGGGCGCCGCGATGCGTCGAGCGCCAGGCGCACGACGGTGCGGCGCACCGCCCGCGCGCCGTCCGCCATCTCGACCGAAACCAGGATCACCACGACCGGAGCGGCACCTGGCCCGGCGCGTTCGGCCGCACCGCCCGCCACGTCGCCGGAGTCGGCGCTCGCGAGCCGCACCACCGTGTCGGCGAGCGTGAGGTCGGGATCGCCGAGCTGATAAACGGACACGTAGGGAGCCAGGCGCGCCATGATGTCCGGCGTCATGCCGCGCACCAGCCGCAGCTCGTCGAGCGTCTCGAAATCGCTGTTCGGCGGGGCGTAGTCCCGTCCCGCCGCCCGGTATTCCGGCGCCTTGGCGCCCAGCGCCCGCCGCCGGGGCGTGGCGGTGCGCCAGTCGAGGATCGCGTCGGCGAGTGAGGCCGCTTGGCGCGGGTCCGTCCCCAGCCGGGCCAGCAAGGCCGCAAGCAGGCCGGGCGATGCCTGGTTCAACCCGATTTTCGCCGCCTCGCTTCGGATGTCCAGGTGGGCAAGCCCGCCGACGACAGGGACGACACGGGGCGCGCCGTCCGCCGCCCAGCTGGCCGGCGAGCCGTCGAGAAGATGGAACACGGCCTCCTGCAGCACGCCGTCGGCCGCGGCCCGCGCCATCGCCGCCGAGCGCAGGTTGCCCGCGCGTTGCGCCTCAAGGCGTCCCGCCGTCGCGAGCTGCGTGCCCAGCAGCGCCAGCAGCGCCGTCCACCACAGCACCACCAGCAGCGCGAAGCCACGCTCGCCCGGCTCGCGGCGCGGGCGGGGCCTAGCCACTCGGCTGCCCCCGCGCGCGGCCCTGCTGGGTCGCGGCGATGATCGGGGGCCAATGCCGCGGGTCGCCCGGCGTGAACAGCAGCCGGATGCGGATCAGGCCCGGCAGGTCCGTCCGGTTCCAGGACTCCAGCCACCCGCCCCGGTCGGGCGACAGATAGCTGACGTCCAGGCGGTCGATCCCCTGCAACAGCACCTCCTCGGCCGGAGGGGCGCGGGGCGCGAGGCGTTCCGCATGCCAATGCGGGGACCAGCGCAGGACAAGCTGGTGGGCGCCGTTGACCGCCACGAACGCATCCACCCGGGACGCGGCGCCGGGGTCCTGGGCCGCCGGCGTCCGCGTCACGCAGGCGAAGCCCGTGCGGTCGCCGGCCAGCCCGGCCTGCCGGCCGTCGTTCGGCAGCGCCATGCCCGCCACCAGGCGCCGTAGCAGGCGATCCACCGGCTCAAGGTCCGCATGCTCCGAGACGATCCTGGACTGCGTTCCCACGGCCATCAGGCCAAGCCGCGTGCTCCCGGCCAGGCCGGACACGATGAAGCCCAGGATCACCAGGCCGACCAGGACCTCAAGCAGCGTGAATCCGGCGGCGCGGCCGGCCGGCGCGGCGCTCATGCGACCGGGCCGAGCC
>CAXSHI010000029.1:0-31542 GCA_964236755.1 uncultured Acetobacteraceae bacterium
CGCCAGAGAGCTGCGCCGGCATCCGGTCGGCGTATGCCTGCATTTGCACCATCTCCAGCCCGCGTCGCGCCCGCTCACGACGCTCACCCCGGCCGACCCCGCGCATCTTCAGCCCGAACGCCACGTTGTCGAGGCAATCGAGGTGCGGGAACAGCGCGTAGCTTTGGAACATCATGGCGGTGCCGCGCCCGGCAGGCGGCACGTTGGTCACGTTGCGGCCGTCCACCAGCACGTCGCCGTCCGACACCGTCTCGTGGCCGGCGATCATGCGCAACGTCGTCGTTTTGCCGCAGCCGCTCGGTCCCAAGAGGCAGCAATAGACGCCGCCGGGGATTTGCAGCGTGACGGCATCGACGGCGACGGCGCCGCCATACTGCTTGCTCACCGCGACCAGCTCGACGCCATGCATCAACCCGTTTGCTCCCAATGCGCATTTGGCATTGCAAGCCACGTACCAGAAGAGGCGCTACTTCGTCCCGTACAGCCGGTCGCCCGCGTCGCCGAGGCCAGGGCGGATGTAGCCGTGCTCGTCCAGGCAGCGGTCGATGGCGGCGGTGAACACCGGCACGTCGGGATGCTCGTCCTGCAGCACGGCCAGCCCCTCGGGCGCCGCGAGCAGGCAGACGAAGCGCAGCTGCGCGGCGCCGGCCTGCCGCATCCGGCTCAGCGCGGCTGCGGCGGAGTGCCCGGTCGCCAGCATGGGATCGACGACGACCACCAGCCGCTCCGGGATGTCGTCCGGCAGCTTGAGGTAGTACTCGACCGGCACCAGGGTGGCCGGGTCGCGATACAGCCCGATGTGCCCGACGCGGGCCGAGGGCACGAGGTCCAGCATCCCGTCCAGGATGCCGTTGCCCGCCCGCAGTATCGGCACGAAGCACAGCTTCTTGCCGGACAGCAGCGGCGCCTCCGCGGCCTCCATCGGCGTCTCGATGATCACGGTGTCGAGCGGCAGGTCGCGCGTCACCTCATAGGCCATCAGCAGGCTGATCTCGCGCGCGATCTGCCGGAACTCGGCGGTGGGCGTCGCCTTTTGCCGCAGCAGCGTCAGCTTGTGCTGCACGAGCGGGTGGCCGACCACCGTGACGGCGGGAAAGCGCGCGTCGGCGAATGCCTGCATCAGAACACCGTCCCATCGCTGAGGATCTGTAGCGGCGGTCCGCCATCGGCCCGCCGCTCCGCCGCCGCTTGGCGCCCCGCCGCCCAGGTCCCACCTTCCAGCAGGCGGGACAGCGGCAGCGCGGCCTCGTCGCGGCCCAGGCGGACGCGGAGCGGCGGCGCGATGCGGTCGAGCAGCGCCACCGTCAGGGCACGCCACTCCACCACCGCCGGATGCCCCGGCGGAAACGGCTTATCAGCCAGCCCGGGATCGCGCAGCCGCAATACGCCAAGGTCGAGGAACAGCCCGCCGTTGCGGTATTCCGGCAGGCCGGTCAGCGCCTCGATCCCGGTCACGGCGACGCCCGCGTCCTCGAAAATTTCGACCAGCGAATAAGTCAGCCATTGCGAAAGCTTATGGAACGGCACCAGCCCGGCGCTGCTTGCCGGCGCGCCGGGTTCGAGCGGCAGGTCGGGATAATGCCACACGTCGCCCAGGCTCCGCCCGGCCAGCACAGTGCGCGACGGCCAGACTGGGCCAAAACCGTCCAGCACCGCGCCTAGGATGTCGCGGGCCGCGATCGTCGCGCCGTCGCCCATGAGATGATCGAATAGCCGGCCGACGCGGGGATCATCGCGCCCGAACAGGTCCGGCCGGGCCAGCAGCGCCGCGCCGAGGCCGCGCAGCAGGGCTGCGCGCCCTTCCAGCCCCGGCATCGGGTTGCCCTCGTCCACCTGGAACGCGCGCGCCAGCGCCGAGGCATCGATCCGGGCCAGCCCGGCCGCATCGGCGCGCATCCCGCCGTCGGCCGCGAACAGCCCGGCCTCGAAGGCACGCAGGCTCGCCACCGCCAACCCTTCTGACCGAGAGAACGTCAAGCCGGTGCCAGGCTCGGCGTAGCGCCAGTCGGTGCCTGCGCCCGCGTCCAGCAGCACGCCGACCACGCAAAGCTCGACCCGCGTCCGTACCACCTCGGCGGCTTTCAGATCGGCCAGCGCGGCGTGCAGCAGTCCCCAGCGGTCGATGCCGCCCGCCGCGAAATGCCGCCAGCGCGCGTGGTGCGGGATGCGAAGGTCTGGGTAGGCGCCGCGCACGACCGACACGACGTAGGCCGCGGCGTCGTCTAACTGGGCAAGGTCCAGGGTGAAATGCCGCAACCCGTCCGCCTCTGCCAAGGCCAGCATCGCATGGGCGCGGCTGCGCACGGCCTCCGCGGTGCATAGCCAGGCCGCCGCTTCGACTTCACTCATCCAGCGCGCGGCCCCGGGCCTCGTGCAGGACCTCGGGCGGCGGCACGGCGTCGGTGTAGTAACCCGCCGCCTTCTTCGCATCCATCTCGACGCTGGCATCGGCGGGAATCAGCTCGTCCGGGATGGCGACGCGCTCCACCACCTCGATGCCGCTCGCCACGATGGGCGCGTATTTCATGTTGCTCATGGACACCAGCCGATCGATGCGGGTGATGCCGAGCCAATGCAGCACGTCCGGCATCAGCTCCTGGAACCGCATGTCCTGCACGCCCGCGACGCACTCCGTCCGCTGGAAATAGGCGTCGGCCCGGTCGCCGCCCTCCTGCCGCTTGCGGGCGTTGTAAACCAGGAACTTCGTCACCTCGCCGAGCGCCCGGCCCTCCTTGCGGTTGTACACCACGACGCCGACGCCGCCGGCTTGCGCGGTCTCGATGCAGACCTCGATGCCGTGCGCGAGATAAGGGCGGCAGGTGCAGATGTCCGACCCGAACACGTCGGAGCCGTTGCACTCGTCATGGACGCGGCAGGCGATGCGGGTCTCGGCCCGGCCCAGCTTGGCAGGGTCGCCGAACAGGTACACCGTCATGCCGCCGATGGGCGGCAGGAACACGTCAATGTCCGGCCGGGTCACGAGTTCCGGGAACATGCCGCCGGTCTGCTCGAACAGGCCGCGGCGCAGGTCGGTGGCCGCGATGCCGAAGCGGCGCGCGACGCCGGGCAGGTGCCAGACCGGCTCGATGGCCACCTTGGTCACGCGGACGTTGCCGGCGGCGTCCAGCACCGTCCCGTCCGGATGCAGCCGCCCGGCCCGCACGGCATCGGCAATCTCCGGCATGTTGATGTGGGCGCGGGTGACGGCGATGGACGGGCGCACATCGACGCCCCCGGCGATGCGGTCGGCAAACAGCTCGGTGCTCAGGTGCCCCCACGGGTCGAGCGAGACGATGGCGTCCGGGTTGGACCACTGGGGGAACGGCCCGATCCGCACCGCCGGGCTGGTGTTGGTCAGGTCCGGCTGGTGGTCCGACGCAAGCTGCCCGGCCGCGACGGCAAGCGCGCGATAGACCGAGTAGGCGCCGGAATGCGTGCCGATGGCGTTGCGGCTCGCCCCGGCATTGAGCGTCGCGACCACCGCGCCGCGCGCCCGGCCGTCCGCGCTGCCCCACTCGATCCGGCGGTTGCCCGCGCCGGCATTGCCGGGATGCGACGCCAGCACGATCGGGCGCGGCACGGGCCGCTTCTCATTGGTCCGCAGCGGCGGCTCATTCCAGTCGATGGCAGGCTCCTATGGTCATCGAGGCCAGGCTAGTGAGAACCCGGCAGGTTGGTCAACGGCATACGCTAGCCCGACTCTGCGCCGGAGCGGGTGAAGGATTGGTTAATGGCGGATATCGGGGACACGCGGCATCCTTGCAAAATATTGTAACCATGCATATCATAAGTGTATGGACAGTGTGCCTTCCCGACTGGACGAGGCGGAACTCCTGCCGAGCCGCAGCTTCGGCTACCGGCTCTGGATGCTGCGGCACGCCTGGACGCGACGGCTCGAGGCGGTGCTGCAGGCGACGGACCTGACGCACATGCAGTTCTTCCTGCTGCGCGCCACCGAGGCCGTCATGGGCCTTGGCGAAGTGCCGTCGCAGAGCCGGCTCGCGGATTCCATCCACATCGACCGCATGACGGCGAGCAAGGTGCTGCGCAACCTTGAAGCCAAGGGGCTGCTGGTCCGCGCCGTTCATCCAGATGACCCGCGCGCCAACAGCGTCGCGCTGACGGAGGCGGGCGCCGCCCTGCTGCGCCGGGCGACGCTGCTGGTGCTGGCGGAGCAGGACCGGTTCTTCGGCCGGCTCGGCCATGCCCGCAAGGCCGAGTTCAGCGCCATGCTGGATGAGTTGCTGACCAACGACGGTTGCCCCTTTGCCGCCGCGTCGAAGGAGCTTGGATGATGGATGGTTCGCAACCCGTGACGGCCGAGCGGCCTTTGGCCAGCCAGGCACCCTTGCTGACAGCCGCCCCGCCGCCGCCCCGGCGTTCGCGCAGGCGTGCCCTGCTGGCCGCCGCGGCGCTGGCGGTGCTGGCGGGCGGCGGGTACTTTGGCTACGGCTGGTGGACGACGGGCCGCTTCCTTGAGGAAACGGACGACGCCTACGTGCAGGCGGACATGGTCGCCGTGTCCTCCCGCGTGGCCGGGCAGGTGGCGGAGGCGCCGGCGGCCGACAACCAGCGGGTCCGCAAGGGCGACGTGCTCGCCCGGCTGGACGACCGCGACCTGCAGGCGGCGCAGGCGCAGGCGCGCGCCGACGTGGCCGCGGCGGAGGCGGACATCCAATCCCTCCAGGCGCAGCTGCGCCTGCAGGACAGCACCATCACCGCGGCGGACGCCGACACCGCCAGCGCCGATGCGTCGGCTGCCTATGCGAAGTTCGAGTTCACCCGCTACTCCGACCTGGTGCGGACCGGCACGGGGTCGCTGCAGCGGGCGCAGCAGGCGGAGGCCGACATCAAGGGGCGGGACGCCGCCACCGCCCGCGCCCGCGCCGCGGCGGAGGGCGCGCGGCAGCAGGTGACGGTGCTGCAGGCCCAGCTGGGCCGCGCCCAGGCGGCGCTGCTGCGCGCCAGGGCGGTCGCGGACCAGGCGGCGCTGAACCTGTCCTACGCGACGATCACCGCGCCCGTCGATGGCGCGGTGGGCGACCGCACGATGCGGGCGGGCCAGTATGTCCAGCCGGCGACCCGGCTGCTCAACGTGGTGCCGATGGACGCCGGGCTGTACGTCATCGCGAATTTCAAGGAGACGCAGCTCGCCCGCATGGGCGTGGGGGAGGCGGTGCGCCTGGACGTGGACATGCTGGGGGGCGAGCCCTTGCGCGGCACGGTGGACAGCCTGGCGCCCGGCAGCGGCGCCACCTTCGCCCTGCTGCCGCCGGAGAACGCCACCGGCAACTTCACCAAGATCGTGCAGCGCGTCCCCGTCCGCATCCGCCTCGACCCCGATGCGCGGCTGTCGCAGCTGCGGCCGGGCCTGTCGGTCACGGCATCCATCGACACGCGCACAGCGCCCCCGGGGCCGCTGCGCACCTTGGCCGAGAGATGAGCGGCGCCGTCGCGACCGCCGGCGCCGCGCCGGCTGCTCGGGCAGGGCTGCGGGACTGGGTGGCGTTCCTGGGCGGCTCGCTCGGCGCGTTCATGGCGGTGCTCGACATCCAGATCACCAACAGCAGCCTGGCCGACATCCAGGGCACGCTGGGCGCGAGCCTCGACGAGGGGAGCTGGATCAGCACGGGCTACCTGATCGCCGAGATCATCGTGATCCCGATGACCGGCTGGCTCGCCGGCGTATTCAGCCTGCGCCGCTACCTGGTCGCGAACGCGCTGCTGTTCCTAGGCTTCTCCGTGCTGTGCGGCCTGGCGACGAATCTCAGCGAGATGATCCTGTTCCGCATCGGCCAGGGCTTCACCGGCGGCGTGCTGATCCCGACCGCCTTCACCATCATGCTGCTGCGCATCCCGGGGCGCCAGCGCGCCATCGCCAGCGCCATCTTCGGCCTGACCGTCACCTTCGCGCCGGCCATCGGGCCAAGCATCGGCGGCTGGCTGACCGACACCTACTCCTGGCACTGGATCTTCTACATCAACCTGATCCCCGGCGCGGCGCTCGTGGCGATGATCTGGTGGGGGCTGGACGCCCAGCCGATGCGGCTGGAGCGGCTGGCCCGTGGCGACTGGGCCGGCATCGCCTGCATGGCCATCGGCCTCGGCAGCCTCGAATACGTGCTGGAGGAGGGACAGCGGAAGGACTGGTTCGGCGACGGCCGCATCGTGCTCTGCGCCGTGCTGGCGGCGGTGTTCATCACGGCGTTCCTGGCAGTGGAGCTGCTGAGGAAGGAGCCGTTCATCGACCTTCGCCTGCTGCGCCGGCGCTCCTTGGCCGCGGCCTGCGTGGTCAACTTCGCCACCGGGCTGGCGCTGTATGGCTCGATCTATATCCTGCCGCTGTACCTCTCGCGTGTGCAGGGCTACAACGCCGCCCAGATCGGCGCGGTGCAGATGTGGATGGGACTGCCGCAGCTCGCCATCCTGCCGTTCCTGCCCTTCATCCTCCGCCGGTTCGACAGCCGGGCGGTGCTCGCCTTCGGCGTCGGCCTGTTCGCGGCGAGCTGCCTGATGAACGGCTACGGCATGTCGGCCGACACGGGGATCGACCAGTTGAAGTGGTCGCAGCTCGTGCGGGCGCTGGGCCAGCCGTTCATCATCTCGCCCCTGGCGCAGATGGCGACCATCGGCATCGGCCCGGCGCAGGCCGGGGCGGCGAGCGCGCTGTTCAACATGTTCCGCAACTTGGGCGGCAGCTTCGGCATCGCCCTGCTGGCGACGGCGGCGGAGCATCGGGAGCATTGGCACTTTTCCGCCATCGCCGAGCGGGTGACGCAGAACTCGGTATTGCTGGCGGAGCGGCTGGGGCGGATGGCGCAGGCGGTCGGTCCGGACCAGGCGCTGGCGCGGCTCGCGAGCCAGGTGCGGCGGCAGGCGACGGTGATGGGGTACGCCGACTGCTTCCTGCTGATCGGCGCCGGGCTGCTGCTGAGCCTTCTGGGCGTCGCGTTCCTGTCCCGCGCCCAGGCCGGGGGGCCAGGCGGCGGGCATTAGGTGTTCACTCCCGGAGCGTCGTGCCAAACTCTGGGACCGAACACATGGACAGGGACTCTGCCCGGCTTTGCCGCGGGACGATCAGGACGCCGCCGGCGTGCGGCGCGGATTTCAACGATGCCACCAGCATTTCGTCGCAGCCTCGTCCCACGCGGCCTTGTCGAGACCGGGAATCAGCGCCTCCGGCATGTTATGTCGCCTGACCGGAACGTGTTCTTCAATGGTATAGATCTGCTCACCGCCGGTTGTGAGAACCTCCAGGTAGCAATACTGATGACCTGGCTGCGTAGCGCGGCTGTTCGCGAACTTCCAACCTGTTATGACCTTCCAAGAGCGATACGTGACGGTGTTGAACGTCGTGTAATCGGTTACGACCGTTTCGGTGCTGCCGGTCGCGGCCGTGCCGTCTGCGACGACACCCGGCCCGGTGCCCGTGCCCGCCGGGCTGGTCGAATGCGCGTTCCGCCACGCTGCCTCGATCAAGGCGATGAGCATGACGATCGCCAGCATCCCGAGCAGCAGCTTGATGATGGAGTCGAACACCCGGCCCGCGTTCAACGGCTGGAGCCTTAACGGGCTTGCGGGCCTTACGGTGGCTGCGGACAATGGCTGAACTGGCAGTGGTGCTGATGGCGCGGGCGGTGCTGGCTTGTTCGGGGCCGGTGAGGGTTTTGGGGTCACGAATGGGCTCGCGGGCGCTGCGGTGGCTGCAGGCGGCGGCTGAACTGGCTGTGGTGCCGGTGGCGTGGACGGTGCGGGCTTGTCTGGGGCCGGTGGAGGCTCCGGAGTCACGAGCTTGAAGGGCGGCGTCTCCTGCCGGGGCTTGCCCTCGGCCTTTTCGCGGACGGCCCGGTTGAAGAAGGACTAGTCCTCCTCGACGCGCTTGAGCATCACGCCGCTCCCAGCCGGGCGTCACGCCGGGCCTGCGTGATCTGCTCCTCGGCCGCGTCCAGCGGCAGGAAGATGATCTTGAGCCGATCTATCAGTACTTCCTTGACAACCTCTTTGATCTGCATTGGGAGATTGCTCCGGCGTCGCCGGGCCAGCCAGTCACGCAGGTTGCGGATCGCGCCGATCCACTCCTTTGGCGTGTAGTGGCGACGCCGAACCGGGATCGCGCGGCGGTAACGGGCCACGTAGCCCCGGAGCGCACGGGCTGACAGGCGGCGGTGCGGCCCTTTCCCGTTCTTCGCCGCGTATTGCAGGGCCGCGAGAGGAGCCGACCAGCGCCACGATGCCAGCCAGCGAGACCACAAACAGGTGCTTGGTCTTCTCGACCGTCCCTGGCTTATGATCGCCGAATAGGACCATCGACAGGCGGTGAAGCTGCGACCTCTCGATCATTTCATCGCGCTTGCGCGCCGCTTGGGCCACCATCTCACTGCCCTGCAAGGCCATAGCGTGCGCTGTGGCGAGCCGGTCGCGCACCCCATCGGGTTCTTCGTCCAGCCTTTTGCTCTCGCGATCCAGTCCGGCAAGCTGCGCATCGCGCTGTTGCCGAGCACTGGTGACGTCGGCGCCGGTCGTGGCATTCTGCGCGTGCTGCTCGTCGGCCAGACGGGTGATCCGGCGGTTCAGGTCGTCATGCTGGCGCTGGAAGCTGCCGGCAATCGTTGACACGCCGCAGCGTATGTTCGGATTGCTGCGGCAGCGGGCACGCTCGTTGTTCAGGGCCGCCTCGCGGCGCTGGTCGAGACCCGCGAGGTCTTGTTCCAAACGGGTGCGCTCGGTGGCAAAGCTTCCTGCCGTGTTGTGGGTGCGAACGTCTTCGATGTCGCGTTGGGTCTGCTGCCTGGTGCCGGCAACCTCCTCCTGCAAGGCGGCGAGCCGGGCCATGATCTCGGTCTGCCGCGCGGTCAGTTGTAGGACGCGGGCGTTGGCGATCTGCAGCTCACGCTCGCCGGTCAGGACGGCCTGCTCGGCGATCTCGACGAAGCGGATACGCTCGTTGAAACCGCGCTCGAACCCGAACACGAAGTTCTCGAAGGTGGCGGCTGTGACGAGCAGCAAGGCCACGACCGCGATCAGGCGCCACCAGACGCTGCGGACCTGAAAGGCCAGGCCGACCAAGGGAAGTTTGGTCAGCTCGATAATCAAAGGGCCGCAAAGGGCAGGGTGGCGATGGTGAGGGCAACGATGCCGCCGTCGCTGCCCTCGATCCCGGCGAATGCCGCAAGCACCAGCCCCATGATGACCGCGACAGCCTCGACCAGCCAAGCAATCACCAGCGCCTTGCCGCGCCGCATTTGAGGGCGCGCGCCCACATCGATGAAGCCGTTCATGTCGGCGCAAGGCCTTTCTTTAAGGATCACTCGCTGGGTGCAGGTCTCTTGTTCCGCTAAAGGCTGTTCCAGCCTGCACGGAAATCCGGCTCGGCGCGCCGCCGGTTGTCGCTCGAAGCAAGTACGGTTTGCGCCTGCTTGCAGCCAGCGACCCAGAGCGGCGTCCCGGTTTCGCAAGTGAGATGGTCCCGCCGCGCATGGCTGCGTATCCCAGCCCACCACTCGGCCCCCGCCCGCACCTCTCCTGAAACGCCGTTGAACCACGTCTCGTAGTCCATCCGCGCCCGGCGCCCGGCCAAGAAGGTCGGGCTCGCGTCGGCGGAAGGCACAGTTCCGGCGGACGCGGCTTGCTGCGGTCCTGTTTCGACCGGCGCCGCCGGGCTGATGCCTGAACCGCTTGCCGGGGAGGCGCCACCGGGCCGCAGCGGCGAGCCCGGCTCGTAACCGGCGTGCCGCGCGCTTACCAACTCGACGCTCATGGATCGCAAGTCGTCCTGGCTGAGCCACGCGATGTCCCCGGCGGCGGTCGTCACCATCTTGCCGATGATGGCTGGCGGCACGCCGAGATCCGCGGCCTGGCGCGCCATCTGCGTGGTCACTGCTTGCGATCCCGTGGTTTCCACACCTTCGATGCTCGCGCTATGAACGCCGATCCGTGCGCCGTCGAGCGCAAGCTTTCTGGTTCCGGCCGCGAACATCAGAAAGCAGGCGGACGCACATGTTCCGATTGCGGCGGTGGTGAGGCCCGTGTTGCGGATCGTCGTTGCCATCCGGACGCCTTCCATAAGGCTGCCGCCGGGGCTGCTCAGCAGGATCCCGCTCAGCACCGTGTTGCCGGGCAGTGCGGCGACGAAGCCATGGAGCTTCTCGTCGTCGCCGGGCTGTATGTCGCCCTTGGCGATGATCGCGCCTCGGTTCGGCTTGCCCTCCAACGGGTCGAAGGTGAAGTTCATGGCCTGCCCGGCGGACGGGGTCAGCACCAAGGCGATGCCGGCGACGACATGAACCATCAACCGCGTCATAGCCCGGAACTCCAAACCACCGTTGCGAGGATGCGCCAGCTTACATCATTTTTTATACGAAACAAATTTAAAGTTGCATGTCTGGAGCTTGAACATCCACAAAATGCGAATGCCAGGAAGGAGCGGGGCTGGGGCCGATGCGGGCGTGTCGGCGGCGGCGATGGCCACATCGCAGCCCTGCAATCATGGGTCGGCTTGGAGAATGGACCTTCTGGACGCCGGGTTGCCCGGGCTGCAGAGTCCCGTTACCGTTCGCGGCCATGCCCGAGGAACAAACGACCATACGGGACCACGAGAAACGCCGCGACCGGCCCAGGCCGGCTGCGGGACGGCCGGAGATCGATGCTGTGCTGCGCCGGGCCTTGGACGCCGGGGAAGTTCCGGGCGTCGTGGCGATGGCGGCGACCGACAAGGGCGTGTGCTACGAGGGCGCGTTCGGCCTGCGGGATCTTGGGCAAGGCGCGGCGATGACCCTCGACACGGTGTTCCGCATCGCCTCGATGACCAAGGCGGTGACGTCAACCGCGGCGATGCAGCTTGTCGAGCAGGGCAGGCTCACCCTCGACGATCCCGTGCCCGACATCGACCCGGCCCTGTCCGCGCCGCAGGTGCTGGAGGGCTTCGACCCGTCCGGCGCGCCGCGGCTGCGAGCGGCCCGGCGCCCAATCACGCTCTGGCGCCTGCTGACCCATACCGCCGGGTTCAGCTACGAGCGGTGGAACGCCGGTATCGTCCGCTACGTCCAGGCAAGCGGCATGCCGTCCATCGGCACCGGCAAGCTCGCGTCGCTTCGGCTGCCGCTGGTGTTCGACCCAGGGGAGAGGTGGGAGTATGGGATCAACATCGACTGGGTGGGACTGCTCGTCGAGGCGGTCAGCGGGCAGAAGCTCGACGCCTACGTCCGGCAGCATATCCTTGAACCGCTCGGCATGGCGAACACCGGTTTCGCGACCAGCCCCGGTCAGCGTGCGCGGCAGGCGAGCGTGCATCAGCGCCAAGCGGACGGGTCCTTGCAGCCGCAGCCGCTCGAAGCCCCATTCATGCCCGAGTTCTGGGCCGGCGGCGGCGGCCTATACTCGACGGCGTCGGACTACATGGCGTTTCTACGGGCGTTGCTGCACGGCGGCACCCTTGGTGGCGCCCGCATCCTGCGGCCGGAGACCGTCGCATCCATGGGCCGGAACCAAATCGGCGCCGTCGAGGCCGGCATCATGAGGACAACCGCGCCGGGCAACTCGACCGACGTGGACTTTTTTCCCAGCGCCAGCCTGAAATGGGGCCTGGCCACGATGATCAACGTGGAGCCGGGTCCGGACGGCCGCGACGCCGACACGCTGACCTGGGCCGGCCTGTTCAACACCCATTACTGGATCGACCCGGCACGGCGCGTCGTAGGCCTGCTGATGACCCAGATCCTGCCGTTCGGCGACGCCCCGGCGATGCGGCTGTACGGACAGTTCGAGCGCGCGGTTTACGACTCGCTGAACACCGCCTGACCCGTCTCCGGCAACGGCTGCCCGGCCCGCTCCCGCTGTACGCGACGATGCATCCACGACGTGAGCAGCGGCGTCAGGATTGCGGTCACGATGACCGAGGCCGCGACCTGCACGGTGGCTATCGGCGCGATGGCGGCGTAGCTGGGATCGGCGATGGCGATGGCCTTCGGCACCGCGGCGGCGTTGCCCGCGGTGCTGCTGGCCGCGGCGCCCGCGATGCCGGAGCCGCCGAGCGCGCGGTCCGCCAGGATGCAGAGCGTGCCGGTCACGACGCACACGAACACGCCGAGCAGCACCCCGGACGGCCCCGCGGTCAGCACGTTCACCAGGTTGATGTTCTGCCCCAGCGTGAACGCCATGAACGGCACGATGATCGGCTCGTGCTTGCCGAAGAAGTCGCGCAGCTCGCCGTCGAGATTGCCGAGCACCGCGCCCGCCGCGATGGGCGCCACCACCGACACCATGGCGATCCACGGGATCGTGGCGAGGCCGGCCCCCACCAGGAACAGCATGGTGATGAACGGCCCGGTCTCGATGCTCTGCGGCACGTAGGTGCCAGCATCCTCCTTGTCGCCCATCACGCTGGTCAGCGCCATGAACATGCCGCCGTTGGTGTCGCTGAGCGCCACCATGAGCGCCAGCGAGCTGTAGCCGAACAGGCTGCCGTCGGAGAGCTTGGCCACCGCGAGCGCCACGGCGACGGCGATGCCGAGCTTGGCGCCCATGATGCCGAAGCCGCGCTTCAGCATGCGCGGCGCGGCGTTCAGCGTCATCTTGGTGCCGACGGTGAACAGGTACATGCCGAGCACGGTGTTATACCCGGCGTTGCTCAGGCCCTCGGTGAAGCCGCCGATCTTCAGCAGGTTGGGCGCGAACGTGTTGACCAGCATGCCCAGGAACAGCGGCACCACCATCAGCCCGCCCGGCACCCGGTTGATGAAGCGCATGATCGGCATCGTCTCGTCCCCTTGTCGTTGAAGCCGGGGCCGCATGCTCGGCCCTTGATGGCTATGGGCCGGCATCTTCGGACGCCTTGGGGGCACGTGGCAAGCGCCGCCGCGGATCAGGCCATCTGATCCGTGCGCGACGAGGCGCCGGCTACAGAGCGCCGACGTTGCCCTGGTAGTCGCAATAAACGCTCACCGCGGACCCGTCGCGCATCGCCTTGCCGCGCCACACGCCGTCGCGGTCCTTCTGCAGGCCCGTCACCTGGGTGAAGCCGCCGGTCTCGATGCGCCGGCGTGCCTCGCGCATGGTGAAGCTGCTGGCGCCGGCCACCGGGGCGGCGGAGGTCTTGCGGTCGGCGTCGGACGTGGTGACGGCGGGCTGCGCCGGGCTGCCGTTGTTGCGCTCGCTCCGAGGGCCTTCCGTGCCGAAGTGGCCGCCGAACGTGGACATGGAGCCGCGCGGCGCCGGAACCGCCTCGCCCGGCACGACCCCGTTCAAGGAGCCGCTGCGCCCGACGGTCGAGGGCGTGCCCGGCGCGATGTAGTACGTGCCGGGATGGCCCGGCGGGGTCTGCGCCCATGCCGTGCCGCACAGGAGCGCCGCGGCCATGCCAAAGCCAACTGCCTTCATCGAATGGTCCTCCTAATGAATTCGTGACTGCCGAACGTCGCGCCGCGCTGCGCGGTTGCGATCACGGACGCGCCAGACGATGCTGGGCGCGCGCAGCGGGCATCGGCAGGGTGGCCCAGGTTCCGGCGCACAAGGAGACGACGGATGGGCGCTGCGGCACCGGGCAATGCGGACCAGGTTGAATACTGGAACGGCGACGTGGGACAGCGATGGGCGCGCAGCCAGGACCGGCTGGACCGGGCGTTCCGGCCGCTGACCGCGGCCCTGATCGAGCGGGCGGCGCCGCGCCGGGGCGAGCGCGCGGCCGACATCGGCTGCGGCTGCGGCGACCTCAGCCTGATGCTGGCGGACCGTCTCGGGGCGGAGGGGCAGGTGCTCGCGGTGGACGTGTCGCGGCCGATGCTGGAGCAGGCGCGGGCGCGGCAGCAGGCGTCCACCGGGGCGGGGCGCGCGCCGATCCAATGGCAGGAGGCGGACGCCGCAGCCTGGCCGTTCTCGGAAGGCGGGTTCGACCTGCTCGCCTCCCGCTTCGGCGTCATGTTCTTCGCCGATCCCGTCGCGGCGTTCCGCAACATGCGCCGCGCGCTGCGGCCCGGCGGGCGGCTCACGATGCTGTGCTGGCGGCCGATGCCGGACAACGCCTGGGTGGCGGTGCCCCGCGCGGCGATGCTCGGGGTCGTGCCGGCGCCCGAACCTGCGCCGCCACATGCACCGGGTCCGTTCGCGTTTGCGGACGCTGCCCGGGTGGGCGCCATCCTCGCCCAGGCCGGCTTTGCGGAGATCGCCAGCGTGGGCGTCGATGCGGCGCTCGCCTTGACGACGGAGGGCGGCCCCGATGCGGCGCTGGATGACGCGGCGCGGTTCGTGGTCGAGTGCGGCCCGGCCTCCGCCCTGCTGCGCGACGCCGACGACGCGACGCGGGAGCGCGGCGTGGCAGCCGTCCGCGCCGCGCTGCGCGACCGTGCCGGAGCGGGCCTGGCGTTGCTCGACGCCGCCTGCTGGCTGTTCACCGCGGAGAACCCGGTGGCTGCCGGGCGCGCTCCTTGACCGCGCCGGGCCTTGCCGCCCTGGTGCGACGCTGCCGGGTCACGCCGGGCGAGGCGGTGCGCCTGGCCGACCGCGATCCCGCGGACCGCATGGGGCTGTCCAAGGCGGATGCCGAGGCGATGCTGGCCGAGGGCGCCGGGCGCCTCGCCGCGCTGCACGACCGGCTGTTCGCGCAGCGCGCCTGGTCGGTGCTGCTGGTGCTGCAGGGCATGGACGCCAGCGGCAAGGACGGGGCGATCAGGCGGCTCGCGGCCGGGCTGAATCCGCAGGGCCTGCGCGTCACCTCCTTCGCGGCCCCCAACGCCGAGGAACGGTCGCATGACTTCCTGTGGCGCATCCATCGCGCCATGCCGCAGCGGGGCACCGTCGGCGTGTTCAACCGCAGCCATTACGAGGACGTGCTGGTGCCCCGCGTGGACCCGGACGCGCTGGCCGGGCTGGGCCTTCCGGCGAGCCTGATCGGGCCGGACATCTGGACGCAGCGGCTCGGCGCAATTGTCGGGTTCGAGACCACCCTCGCCCAGCAGGGCGTGGCACAAGCGAAGGTCTTCTTGCACCTGTCCCGCGACGAGCAGCGCAAGCGGCTGCTGGCCCGCCTGGACGATCCGGCCAAGGCCTGGAAGTTCGATCCGTCGGACACTGCCGCGCGCGACCGCTGGGCGGAGTACCAGCCGGCCTACGAGGCGGCGTTCAGCGCGACGGCGACGGCAGCCGCGCCCTGGTACATCGTGCCGGCCGACAGCAAGCCGGTCGCGCGCGCCCTGGTGCAGGCCGTCCTGCTGCACACGATGGAGGGCTTGGACCTCCAGATGCCGGCACTGTCGCCCGAGCGCCTGGCGCAGATGGCGGATGCGCGGAAGCACCTCATGGCGTGAACGCTCTAAAGCTCGACCTGGGTGCCCAGTTCGACGACGCGCTTGGGCGGGATCTGGAAGTAGCTCGACGCGCTCACGGCGTTGCGGGTCATGAAGGAGTAGAGCCGCTCCCGCCACCGGGGCAGGTCGGGATGGACGGTCGGCACCGGCGTCTCGCGGCCGAGAAAGAACGACGTGTCGGCGATGTCGATGGGGAACTCGGCCCGGTGCGCCTCCAACGCCGCGGGCACGTCCGGCGATTCCGCGAAGCCGAAGCGCAAGGTGATCTCCGTGAAGCCCTTGTCGAGCGGCTCCACCGTCATGCGCTGGGCGCCCTCGACGAAAGGCACCCGCTCGGTGATCACCGTCAGCAACGCGATGCGCTCGTGCAGCACCTTGTTGTGCTTGAGGTTGTCGGTCAGCGAGTATGGCGCCGTCTCCCGGCGTGCCGCGAGATAGACGGCAGTGCCCGGCACCCGGGGCAGTCTCGACGAGTCGAGCCGGGCGAGGAACCGGTCAATCGGCAGGTTGTCCTCGCTTGTGCGCTCCAGCACGATCTGCCGGCCGCGGCGCCAGGTGGACATCAGGGTGAACACGATGACGCCGACCAGCAGCGGGAACCAGCCGCCCTGGGGAATTTTCACCGCGTTGGCCGCGAAGAAGGCGAGGTCCACGACGAGGAAGAAGCCAATCACCGCCGCCGTCGTCGGCACGCTCCAACGCCACACCCGCCGGGCCACCAGCGCGAGCAGGCCCGTGGTGATCACCATGGTGCCCGCCACCGCGATGCCGTACGCCGCCGCGAGGTTGTCCGAGGACCCGAAGGCCAGCACCAGCCCGATCACGCAGACCATCAACAGCCAGTTGATCTGCGGCACGTAAACCTGGCCGATGGCCTCCTCCGACGTTTGGCGGATGTCGAGCCGGGGCAGCAGGCTGAGCTGCATCGCCTGCTGCGACAGCGAGAACGCGCCGGAGATCACGGCCTGCGAGGCGATCACCGTGGCGGCGGTGGCGAGCACCACCACGGGCACCAGTGCCCAGCCGGGAAACAGGTTGAAGAACGGGCTGTCGGTCGCATCGGGATGGGCGAGCACCAGCGCCCCCTGGCCGAAGTAGTTGAGCGCCAGCGCCGGCAGCACGAAGGCGAACCAGTCGAGCCGGATCGGGCCGCGGCCGAAGTGCCCCATGTCGGCATACAGCGCCTCTGCCCCGGTCATGGCGAGGAACACCGAGCCGAGCGCCAGGAAGCCGATGGAGCCATGGCCGAACAAGAAACGAAGGGCGTAGAGCGGGTTGAGCGCCGCCAGCACGCCGAGGTTCTGCACCACCTGCACCAGCCCGGCCACCGCCAGCACGGCGAACCACCCCGCCATCACCGGGCCGAAATAGGCGCCGATCCGCTCGCTGCCCCGGCTCTGCACCACGAACAAACCGATCAGCACGGCGATGGTGAGCGGGATGACGTAAGGCTTGAGTAAGGGGGCTGCGACCTCCAGCCCTTCCATGGCGCTGAGGACGGAGATGGCCGGGGTGATCATGCCGTCGCCGTAGAACAGCGCGGCGCCGGCGATGCCGACCATGAGCAGGGCGGTGCGCCGCCGCGGGTCTGCCTCCGAATGCGCGGCCAGGCCGAGCAGCGCCATGATGCCGCCTTCGCCCTCGTTGTCGGCGCGCATGACGAACAGCACGTACTTGACCGTGACCACGATCATCAGCGCCCAGAAGATCAGGGACAGCAGCCCCAGCACCACCTCCGTCTCCGTGCCGCCGCCGGCCGCCTTCAGGCACTCGCGCAGCGTGTAGATCGGGCTGGTGCCGATGTCGCCGTACACGACGCCGAGGGCGCCGACGACGAGGGCGCGGCGCATGGGGTCTGTGGCTGCGTCGCCATGTGCTTGGCTGGTCATCGTGCCTCCGCGGCGCAAGCCGCCCTTGTTCGCTTGGGCCCCGACCCGTAGGTCGGCATGGTTTCAAAGCGGAGGCTACAGGTAAGTTGCGCCGGTCGAAAGGACGGGCGCGGGACGGCAGGCCGTCGGGTTCCTGCGGACGGCCTGCGCCGCCGGCGGACCTGGCGCCGACAGCCCTTTGCATCGGCCGTCCCATCCTTGCGGGGAGCGGTCGGTGAAAAGGGCTGTCGGCCTGACCTGAGTTCGGGTCAGCGGTGCCCCAAGCCGTGACCGGGCCTGGGCGGCAACGGCGACCGGCAGGCTGCTAGAACTCCTTCCAGCCGCCGTCGTCGGCATGCGGAGCGGATAGCTCACGCTTCTGGCCCACGACCTTCAGCGACGTCGTGCGCTTGGGACGCGGCGCAGGCTCGGCAGGACGGGGCAACGACCTCACGTTCCCGGAGTGCTCCCTGGCAGGCGGCAGATCGCCGATCTGGAAGCGGCCGGTCAGCCGCACCAGGTTCGCCGTTTCCTGGGCGAGGCTATGGCTGGCAGCCGTGCTCTGCTCGACCATGGCTGCGTTCTGCTGCGTCATCTGATCCATCTGGTTCACGGCGGAGTTGATCTCCCGCAGCCCGGTGGATTGCTCCTGGGCCGACGCCGCGATCTCCGCAATGGCGCTGTGGACCTCGCCGACCTGGCTGACGATGCGGCCCAGAGACAGCCCGGCGTCGCCGACGAGCTTGACGCCGCGCCCGACGTGTCCCGTGGACGCCGCGATCAAGCCCCTGATCTCCTTGGCAGCCTCGGCCGAGCGTTGCGCGAGCGCCCGCACCTCGCTGGCCACGACGGCAAAGCCGCGGCCCGCGTCGCCGGCCCGCGCCGCCTCGACCCCGGCGTTCAGCGCCAGCAGGTTGGTTTGGAATGCGATCTCGTCGATGACGCCGATGATCTGGCTGATCTGCGTGGACGACTTCTCGATCTCGCCCATGGCGACGACGGCATCGCGCACGACCTGGCCGGACTGCTCCGCATCGACCTTCGTCGAGGATATGATCGTCTGGGCATGGCTTGAGGCATCGGCGGTGCTGCGGACGGTGGACGTGATCTGGTCCAGCGCCGCCGCAGTCTCTTCCAGGCTGGCCGCCTGCTGCTCGGTGCGGTGCGACAGGTCGTTGGCCGCCTGGCTGATCTCGCCGGTGCCGGATTGCAGCTCGCCGACGGCTCCGGCGATCGTCGCGATGGTGTCGCAAAGCCGGGCGGCAGTCTGGTTGAAGTCGTCCCTGAGCTGCGTGGTCTTGCTGGAGAGGACTTCGTTGATCTGGTACTGCAGGTTGCCGTCCGCCAACGCGGCGAAGCCGCGCACCAGGGCGGCGATGGCGTGCTTGTCGTCTGCCGCCTCCCGCGCCTTGGTCTCCTGCGCGGTGATCTGGTCGTGGATATCGGTCAGCGAGCCGCAGGCGCGCAGAGGGGTGCCCTGCGCGTCACGGGCGCAGCCGCCGGTCGCCCGGAACCAGCGATACGCGCCGTCGGCGCATTTCAGCCGGTAAGCCACGCTGTAGGGCGTCCGGCCGGTCTTGTCGGCGAGATGGGCGCCGAACTTCTCGAAGGTCGGTCCGGCGTCGTCGGGATGCAGCCGGTCGGACCAGGAGTGCACGACGTCCGGGAAGTCCGCGACGGACTTGAAGCCCATCAGCCTGCGGAACTCGGCCGACCAGGTCCACTGGCTTTCGGGCGCCATCGCGTCGGCGTTGTGCAGCACGGCTTCCCAAAGGCCGACGCCGGCATAAACGTCCAGGACAGCCACCCGGCCCTTGACCTCGGCCAGCTCGGCCTTGGTCCGGGCCAGCTCGCGTGCCATTCTCGAAGGTCCGATCAGCCACCCCATTGCTCGCTCCAAGTCGCTACGGCCGTCCGTTTCCTCTGCAGGGCCTTGCAGCTTGGTTCGGACCGGTCACGGCGACACTACGGCGATTTCCTTAACAAGCCCTGAACGTGGCCTGATGCCCGGCTTGGACCGGGATGGCGCCTGTCGTCCTATAAGAAGGACAGACCCGGTGGCGTGCCGGCGGCCCTTTGCTCCGGCCTTCCTGTCGCTGCGCTCCGCGCCCAGGACAGAAGGGGCCGTGCAAAGGGCCGCCGGCACGAGCCGGCCGTCAGCCCTGGGCGGGCACCGCGACGAACAAGCTGTGGCCGTCCCGCAGCACGCGGAACGCCACGGCCTGCTGCTTCGCACCTTTCTGCTCGCGGCCCTGCTGCGCGCGGATCGCCTGCACCGCCTGCTCCGGCGTCGCGACCGGGCGGTTGCCGACGCTCTGCAGCACGTCGCCGGGCTTCAGCCCCGCCTCGCTCGCCGGGCTGTTCGGGCGCACGGCCGCGACCACCGCGCCCGTCACCTCGTCGCCGAGGCCCAGGCTTTGCCGCGCGGCCGGGTTGATCGGCGCGAGCGCGAGGCCGAGCTTGCCGTCCGACGGCTCGCCCGGCGCGCCGGCGTCGGCGACCTTGTCCGGCAGCGCCGCCGTGGTCATCGCCAGCGTCTGCTCGGCGCCGTCGCGCAGCACCGTCACCTCCGCGCCGGTGCCGGGCCGCAGCGCCGCCACCTGGCGGGCCAGGGCACGCGGGTCATCGACCACGGCGCCGTTCACCGCCGTCACGACGTCGCCCGGCTTCAACCCAGCCTTCGCCGCCGGCCCGTTCGGCTCAACGTCCGCCACCAGCGCGCCCGTGGCATGGGCAAGCTTCAGCGCCGCCGCCATCTCGGGGGTCAGCTTCTGCGACATCACGCCCAAATAGCCGCGGTCCAAATGGCCGTGCTCTTCCAGCTCCGCCACCACCTGCTTGACCAGGTTCGACGGAATGGCGAAGCCGATGCCGACCGAGCCGCCGGACGGGCTGTAGATCGCGGTGTTCACGCCGACCACGCTGCCGTCCGTGCTGAACAGCGGCCCGCCGGAGTTGCCGCGGTTGATCGGCGCGTCGACCTGCAGGAAATCGTCATACGGCCCGGCGCCGATGTCGCGGCCGCGCGCCGAGACGATGCCGGCCGTGACCGTCCCACCCAGGCCGAACGGGTTGCCCATCGCCACAACCCAGTCGCCCGGACGCGCCTTGTCGCTGTCGCCCAGCGACAGGAACG
Organism: uncultured Acetobacteraceae bacterium; assembly: GCA_964236755.1. GTDB lineage: Bacteria > Pseudomonadota > Alphaproteobacteria > Acetobacterales > Acetobacteraceae > CAHJXG01. The sequence goes on from CAXSHI010000029.1 coordinate 20,301, forward strand.
GCAGCTTCGCCCCGGCATCGACCTGCAGCACGGCGACGTCGGTGCGGGCGTCGCGGCCCACCACGCGGGCGTCTAGCTCCCGCCCATCATCGAGCGTCACGACGACCTTGGTGGCGCCGTCCACGACGTGGTTGTTGGTGACGACGTGGCCCTCGGCATCGACGATGAAGCCGGAGCCGAGCGCCTTGGCCGGACGCGCCTCCTCGCCGCCGGGCCGGCCGCCGAAGAAATGACGGAAGGTCTGGTCCTGCTCCGACCCCTTTGGGAAGGGCGAGGCGGCCTGCTCCGCCTGCACGCGCTCGGTGCTGGTGATGGTCACGACCGCGGGGCGCACGCGGGTGACGAGGTCGCCGAAGCCCGGCAGGGCGGCTATGGGCTGGGCCGTGATCGGCTGGGCCGCAACCTGGCCCTCGGCGGCGGCGGGGCGCAGCGTGGCGCCGAGGCCGCCCAGCGCGGTGCCGGCCAGCAGCACGGCGGCAAAGGCGGCGCGGCGGGATTTCAGACTGGACATGGGGTGCTCCTGAAGGGACCTGCGGATCGCTTCCGCATGGGCAGGCATATGCACCGTTCCGGATGGAGCGACGCCCCGCGCCACCATGTCGATTTTGTCAGACTTCGGGAAAGGCGAGCGTGACCGAAAGGCCCGGCGCCGCGTCCTCCAGCCGCAGCGCCGCGCCGTGCAGCCGCGCCACGGCGGCAACCAGCGCCAGGCCCAGGCCGCTGCCGGGCGTATGGCGGCTGCGGTCCAGGCGGTAGAACCGCTCCAGCACGCGCCCGCGCTCGCCGACGGGGACGCCGGGTCCGGTGTCGCCGACGCGCAGCGCGGGGCCGCCGCCCGGCACGGCCTCGACGGAAACCTGGACCTGCACGGCGGGGCCGCCATGGGTCAGCGCGTTCTCGACCAGGTTGGCGACGGCCTGCCGCAGCAGCGCCGGGTCGCCCCGCACGCGCTGGCCCGGCGCCAGGCGCGTGTCCAGGCGCTGCCCGGCGTCCTCGGCCACGGCCGCATAGAGTTCGGCGACGTCGGCCGCCAGCGCCGACAGGTCCACCGGCTCAAGGCTCGCGCCGGTCAGCCCGGCCTCCACCTGCGCGATGCGCAGCAGGGCGGAGAAGGTCGCCAGCACGCCATCCAGCTCCAGGAGGCTGGCCTCCAGCGTCCGTGCGTCGGCCTCCGGCTCGCGCGGTCGGGCCACGGCGGCCTCAAGCTGCTGGCGCAGGCGGAACAGCGGGCTGCGCAGGTCGTGCGCGACGCTGGCCGTGGTGGAGCGCAGGCCCTCCACCAGCGCCTCGACCCGGGCCAGCACGGCGTTCACCGTGCCGGCCAGCCGGTCGAACTCGTCATGCGTGCCGCTCAAGGGCAGGCGGCGCGACAGGTCGCCGGTGATAACGGCCTGCCCGGCCTCCGACACCTGGCGCAGCCGGCGCTCCAGCCGGCGCGCCGCGACGAAGCCGAGCAGCAGCGCGGCCAGCGCCGCCACCGCGCCCGCGACTGGCAGCGTGGCGGTGAGCGCCGCCGCGCCCCGCCGCACCGGCGCCAGGTCCGCCCCCACCAGCAGCTCCAGCCCGCCCGGCAGCGCCGCGCCGAGCACCCGCAAGTCCCGCCCGTCCGGCGCACGCAGCGTGGTGAAGCCATGCAGCCCGGCCGGCACCCCATCCAGGGCGCCGGCCACCCGGCCGCCATCGGCGGTGCGCAGCAGCACGAGCGCGCCGCGGCGCCGGGCGGCGGCGGCGATGCTGGCGGCGAAGCCCTGCGGACCGAAGTTCTGCAGGTCCTCCAGGTAGCCCTCCGCGTCGGCCGCGATCGCCGCGTCGAGCTGCGCGCCGAGCGCGCCCGCCACCCGCAGGTAGGCCCACCCGAAGCCCGCGCCGCAGACCAGCACCACCAAGGCGGCCGAAAGGGCTGCGACCCGGAGCGCGAAGCTCTGGCGCATGCCGCCCACCCGCGGCTAGTCCGGCCCGAACATGTAGCCGGCGCCGCGCAGGGTGCGGATGAGCGGCGGGCCGCCGGCTTCTTCCCGCACGGCGTCCAGCTTGCGCCGCAGCCGGCTCACGTGGACATCGACCACGTTGGTCGTGGGGTCGAAGTTGAAGTCCCACACCCGCTCCAGCAGCATGGTGCGCGTCAGCACCTGGCCCGGGTGGCGCATCATGAACTCCAGAAGGCGGAACTCGGTCGGCAGCAGCTCGACCGGCCGGCCGGCCCGGCGCACGGTGCGGCGCAGCAGGTTCATCTCGACGTCGCCGACGCGCAGCACCGCGGCCTCTCCCGCGCCGGTGGCCGCGGCGCGCCGGGTCATGGCGTCGAGACGGGCGCGCAGCTCGCTGAAGGCGAAGGGCTTGGCCAGGTAGTCGTCGGCGCCGGCGTCCAGCCCGTCCACCCGGGCATCGACCTCGCCCAGCGCCGTCACGATCAGCACCGGGGTGCGGTTGCCGGACGCGCGCAGCGCCCGCAGGATGCTCAGGCCGTCGGGACCCGGCAGCATCCGGTCGGCAATGATCGCGTCGAACCCCTCGTCCAGCGCCAGGACCAGGCCGTCGCGCCCGGTGCGCGCCACCTCGACGACATGGCCCACCTCCCGCAGCCCCTTGGCCAGGTAGTCCGCGGTGGACCGGTCGTCCTCGATCAGCAGCACGCGCATGGCGATCCTCGACCCGTCCAGGCTGCGCAGGCCTGCTTAGGCGTCCGCGGCGGCCGGACGGCCCGGATCAGCGGCTGCGCAGGCGCTTCGCGTTTGCGGTCGCCCGGCTGTGCAACGGCCTCAGCAGAGCCTCAGCCGAAACGTTTCCCGGCGACGCCAGCACCCGGCCGATGTCCCAGGCCGCCGCCGCCTTCTCGGACACCATGCGGTTGTACTCAGCCGCGGAGCAGGCGTTGCGCGCCATCAGCAGGCTGCGGCGGGCAATCGTTTCCCAGGAGGCCCAGGCCAGCTCTGCCATCATCAAGGGAGCCGGAAGGGCGGCATGGCGCTTGGGAGTTTTCACCTCCACAGCATAAGCCCGGCGTGGCCCGAAACGAAGCGCCCCGGCGGCAATTCCATCCATCCGTGTCCTGAAAGCCCTGCCCGCAGGGCGCAGCAGGAACACCCGTCTCGATGGCGCAAGCCCGACGAAGGCGGCGGGTGCCGCAACGATGGCAACGGTAAGAGCAATGAATGCACCAAGGCTCACCTCGCTCAATCCAGAAACAAACCATAATGAGACACGTTCCGCCTGGACCAAGTACAATACTGTCAAACGCTTTAAAAATTGCACAACTTACAATTACAGCATGCTGTTTCATTGTGTCAAGATTTGAGATCGGAATGCAGCTCTGCGCTGAGATTGCGTCACACGTCCGGTTATCACGTTTTCGTGATTTCAATGTTTGTTCGGAATCATGCAATTTCCTATGGTGCAATGCACAAAATGATACCAGCCCTATTTTTTTGGAGCCATCAATGTCAGACAGCAACAAGCTGCAGGGCGCCAAGCCCGCCAGCAGCCAAGCGACGGTCGGGGCCAACGTGTGGGCCGAGACTCAGGCAGCTGAACAGGCTGCGCACCAGGGCGCCACGGCCGCCCAGCAGGGCGCCCGCGCCGCGGAGGAGGCGGCGCGCCGGGGCGCCGAGGCGACGGCCGACGTGACGCGCCAAGGCACCCAGGCCGGAGTCGAGGCGCTGCGCCGGGTCAGCGAGACCGCGAACGAGACCGTGCGCCGGAGCACGCACGCCCTGGCCGAGGGCCAGCGGCAGATCGCCCAGGACACGGCGCAGACGCTTGAGGCCGTCAGCCGCAAGGTGGCCCAGGCGGCGCAGGGCGCGTCTGAGGACGTGCGCCACCTCATGACGCTGCCCCAGGCCGCCGAGGGTGGCCTGCGCGACATGCAGCACGGCGTGGCGGGCCTGGTGGAAGGCGTCGTGCAGGCCAATCTGCGCATGACCAAGGAGCTGTTCCGCTTCTCCAACCCGACCGCGGTCGTCGAGATGCAGCAGCGGTTCGCGCAGGAATACATGGACACGCTGATGCAGGGCACCACGGCGATGCTCCGCGCCATCCGCCGCACCGCCGACGAGACGCTGCGCCCGTTGGAGGCGCAGGCCAGCCAGCGTCAGCAGGCGCGCCAGGGCCAGCGCCCCGCGGCCGAGTAGCCGCGGCGCGGGCGTCCGCGTCCGCTCGAAGAGCCGGCGTCGGCGCGAAGCCGGGCCGGCGTGCACAACAAAGGACGGCGCCGGCGGCATGAACCCCGGGCCGGGCGCCGTCCCCACGATGGAGATTGATGATGGCTTACGATCCCAACACGGCCCCACGCGACGCGACCCTGCGCTCGGACGCCCCGGTGACGACGGGCATCCCGTTCTGGGACATGATGCTCTCCTTCGGCAAGGCGTCGCAGCAGGCCATGGCCGGCTACGCCCCGCGCGGCGACCGTCCCGCGCAGCCCGGCCACGGCGCCGTGCAGCCCTCCGCAAGCAGCGTGGAGGTCATCCCGGTCGGCGAGGAGACGCTGAACGTCGGCACCCGCCTGGTCGCGGGCGAGACGACCCGCGTGCGCCGCGTCGTGGTGGAGACCCCGGTCGAGCAGGCGGTGTCGCTGCGCGAGGAGCGGGTGGTCGTCGAGCGCCGCAAGCCCTCGGCCGCGACCGCGGTGGCCACGCAGGGCATCCTGACCGAAAGCGTCATCGAGATGAGCGACAGCTTCGAGGTGGCCGAGGTCTGGAAAAGCGTGCGGGTCACGGAAGAGGTCGTGCTGCGCCGCGAGGTGACGGAGCGGCACGAGACGGTGCGCGACACCGTGCGCCACGACGAGGTCGTCGTCGAGCATGTCAACCGCGCGCTGCCTGGACCTCGCCTGGAGGCAGTGGCGACGCATGCCAGCCAGCCCACCGCGGTGCCGCCGCAGGCCGGCAAGCCTGAGCCGGCGCAGCTGGCAGCCGACCTGAAGAAGGTTGCCGAGCGGTTCGAGGCCAACACGGAGCCGCACGACAAGGCGCCGACGCCGGCTCGCGCCGAGGCCGGCCCGGCAAAGGCCGAGCACAAGCCCGTGGCGGTGCAATCCACCAAGGCCGTGGCCGAGCCGCCAAAGCCGGCCGCACGTCCCGAGACCAGCGCCGCGCACAGCGACAAGGGCGCCGCCGGCCAGAAGCACTAAGGCCGTCAAGCACTAAGGCCGTCACGGGCCGGCCGGATGGACCCGCATTCGGCCGGCTGGCTGCGCGGCTCCGACGGATGGCCGGCGCCACCGGCAGGTGCGCCGGCCATTCTCGGTGCGCTTGGCGGGCGTCAGGCGCTTCTAGGAATGGGATCAATCGGCGCGGGCGGCACGCCGCCGGCCTCGATCGCCTCGCCCGCGAGCAGGCAAAGGTCCTCGCGGTACCGCCCGGCGACCACCTGCACCCCGACCGGAGTGCGCCCGACCAGTCCGGTGGACACGACCAGGCCGGGCAAGCCCATCAGCGGCAGGCCGCTCTGGGTGAGCTGCGCCCGCCACACCCGATCGAACGCCCCGGGGCTTTCCATGTCCAGGCCGTCCGGGAACGGCAGCTCCCCCGACACCGGCAGCAGCAGGACCGGATGGCGCTCCAGGAACAGCAGCCATTCGCGGGTCAGCCCGGCGCGGCGGAGCAGCGCCTGGGCCACCACGTCCGGCGGCAGCCCCTCCGCCTGGGGCCGCATCGCCGCCAGCGTGGCGAGCGCCCCGGGGTCGCCCTCCCGCGTGATCGCGTCCGCGAAGCCCGCGAAGCCTTCGCCCAGCCAAAGCTTGACCTGCAGATCCGTCGCCTCGTGCAGCGACGGCGTGTCCGCCACCTCCTCGACCGTCCAGCCCGCGGCCTGGAGGCGTCGGGCCGCGTCGCGCAGCGCCGCATCGACCTCCGGCACGACCGCGAGGCCGCCGGGCCGCACGCAGAGCGTGGCGCGGCGAGGTGTTGGCGGCCCTTCGAGCGGCGCCGGCACCCACCAGGGGTCGCGCGCGTCCGCCGCCGCCATGGCCGCAAGCCCCAGGCGCAGGTCGCCGATCGTGCGGCCGATGGGTCCGGACACCGCCATGAGCTGCGGCCCGATCCCCCGCTCCGGCAAGGAGGCGTTGAAGGCCGGCACCCGGCCGAGCGAGGGCCGCAGCCCATGCACGCCGCAGGCGTAGGCGGGGTAGCGGATCGACCCGGCGATGTCGGTGCCGTGCGCCAGGTGCCCGATCCCCACCGCCACCGCCGACGCGGCACCGCCCGAGGACCCGCCGGGCGTCAGCGCCGGGTCGCGCGGGTTGCGGGTGTCGCCGTGCAGCAGGTTGCTGGTGAACCAGCGCAGCGAAAAGGCCGGCGCGTTGGTCCGTCCCAGCAGCACCGCGCCGGCCCGCAGCAGGTTGTCCACCACGGGGCTGTTGGATTGCGCCACCAGGTCGCGCTGCAGGGTCACGCCGTTGGTGGTGGCGAAGCCGGCCTGGTCGGCGTTCACCTTCACCGTGACGGGCACGCCGGCCAGCACGCCCGGGTCGTCGCCGGCGGCGATGGCGCGGTCGATCCGGTCGGCGGCTGCCCGCACCTCCTCGGGCCGGTGCTCCACCACGGCGTTGACCTGCGGGTTCACCGCGTCGAGCCGGGCCAGCGCGGCATCGGCGGCCTCCCGCGCCGAGACCTCCCGCCGGCGGATCATGGAGGCCAGAGCGGCGGCGGACAGGCGCCAGATCTCGGTCATCGGCGGTTCCTTCGGGTTCGGGAGATCAGACCACCGCGCCCGTGATGGTCTGGGGATAGGGCGTCGTCGTTTGGAAAGAGGGCCGGGCCATCAGCCCGTCCATGTAGCGGGCGAGGCTGGGGTGCGTCTCGCGCCAGCCCAGCTCGGGGAAGCGCACGTCGAGGTAGCCCAGCACGCTGCCGGCGGAGATGTCGGCGATGCCGAACGCGCCGCCGACCGCATGGGGCCGCTCCCCCACCACGCGGGCGATCTCGGCGACGCCGCCGCGCACCTTGCGCATCTGGCGGTCGGTCCAGGGTTGGCTACGGTGCGCCTCGGGCCGCATGCGCTCGAAGAACACCAGCAGCAGGGCGTCGCACACGCCGGTCGCCAGCGCGTCCATCCGCTTGTGCGCGAGGATGCCGTCGTCGTCGGGGGGCAGCAGCGGCGGCTCCGGAAACTTCCGCTCGATCCATTCCAAGATGAAACTGCTTTCCCAGAGCGCCGACCCGTCGTCCGGCAGCAGGACCGGCAGCTTCTCCAGCGGGTTGTGCTGCGGCAGGCTGGTGTCGTCGTTCCACGGCACCTCCGTCTGCAGCGTGAAAGGCACCGATTTCTCAGCCAGCGCGATGCGCACCTTGCGTGCGTAGGGACTGGGCGTGGCGCTGATCAGCTTCATGGCGGCGTCCTGCGGCTCGGATGCAGCCGGCATGAGAAGCCCCGATCCGCGGCGTGGCAATAGGGCGGCGCGGAAACCGCAGGCGTCCCGAACCCGGTGAACGCGCCGGCCTTCCCGGCGTTGAACCCGCAGCCACAAGGAGCGACCGATGACCGACAACACCAAGACCGAGCACGCCGACCGCGCCGTGGGCGGCCCCGGCAGCAGCAAGCAGAACGCCGACAAGCCGGAAACCCACCACCACAACGCGCGCGAGCGGCAGCAGCAGAAAGGCCGCAACGACTCCGGCGACCACCAGGGGCCGCCCGATGGCGGCACCCGCCCGGACGGCCGCCACGGCCCCGAGGCGCCGCGGCATCCCAAGTAGCGGCGCCGCCACGGACGTTCAACCACCCCGAAAAACCGTAATTCAAGCTTAACAGCCCGTGTAGGATCGGCGGATATAACCCTGTGCAAACAATGGGGCTGTGCGCCGATGCTGTCACGGATTTGTGTTGCCGCCGCGATCATCGGCGGGGCCATGCCTTCCAGCCCCGCCGGTGCCGCGGTGGTCAACCACTGGGTCCAGTTCGCGCCGGATGACACGGTGCTGATCCGCGCCATCGAGGACGACCCGGGCAACGGCTGCCCGGCTGCCTCGGTGGACGGCCGGCCGGTCCCGCTCACGCAGCGCGGCCCCGTCACGGCCGCGGCGGAGGCGCCCAAGACCTACTACCCCGTCCTGATGTGCGAGAGCGCGCCGATCCCGGCCTTCGGCCACGTCGCCGCGGACGTGGCGGGCGTTGCGCTGAAGATGCCGCTGGCCCACCCGCGCCGCATCCTGGTGGTCGGCGACACCGGCTGCCGCGTCACGAGCGCCGTGTCCGGCACGCAGGACTGCAACGACCCCCAGCAGTTCCCGCTGGAGTTCCTCTCGAACTACGCCGCCACGTTCAAGCCGGACCTGATCGTCCACGTCGGCGACTTCTTCTACCGCGAGCAGCCCTGTCCCACGGGCTTTGCCGGCTGCGAGAACAACCCGGCCTTCGACAACTGGGATTCCTGGTACGCCGACTGGTTCGGCCCGGCGAGGAACCTGATCGCCGCAGCACCGCTCGCCCTGAGCCGCGGCAACCACGAAAGCTGCAACCGCGGCGCGCGCGGCTGGTTCCGGCTGCTCGACGTGCACCCCTACGACCAGGACGCGGTGGACTGCACCGGACCCTACGTGCCGATGACGGGGGCGCCGGGCGCCGCGGGTCCGCTGACGCCCTACGACTACACGCCGCCCTACGTCGTGCAGGCCGGCCGGGTGTCGCTGGTGATGTTCGACTCCAGCGACTCCAACACCAATGCGGCCGACCTCAAGACGGTTTCCACCGACGGCCGGACGCTGCCGGACATCTACAAGGAGCAGCTCGCCGCCGTGCTGACGCCGCTGGCCCATCGCCACGTCTTCTACGTCACGCACAAATCGACCTACGACATCCGGCTGGCCAAGCTGAACGGCAACCTCGCGGGCGGCGACGCCACGCAGCAGTCGGTGTTCGACAGCCTGACGCCCGGCGCGGTGCCGGCGCAGGTCAAGCTGCTGATCTCGGGCCATGACCACCAGTTCCAGGTGGTCGATTTCCAAGGGGGCGACTACGCGCCGCAGCTGGTCGTCGGCAATTCCGGCACGCTGCTCGACAACAACGACGGCAACCAGCCGCAGGCGTTCGTGCCGGACACCGCCGGCAGCAACGCCGGCGCGATCTATGCCCTGCCCGGCGTCGAGGGGACGCCCACCATCGCCATCCGGGCCACCGCCGACCGTTCCGAGTACGGCTTCACGGTGTTGGACGCCACGGAGGGCGGGTATGTCGCCCAGGTCCACAACCTGACATCCAACACGCTCGCCCGCTGCGTCGTCAGGCTCGACCCGCGCTCGATGCGCTGCGCGCGTTGACGGCGTGAGGGGCCGCAAGCCGCGTTGAACGCGCTGCACCCGCCACCCTTGGCGCCGGGGGCCGGGGCGCTGGAGGCTTGGCCGGACGCCGCCGGCACGCTGCGGCTGGTCCGCCGGCTGAGCGGCGGCTGCGCCGCCGTCCTGCTGCTGCTCGGCGCGGTAGGCGCGACGCCGCTCGGCGCCGAGGCCCGCTCCAGCGGGTTGGCCGGCGTCGCGGCGGGTGCTGTGCTGCTGGCGCTGGCGGGGCTGCTGGCGACGCTGGCGATGGCTTGGGCGCGGTCGCGCCTCGGCCGGGCCAGCCCGCCGCTTGCGCCGGTGCGGGGCCGCTGGGCGCGTCTGCTGCCTCGTCGCCCGGGCCAGCTCGACGCGGCCGAGCGCCTGGCGCGGATGGCGCGCCGTCCCCAGGGGATCATCGTCCCGGTCCTCTGCGCGTTCACTGCGTGGGCTGTCTGGCGCTGGCCCGCAACAGCCGGCCCGCTGCCGCACGCCACGCTGCTGGGCGGGGGCGCCGTCGTGCTCGGCTTCCCGCTGCTGGTGATGGAGCGGATCGTGGCCGCGGCGCCCCGCGCACGCCTGCCGGAAGCGCCGGCGCTTGAAGCCTTGCTGTTCGTGCCGACCGCCGCCATCCCGCTGGCGGGGCTGCTGCACATCCTGGCCGGGTCCGGCATGGCCTGGGCGCGTCCGGCCATGGCGCTGGTCGGCCTTTACCTGTGCGTCGTCGCGGCCGAGCTGACGGTCCGCGCCCTGGCGAACTGGTTCCTGCCGCCGCCGCCGCTCGCGGCGGCACGGGCGGCGGTGGGAAGCCTTGCGGCGCTGCTGCTGCGGCCTGGCCGCATCCCGGGCGGCCTCGCGGTGCCGATCCGGACCCACCTTGGCCTGGATTTCTCCCGGAGCTGGGCGCTCCGCTACGCGCGGGCCGCGGCGCTGCCGATGGCGGCGTGCCTGGGGCTGGCGGCATGGGGCCTCTCCGGCGCCACGCTGCTCGGCCTCGATCAGCGCGGGATCTATGAGCGGCTCGGCGCGCCCGCAGCCGTTTGGCCGCCCGGCGCGCATCTGGGCCTGCCATGGCCATTCGGCCGGGTCCGCCGGGTGGAGCTGGGCGTCGTGCATTCCGTGGCGCTCGGGGGGGCGCTCGGGGGTGCCGACGCCGCCGACATGCGCACCAGCGCGGAGGGCCCGGCGCCCGCCTCCGCCGACCGGCTCTGGGACCGGGCGCACCCGGCGGAGGTGTCCTACCTGCTCGCCAGCCTCGACACGTCCGGCGGGCAAAGCTTCCAGGTGGTCAGCGTGGACCTCAAGGTGCTGTTCCGGACGGGCCTCGACGACGCCTCCGCCCTGCGCGCCGCCTACGCCGTCGAGGCGCCCGAGGCCTTGGTGCGGGCCGAGGCCGGGCGATTGCTCGCCCGGGTGCTGGCCGGCAAGATGCTGGACGACATGCTGGGCGAGCGCCGGGAAACGCTGGCCGAAAGCCTCCGGGCGCAGCTGCAGGCCGAGCTGGACCGGCTGGGCAGCGGCGTCGAGCTGGTCGGCGCCGTGATCGAGGCGATCCACCCGCCCGCCGCCGCGGCCGAGGCCTACCACAACGTCCAGGCCGCCGAGATCATCGCCCGCACTGCGGTCGCCACCGAACGGGGCCGCGCGCAGGCCTCGGCCGCCGCCGCGCGCCAGGCCTCGACCGACCTCACATCCAGCGCTCGCGGGGCAGCGGCGGAGGTGACGGGCCAGGCGGACACGGCGCTGCGGGTCTTCACCGCCGACCAGGACGCCGCCCGCGCCGGCGGCCCGGCCTTCCTGCTGGAACGCTACCTCGCCAACCTGTCCACGGCGCTGGCCAAGTCGCCTTTGATGATCGTGGACCACCGCCTGCACGGCGCGGACGCCCCGGTGATCGACCTGCGCTCCTTCGGCGCGCCCGCCGGCCGGCCCGCTGACGACGACTGATACCAGTTGCCACAACCGCTGACTCTGATGTGATCCGCAACGTGGCT